>QJXZ01000165.1 GCA_003248125.1 Gammaproteobacteria bacterium | reverse complement strand
CCGCCACTGATCGACGCCGATCGCGTACGAGATCCCGATCGTTCGGCGCGCAGAGCGGATGTGCCGGTGCAACTACCTTTGCCGGTCATGCTCGAGCAACTACTGCGCCGCTACCAAGGATTCGAAGCGCTCGATTGGCCGGCGCTGGCCACACTCGCCCGGCATGCACGAATCGTCCGTGTCGCCCGCGGCCGGCGCATCGATGCGCGGCTAGCGCGCCGCGGCCGCCTGCTGCTGGTCGAAGGCACCGTGCGCTGGTACCGCCCACGGCGCGAACCGTTGGTGGTTGCCAGTGGGTCGTCCACGGCGCGGGTGCCGCTACTGGGGCGGCGTGGGACCGACGGCCATGTCATCACGCTGAGCGACTGTACACTCGTCTGGGTCGAGCCGGCGCCGGTTGCGTTCTTGCTCGATGGCGCGCCGGTCGACGGTTACGAGGTCGCCGAGCTCGGTGGCGTCGTGGCCGCGTTGCCGAAGCAGGATTGGCGCGAGGCGTTTCTCGGTGCGGGCGTTGCGCGGTTACCACCGCCCGTCCTGCAGGCGTTGTTCCGCAGCTTATCGCCGGTCGATCTGGCCGCCGGTGAGGCGGTCTTCAATCAGGGCGATGCCGCGGATGGCTACTTCGTGGTTGCAGCCGGTCGC
Source organism: Gammaproteobacteria bacterium (assembly GCA_003248125.1). Lineage (GTDB taxonomy): Bacteria > Pseudomonadota > Gammaproteobacteria > Pseudomonadales > Azotimanducaceae > SZUA-521. The sequence continues at coordinate 22,410 of QJXZ01000165.1, read as the reverse complement.
GTGGCCGTGCTGCGCGACGGTCGCCTGCTCGGCCGTCTGCCGGCAGGCAGCGGCTTCGGCGAGGACGGCTTGCTGCTCGGCAGCGATCGCAATGCGACGGTGATGATGGCGAGCTCGGGCCGGGTCATGCGGCTACCGACGGCGGCATTTTCCGAGCTGCTTGCGGCGCATCTCGTGCGCTGGGCGGCGGCCGATGGCAAACGGCGCGCCGTGGCGGTGCAGGGCGATCCGCGCCGAGTGCTTCCGGCGCTGCCGGCGCAGAGCGCGCTGACCTTGCGCGGCGGCACGGTCGCCGAGCGGGCTTGGTGGGCGTTCTTGGCGATGCGGCTCGGCCTGGATGCCGATGCCGAGCGTTGACCGCCGCCATGCGCGCAGGCATGGCGATCGGCAATGTCATGCAGGTACGGTTCGTCCCAGCGCCCAGGTCCGTAGCCTGTCGATCGCGTCCGCGCGCAGCACCGACAGGGGGTAGGTGCGAGCGACTGCGTCGAGCGTCTCCTGCGTGCACACGGGTGCATCCTTGGACGCGCACAGATAGCGCGCTGAGACGATCGATTCCTCGATCTCGGCACCGGTGAAGCCTTCGGTCGCTTGCGCGAGTGCGTCGAGATCGAAGGTCGATGGGTCGAGATCGCGTTTGTCGAAGTGGATGCGGAAGATCTCGCGGCGGGTGGCCAGATCGGGCAGATCGACGAAGAACACCTCGTCCAAACGCCCCTTGCGCATGATTTCGGGCGGCAAGTCGGCGATCTCATTGGCGGTTGCGACCAGGAATACCGACCGCTTGTTCTCCGCCATCCACGTCAGCAGAGTGGCGAGCACGCGCTTGCTGGTTGCGTTGTCGGAGTCGCCGACCGCAATGCCTTTTTCGATTTCGTCCATCCACAGCACACACGGCGCCATGAGTTCGGCTTGCTGAAGGGAGTTGCGCAAGTTGCGTTCGGTCTCGCCGTGGTATTTGTTGTACAGGGCGCCAAAGTCGAGCCGCAAGAGCGGTACGCCGAATTGGCCGGCCACCGATTTGGCCGCCAGGCTCTTGCCGCTGCCTTGCACGCCGAGCAACAACACGCCCTTCGGACGATCCGTCGGCTTTCCCGACAGGAACGCATCCTGTCTGAGTCGCACCCAGGCCTTCAGGTTGTCGAGACCGGCGATGCTCGCGAACGACTCGGTGTCGTGCTCGTAGTGCAGCACGCCTTCGGCATCGAGCAGGTCGAATTTCAGCCGATTCACCCCGGGAATGTCGGACTCACCAATCGCGCCGTCGGCGAAGATCGCATGGCGAATCAGCACCTGCGCATCGGCGTGTGTGACACCGCGTAGGTTGGCGATGAGCTTGCTCAGCGTCGCGCCATCGGTCTTCACTTTCCTGCCGGCATTGAGCTTGGCCCAGGCCCGTGCCTGGCTGCGCACCATCGCCATCAGCTCCTCGTCGCTCGGTAGGCGCAACTTGAAGGACGCGGTCACGCGGCCGAGTTCGGCCGGCACCGCGATGGCGTGGCTGATCAGCACCAACGTGTTGCCGAGCCGGTCGTAGTCGAGCGCGATGTCTTTCAGGTGGCGGATCACCTTCGGCTCGTTGCTCAAGTAGGGGTGGATGTCGCAGAGGCCATATAGCGCAGGACCGGGTGTGGCGAAGATGTGCGTCAGCACCTCGCTGGGATCCGCGAACTCGACGGATGGCGCGGCGGGGGATGTGAGTCCGCCGCGTCGCAACCCCCGCGTTGCCGACCACTCGTAGAATGCGAGACCCCGGTGCATGGCAAATTGCAGGAGGTGCGAGAGGACGCGCCGCTCGTCGGGTGACTCGATCGCAATCAACGGAATTCGCGAATCGAGAATCAATGATAGATCGCGCGTGTCACCCATCGGCCGATCAGCCTCCTTGCTTCAATCGGCAATGCCGATTCGCTACATTGGTCGCTCGAATTCGTGCGAGAGAGGCATGAACGCCAATTGCATCTTCTGCAAGATCGTCGACCGTGCCATCCCCGGCGACATCGTCTACGAGGACGACGAGCTGCTTGCGTTCAACGACGTCAGCCCGCAAGCGCCCGTGCACGTGCTGATTATTCCAAAAGTGCACATTGCCTCCGTGAACGACGTACCAGAAGGAGACGCCATCGTCATTGCCAAGCTGACAACGTGTGCCAGGGCACTGGCGAAGGCACGTGGCATCGACGAGAGCGGCTACCGGTTGATCATGAATTGCAACGCCGAAGGCGGTCAGACCGTGTTCCATCTCCACATGCACCTGCTCGGTGGCCGCCAGTTGCGGGGCCTTGGCTGATGCGCGACAAGACTCCAATCGATGCATTGGTGCTTGGCTTCGACCGATTCATTCGCACCGTGAGCGGCAGACACGCGGCCGAGCGAGCCTCGCCAGCCGAAGCAGTCGCCGACGCAGCTGCCGATGCGGCGATGTCGCCCGATGAGCGAGCTCACGCGGCGGGATTGATGCGCGTCAACCATGCCGGCGAGGTGTGCGCCCAAGCGCTCTACGAAGGCCAGGCATTGGTGGCGCGCAACGAGAAGGTGCGCGCAACGCTGCTACGCGCGGCCCAAGAGGAAGAGGACCACCTTGCCTGGTGCAACGACCGACTGGATGAGCTCGGCAGTCGGCCGAGCGTGCTCAATCCCGTGTGGTATGGGCTGTCGTACGCCATCGGTGCCGCGACCGGCTTGCTCGGCGATCGCGTCAGCCTCGGTTTCGTGGCGGCGACCGAGGAGCAAGTGTGTGCGCATCTCGAGCGCCATCTCGATTCTCTGCCGACCAACGATGTCCGTAGCCGAGCGGTTGTCGTGCAGATGCACGAGGACGAGGAGCGGCACGGCACGCATGCGCTGGAAGCGGGCGGGGCGCCATTCGCAGAGCCAGTGAAGGCGCTCATGACTCTCGTTTCGCGCGCCATGACCGAGTCGAGCTATCGCTTCTGAAGCACTCACCGGGGCGGCCTTTGCGCCGTTCACGGCCGTTGTTCGGATGGACGTCGACACCTGGCGGCGACTGCCTTGGTGGTCGCGGCTGGCGTTTGCCGTGCGTGCGCCTGTGCTGGTCATGACGCTTGGCTCTGCATTGTTCGGCGCCGCGCTCGCTTGGCGCGACGCGCACGTCGATGGAACCGTGTTCGCTGTGGTGCTCGTCGGTTTGCTGCTTGCGCACGCGACGAACAATCTGTTGAACGATTGGGTGGACTATCGCCGCGGCGTGGATTCGCCCGGCTACTACCGGGTCGAGTACGGCGTGCACGCGCTGGCCCACGGCTTGATGACGAAACGTGCGTTCCTCACCGCACTTTTCGGGGTCGGGGCGGGAGCGGCTGTCTGTGCGGCGATCCTGACGGCCGTGTGCGGTTCGGTTGTGATCTTGCCGATCGCGCTCGGCAGTGTGGCGCTGCTGTTCTATACCTGGCCACTCAAGCAGCTGGCGCTCGGCGAGGTGACGGTGCTCGCGGTCTGGGGGCCACTCATGATCGGCGGGACCTATGCCGCCATCGCCGGTGCGTGGTCGTGGCCCGTGGCTTTCGCGAGTTGCGCGTTGGCACTTGGGCCCAGTGCCGTGATCTTCGCCAAGCACATCGACAAGCGTGCGGCCGACGTCGGGAAAGGGGTGTACACGCTGCCGGCCGTGCTCGGCGACCAGCGGGCGCGAGCGATTACACGCTGGATGCTGGCGATTCAGGTGCCGCTGCTGATCGCGTTGGCGGTGGTCGGTGATCTGCCATGGACCACGCTCCTGGTCTTGCTCGCATTTCCCACTTTGGTGCGCGCGTGGCGGGCCTTATGCAAAACGGCCCCAACGGTACGCCCCCCCGACTTTCCGGGCGCGATTTGGCCGCTGTGGCAGGTCGCGTACGTTTTCGACTATGTGCGCCGAGCGACCTTGTTGCTGATGTTCGGCTTTGCGCTGGACGTTGCTTGGTCGACCGGTGTGAGTCACGGTTGGATCGCCGTTGCGTAGTCGTCGGGCTGACGCGAGCGGCAGCGGCGAACTCCCTCAATCGATGCGCTTTCGGAATCTCAGTATCGCCACACCCATCGCAACCGCGCCAACGGCAGCCAGGGTCGCGACGCCGCGCATCAAGTCCACGAGTTCCGCGCCGCGCAACATGATGCCTTTGACGATGCGCACGTAGTGCGTCATCGGCAGGCCCTCTGCGATCCATTGAATGATCTCGGGCATACCCTCGAACGGAAACACGAAGCCGGAGATGAGGATCGAGGGCATGAGTAGAAAGATGGTCATCTGAATCGCCTGAAATTGCGTCTCTGCGAACGTCGAGATCACCAGACCTACGGCCAGCGAAGTGGCGACGAACAGCAGCGTACCGAGGTAGAGCTCGAACAAGCTGCCTTCGATCGGAACCGAGAACAGGAGATCACCGAGCAACAGCACGAGGGTCACCTGCACGATGCCGATGCCGAGATACGGCACGATCTTGGACACCATGAGCTCCCACGGTCGAACCGGTGTCGCGATCAAAAACTCGATGTTGCCGCGTTCACGTTCACGCACGATGGCGATGGCCGTGAACAACACCATGGTGAGCGTCAGGATGACGCCGATGAGACCGGGCACCGTATTGACCGGCGAGCGCCGTTCGGGATTGTAGTAGTTGCGTACTGCAACGATGGGCTCCGTGCGCGTCGTAGTACGTCCCGGCAGCGTGATCGCCGCAAGCTGGCTGGCGATGCCCATCAACACCGGATCGGTGCCGTCCACGAGTAGCTGGACAATTGGTCGCGATGGATCGAGCCGCCGGCGCTCGAAGTCCGTCGGCACGAGAATGCCAACCCGAACCTCACCGCGTTCTAGCGCTAGCTCGAGGGCCTCGGCCGTACCGACGTGATCGACGATCGTCAGCACTTGCGAGTGTGCGAATTCCTGGACCAGCGCGCGTGAGTAGCTCGTGTTGGCGAGATCGGCGACAGCTGCCGGCAGATGCCGAACGTCGAAGTTGATGGCATAGCCGAACAGCACTAGTTGAATGGCGGGAATGCCGATGATCATTGCAAACGTGATGCGATCGCGCCTGAGCTGCCGGAACTCCTTCGTGATCAGCGCCCCCATGCGTCGCTGCGTACTCATGTGAATGCGATGAACACGTCTTCGAGGTTTGGTGACGTCGGCTCCGCCGTCGCCTCGACGTGCGCCGAACTCAACAGCTGGCCGACCAGCGCGACGGGATCGTCGACATGCTCCGCGACCATCACGCGCAGGTGTTGGCCGATTTGCGCGAGCCCCACGATTGCGGTTTGCTCGCGCAGCGCTTCGACGGCGCGGCGCGGCTGGCGCGCATTGACCAGCACGACGTGCGCTGGTACCGACCCGATCAGCTCGACCGGCGAACCGACTGCCTTCAATCGGCCGCGATCGAGGATGGCGAGCTCGTGGCAGCGCTCGGCCTCGTCCATGAAGTGGGTGGACACCAGAATCGTCATGCCACGCGCGACCAGATCGAACAGTGCTTCCCAGAAGTCGCGTCGGCTTTCCGGATCCACGGCACTGGTCGGCTCGTCGAGGAACACGAGTTCGGGCTCGTGGATGATGGCCGCCGCCAGTGCTAGCCGTTGCCGCTGACCACCGGAGAGCGTTGCCGCCCGGCGGCCGATGAACTCTTCGAGCTGATAGCGTTCGGCAAGCTCGGCGATGCGTTCGTCGAGCACTGCGCTGCCGAGCCCCTGAATGCGACCTACGAAATCGAGGTTCTCCGCCACCGACAGGTCGTCGTAGAGGGAGAACTTCTGCGTCATGTAGCCGATGCGGCTGCGGACCGCCTCGGCGTCCTCGGGCATGTGGTGGCCGAGCACGTCGACGTCGCCACTGGTCGGGGTGAGTAACCCGCATAGCAGGCGAATGGTGGTGGATTTGCCCGATCCGTTCGGACCCAGGAATCCGAACACCACGCCACGCGGAATGGTGAGCGTGACGTCGTCGACCGCCACCACGCTACCGAAATGTTTCGAGACGTGGCTGGTTCGCACGGCGACAGCGTGCTCACTCATTCGCTACGCCATCGAATCGAACTTCGAGCGGCGTGCCGGCTGGAATGTCGTTGTCGGTCTCGAAATCCACCTCGGCCACGTAAGTGAGTCGGCCTCGGTCGTGCCTCGTGAGGGCGAAATAGGGCGTGAAGCTCGCGTCGTGCGACAGGTAGCGGATGCGGCCCGGTAACGGCGTTTCGATGCCGTCGACGTGGATCGATGCGCGGGTGCCGGGCTTGATCCGCGCGCGAATTTGCTCGGGAACGTACACCCGCGCAAACGGTGCGTCAGCGCGCAGCAACACGGCGACTGGCGCACCGACCGGCGGAATTTCGCCGACTTCGTATGGCAGTGCTTCGACGATGGCATCGACCGGCGCAATGTGGTTCAAGCGGTTCGCCTGCTCATTCAGCTCGTCGATCTGTGCCACGGCGGCGGCGAGTGCGGCTCGCGCCTGCGCTAGTTCTTCCGCGGTGGTGCCGGTCACCAGTGAATCGAGGTTGGCCTGTGCTTCGGCGAGCGATGCGACCGCCGAGTCGCGCTGCGCCTTCAACTGATCGACCTGGGCAACCGAGGCGAACCCCCGTGCGATGAGGTCGGATACGCGCTTCAGCTCGAGCTCGGCATCGCGACGCAACGCCTCGGCCCGGTCGACCCGGGCCATTCCTTCGCGAACCAACTCTTGGCGTGGCCCGCGAATGAGCTCGGCCAGACGGGCCTCGGTGCGATCGCGTTCGGCTTCCGCGCGCCTCAGCTGCGCATTGATGCGCACTTGCGATTGCTCGGCGACCAACGTCCCCGCCGCAACGCGTATGCCTTCTTCCACGTGTCGTGCCGTGAGCGGTTCGAGAAACGAACTGGCGAGTTCGATGCGGTCGCGCTCGACGGTGCCGACCGCAATCCCATCGTCGGTCGACGTGCAGCCGACCAAGGCTGTAAGCGTGGCCATCGCGGCTAATGTGGCTCTCGCAGCCGTTGCCGTTGACCCGGCATTCGCGGTGGTCGCGGCGAGCAGACGCTTTGCCACGCGGCGCCGCGAGGCGAGTGTGAAGCGCGTCACGAAAGAGGCCGTAATTTCGCGGTGTACTCGAGGCGCCTCCAACGCGAAAATACGGCTCATGGCAAGGCGAGAATGTAATCTCGTGATGGCTTCTCGGTTGTTGATGTTAACCCCTACCGTTCGGCAACCAAAACTGTGCCGCTCGTCGAACAATCGTCGTCGATGTGTTCACGTCTATGCCAGAGTTCGATCCGCAAGGCACGTCACGAAGGAGCGTCAAACATGCTTGCTGTGAAGAATCCGCAAACCAACGGTGTGGTCGTCAAGCGGCCGCTCGGACGAGGGATGGGGCCGATCGACGCGGTGGAACGACCGCATCTCGATGCGTTCCTCACGGCGGCACACCGTCGCAAATATCCCGCCAAGAGCACATTGATCTACGCGGGCGACAAGAGTGATTCGATCTACTACATCCTGAAGGGCTCGGTGACCGTGCTCGTCGAAGATGAATCCGGCCGCGAGATCATCGTCTCGTATCTCAACAAGGGTGATTTCTTCGGCGAGATGCCGCTGTTTCTCGAGGATCATCCGCGTTCGGCGTGGGTCAAAGCCAAGACCGAGTGCGAGGTGGCCGAGCTGTCGTATGCGAAATTCAAAGAACTGGCCGAACGCCACACCGAGCTACTGTACTCGGTGGGCCGTCAGCTTGCCGAGCGCTTACGCAAGACGACGCAGAAGGTCAGCGACTTGGCATTCCTCGACGTCACGGGTCGTGTCGCGCGCACACTGCTCGATCTCACGCGTCAACCCGACGCGATGACGCACCCCGATGGCATGCAGATCAAGATCACGCGCCAGGAGATTGGTCGTATCGTCGGCTGCTCGCGCGAGATGGTGGGTCGGGTGCTGAAGACGTTGGTCGACCAAGGGCTCGTGTCCGTGAAGGGCAAGACCATGGTCGTCTACGGCACGCGCTAGCGACATTCGAGTCAGGTTGATGCCGGACCCAAGGAAGGGTCCGGCGGCGGCCCCGACGGGGTTGCCACGTCGGCCCGCTAGAGGCACAGGGACGTACCGAGGGCGACGTACTCCGAAATTCGGGACTGTCACCAAAATGGTGACAGTTACCGATTTCGAAGCCTTCACAGGCGTGACTGCACGCTCGATCTTGAAATCGGTAACTGTCACCATTTTGGTGACCCCGATCTTCGTCTATCCCAATGCCACGTCGATTCGGCGCGCCGCTTCGGCGGCATCCACCTCGTTGGTATCGATCCGCACCAACGGCGTCGGCATGCGCCGGAACTCGAAGGCGCCATCGGCCTTGAGCTTTCGGTACCGGCTCACGTCTGTGATCTTGCCCCAAGCCTTGCGATCTACGTTCGCAATGCGCGTTTCGATCACTTCTTCGGGGCAAGTCAATTCGACGAAGCACACCTGCCCGCCCAACCGCTCCACCACTACAGCCGTGTGAGAGATGAACGATTCGCGGGTGGTCTTCTCCGGTACGAACGTGAATACCAACGAGAAATTGGCATCCACGGCCTCGCGAAACACCTGCAGGATGTTGTACTCGCGTACGCGAATGTAGTTTGGCGTGCCCCACTCGAATACCGTGCTCGCCATGTCCTCGACGAGATGGCGATGAAAGAGCTTGAAACCACGCCGTTCACAGAGCGCTTTGGCAACGGTGAGCTTGCCGGATGCCGTGGGACCGAACAGGAAGACGAGCTGCAACGGATCAAATCCTCATGTCGACTCGATGACGGCCGGATTACCGGTTTCGATGTACCGCTTCAGACGTTCGAGCTGTCCGAGTTGTACCGAGTCGACCGCCGGCGCGACTGCTGCGAGACCGTCACCATGGTAACCGCCGACCGAGTAGGAGTATCGCAGCCGCGTGCCGCCGGCGACGTCGTCGAGCAGGAATTGCATGCTGCCCGAGACGGCCATGGTCTGCAGTGGACCGAGCCCACCTTGCATGCGCAGCTCGCTGTCTTGCGCCACGAACACGACACGCATGTGCTCCACGCCGCCGTGCGGCATGGCCTCGCAGAAGCAACCACCGGGCCGTGCATCGAGACTGAAGTTCGCTGCACTGCCACTGTAGGAGTGCGCGGCATCCCACCATCGGTCGATTTCACTCGTCAACGCCGTGAAGACGCGCGCGCGTGGCGCGGCGATGACGAGCGTGTGCTGCGACGTGAAGCCGAGGTCGTTCGAGCCGTTCACCTCGGCCAGTAGGTTGGGCGCCAGCAGCAGAAGCACGAGCGGCAGATATGCCAGGGTACGTGTCACGTGATCTTCGACTTTGTTTCTTCGCAAGTGGCTCGGCGCTGCGTTGGATACTACACCTGAGTCGACTACCGATCGCCTGCAAAGAGTCCGGCGAGCGCGCGGCCGGGATCGGCTGCCCGCATGAAGGCTTCACCCACCAGAAACGCATGCACGCCATGCGCGCGCAGATCGGCGACCTGCTTCCTGGTGTGAATGCCGCTCTCGGTCACGAGCAATGCATCGGCCGGCACGTGCGGCAGCAAGCTGAGCGTCGTCTCGAGCGTGGTCTCGAACGTGCGCAGGTCGCGGTTGTTGACACCAATCATGTCGGCGCCGATCGCAACGGCGCGATCGAGCTCCGCGCGATCATGGACTTCGACCAAAGCGTCCATGCCAAGTGACTTCGCCGTGGCATGGAAATCCGCCATTTCCTCGCCGAGCGCAGCCGCGATCAGCAAGATGCAGTCCGCACCGAGGGCGCGCGCCTCGAAGATCTGCCACCGGTCGACCACGAAATCCTTGCGCAGGATCGGCAACGTGGCGGCGGCACGTGCTAGCCCTAGATTGCGATCATGACCCATGAAGAAACGCTCGTCGGTGAGTACCGAGAGACAAGTCGCGCCTGCGGTTTGGTAGCTGCGCGCGATCGCTTCGACGTCGAACGCAGCGCGGATCACGCCCTTGCTGGGCGAGGCCTTCTTGATTTCGGCGATCACCGCGGCGTGGCCGCGCGCGATCTGTGCGGCCAAGGCCGCGCGAAATCCGCGCGGGGGCGGCATATCGTTGGCGGCATCCGCGATGGCAGCGTCCGAACACGTCGCACGACGGTTTGCCACCTCGCCGCGCTTGTGCGCCAGGATGCGGGAAAGCACCGTCTCGGTCACGCTTCACCCATGAGACTCGATATGCGCGCAAGTTCGCTCAAGCGCTCGTTCGCGAGTCCTGCTGCGATGGCGTCCTGTGCCATGCGCACGCCGTTTGCCAAACTCGTGGCAACGCCGGCTGTATAGATCGCGGCGCCGGCATTCAACGCAACGATTTGCGCGGCCGGCGAGTCGGGTTCATTGAGTGCCTGCTTGACGAGCCGCAGGCTCGTCATGGCGTCGATCGCCGCGAGCCCTTCATGAGATACGCGGGGTATACCGAACTGCTCAGGCGTGGTTTCGTATTCCCGGATCTCGCCCTTGACGAGTTCCACGATTCTCGTCGGCGAGTCGAGTGCTATCTCGTCCAAACCATTGGCATGGACGACGAGCACGTGCTCGGCACCGAGCTGGGCGAGTACTTCCACGATGGGACGCTGGAACTCGGCCGCAAATACGCCGATCACTTGGCGTTTCGCGCCGGCCGGATTGGTCAGCGGTGCGACCAAGTTGAAGATCGTGCGTACGCGGAGTTCGCGCCGCGGACCGATGGCATGCTTCATGGCGCCGTGGTGTGCAGGCGCGAACAGAAAGCCGATGCCGACTTCGCGGATACAGCGAGCGATTTGCTCTGGGCGAAGGGCGAGATTCACGCCGGCGGCCTCGAGCACGTCGGCGCTGCCGCTCTTGCTGGATGCCGCGCGATTGCCGTGCTTGGCGACGTGCGCACCTGCTGCTGCCGCGACGAAGGCGGCCGCGGTGGAGACGTTGAAGAGCTTCGCGCCCCCGCTACCTCCGGTGCCGCAAGTGTCGACGAGGTAGGGCACATCGACGCTCACCTTCGTCGAGCGTTCGCGCATGACTTCGGCTGCGCCCATGATCTCGGCGACGGTTTCGCCCCTTACGCGCAGGGCCATCAGCACGCCGCCGATCTGCGCGTCGGTGGCACCGCCCGACATGATGATGTCGAACAATGCCTTGGCATCGGTGCGGCCGAGCGCTTTGCCATCGGCTAGGCGCTCGAGAAACGAATGCAGGAGGTTGCTCGCCATCGCGTTACGCCGCCACGCGTACATCACGCGTCAGGAAGTTGCGCAGTAAGTCGTGACCGACGCGCGTCATGATGGATTCCGGGTGAAACTGCACGCCTTCGACCGGATAGGTTCGATGGCGAAGGCCCATGATCTCGTCGAACGTACCGTCTGCGTGCTGCGTCCAGGCCGTTACCTCCAAGCAGTCCGGCAGCGAATCGCGCGCGACCACGAGTGAGTGATAGCGCGTGGCCTCGAAGGGGTTCGGTAGGTCGCGAAACACGCCCGCATCGACGTGATGGATCAGCGACGTCTTGCCATGCATCACCGCCCGCGCTCGTACCACCTCGCCGCCGAATGCGGCGCCGATGCTCTGATGGCCGAGACAAATGCCGAGCAGCGGGATGCGTGATCCGAACGCCTTGACGACGCCGACCGAGACGCCGGCTTCATTCGGGGTGCAAGGGCCCGGTGAGATGACGATACGCTCGGGCGCCAGGCGCTCGATCTCGTCGATGGTGATCTCGTCGTTGCGGTACACGGCGACATTGGCACCGAGCTCGCTCAGGTACTGCACGACGTTGTAGGTGAAGGAATCGTAGTTGTCGATCATCAGCAGCATGGACATTCAACCTCGGCAAGAACTTGGTTGCGCACCGAGTCCGAGCGTGCGGCACTCAGCGGCGGTTGGGATCTAACGTGTGCTGGTCGACGAGGCGCGCGGGCGCGCGCCAGAGTTCACGGCTGCGGGCCGTTGCAATGAACTCGAGGTTGTAGGGTTCGCTGCGCACCGGCGCATGATAGCTGGGCGTCTGCAACTGTCCAGTGCGCGCAAGTCCATCGGCTCACGCGCTCGGCTGGCGGATCGGTCGCAGGCTCACGGCAAGCACGCCGGCGAGCACCAACCCTACGCCGCCCAATTGCAGTGGCGTCATGACTTCTTCGAGCCCGATCCAGCCCAGTAGGATGGTCGACACCGGCCCTAGCGCGCCGACGATGGCAACGGTGTTGGCGCCGATTCGACGTAGCGCTTCGGCCGTGAGAAAGACGGGGGCAACGGTGCTGAACACGGCCATTGCAGCTGCGTAACCGAAGACCGCTGACGGCAGGTCGAGCGCCGACATTGGCCGCAGCACGACGAACTGCAGGAGACAGGCTGCGGTCGCCATGATCATGGCGTAGGCGCTGAACCGTAACGATCCGACGCGCCGCACGACTTCCGCACCGGCGACGAGGTAGATCGCGTAGCAGACCGCGCTCGCGATGGCGAGGCCTGCGCCTAGCAAAATGTCCGGGTTGAGTCCGAGGCCCCGCGCGAGCACCAGTGCGAGGCCGGCATACGTGAGCACGAGCGCCAGCAACTCGCGGCGCGACATGGGCCGTGCCATGACGGCGGCCGACAAGATGACCACGAACGTCGGGTATAGAAACAACAGCAAGCGGCCGAGTCCGGCGCTGATGTACTGAAGCGCAACGAAGTCGAGATAGCTGGCCGCGTAGTAGCTGAGCAGGCCCAACACCACGACCTGGAAGGCGTCGCGGCGCGACAAGGGATTGGCCCGCGACGAGTGTCTTGTGACTAGCGCGGCGCCGACGAAGAACGGCGCTGCAAATGCCATTCTGAGCGCGAGCAGCGTGACGGGGTCTTCTGCCCACGCGTAGGCCAACTTGATGAATATAGGGCGCAGCGAGAAGCACAGCACCGCGACGATCGCGAAAGCGAGACCGATCCCGAAGCCACGCGGCGCGGTCCGTTCCATTCGTCGCCGCGCGGCGCTACTCGTCGCGTGACCCTGTCAGGCGCGCTCCGGCATGGCGACGAAGAGGGCGATGAGGGCACTCGAGCCCGCGTACTGCATGGCACCCTCGAGTGACAGCGCACCGGCCGTGGTTTGCCACATCTGAAAGTACGCGCCCGCGATGCACAGGAACAACCCGAACCATACGAGCATCGCAAGCCCACAGCCGAGGATGCCGGTCGACTTGGCGGCATCGAATTGCGCAGCCGGGGCCGACCGTGCCCCGAGCAATTGCCAGGCGCCGATCCCTGCCACCACGCCGGTCGTGATTTCCATACCAACGATGACGACCACGGCGACCCAAATCAGAACCGAACTCTCGATGCTCGGCCCGATCGATGCTGGATAGGCCGCATGGTCGGCCATCGACAGCGCGTAGGCCACCGCCCCAAAGCAGGCGTCGATGTTGACGATGTTGTCTGCAGCAAAGAGCAGCGCTTGCAGCGATACCACACCGATCAGCGCGATCTTGACGTAGCGCAGCATTTCCTCCTCCCCGAAACAATGAGCGCGGCTCCTTGTAACGCAATGCGCGGGTTGTATCAACGACTCGAGTGGAGTCCAGCGAGCAGGTGCAGCGTCGGTGGATAGGCTCTGCGGCGTATCAACGAGCGCCAATCCCAGAGGTTAGAATGTAGCCGAGGAGGGGAAGACCATGTGGCTCCCTAGGCTCCGCGCGCGCCAGGAGTGGAAATTTTTCTCCGTGCTCCCGCGCGCCGATCGCACGCTGGCGCTTGCCTGGTGGACGATTCTCGTCGCCCGCGGACTACTGCCCGCGGCGTTTGCCATCGCGATGGGTCTTCTGGTCGGTGCGGTGCAGGCGGGTGCGCCGCTTGGCGTGCCGCTCGCGGTCACGGGCGTCGTCTTTCTACTGCTGCAGACGCTGACGCCCATTCATCAAGCGGTGAGCAGCAATCTCGGTAGCCGGACGGCGGCATGGCTGTACGACGAGCTCACCGAGTCGTGTGTCGCGCCGGAAGGCATGGCGCACCTCGAGAATCCTCGGCATGCCAACGACCTTACGATGGCGCGAGACTTCGATCTTGGCATCAGCGGTCCGCCGCTCAACATATCGATGGATTTCATTGCCTCTGGGCTGGTTGAGTTCGTCGCTGGCCTTGGGTCCGCAGCGGTGTTGTTTGCTTATACATGGTGGGCGCCGCTGGTGCTGGCGGGCGCATGGTTGGCCACTCACTGGCTGCTTCGCGAAAGCGGTGTGTGGCGCGACCGCAATACCCAACAAGTACAAAATGCGCAGCGCCATGCGGACTATTCGTTCCGCATGGCCGTCGATCCACCGGCCGCCAAGGAACTGCGGCTGTTTGGTCTGTCGCGCTGGACCATCGAGCGGTTTCGCGAACAACGCCGCAATCTGCACGATCTGCGCTGGGCCGCCACACGGCTTCGCCAACGGCCGGTGCTTTCGAGCGTAGTGGTGGTGCTCGGCGCCAACGTCTTGTTGTTCGCGTCGATGGCGAATGCTGCCGTTGGCGGCGAACTCGGACTCGATCGCATGGTGATGTTTGCGAGCGCCGCGATCGGCACCAGCATGATCGCATTCGGCGGCTTGTCGTGGGCGCTCGATGGGGCGGCGGCACCGGCCGCATCGGTGCTGCGTCTGCGTGCCGACATGTCGGTCACTGGAACGGTCGCAAAGGGTGAGCGCGGCGCCGATGGGATGCCTGCGCGCGAGATCCGATTCGAGAACGTCACCTTCGCTTATCCCGGCACTCGACATCGGGTGCTCAAAGGGCTCGATCTGACCGTTCCGGCCGGCTCGTCGCTCGCCATCGTCGGTCAAAACGGCGCCGGCAAGACGACGCTCGCAAAGTTACTTTGCCGTCTCTACGACCCGACCGAAGGTCGCATCCTGATCGACGGCATCGACCTCACCGCGCTCGAGGTCGAAGGCTGGCGTAACCGGGTGACGGCCGTGTTTCAGGACTTCATTCGCTTCGAGTTGTCGTTGCGCGATAACGTGGCACCCGGCGGCGCACCGGATGCCCTGATCGAAGCCGCGTTGCAGGAAGCCGGCGCGGAGCGCTTGGCCGATCTCGGCACGATTCTGTCGAAGGCATATCGCGGCGGCACCGATCTATCCGGCGGTCAGTGGCAGCGCATTGCCCTCGCTCGTGCGTTGTGCGCGGTCAAGCAAGGTGCAGGACTCGTGTTGCTGGATGAGCCCACGGCACAGCTCGACATCAGAGGCGAAGCCGCGATCTTCGAACGCGTGCTCGCAGCCACGCGGGCGGTCACCACCATTCTCATCTCGCACCGCTTCTCGACGGTACGCAAAGCGGATCGAATCTGCGTTCTGGAACACGGTCGTGTCATCGAACTCGGTACGCACGATGAATTGATGGCTCTACAAGGCCGCTACCACACCATGTTCCGTCTGCAGGCGTCACGCTTCGGTGCCGAAGAAGACGAAGGGATGGAGTTCGATGTCCTCGACTGACGACTTACCCAGCGCGTTACCCGCCATGTGGCGGGCACTGAAGCGTGGTTTCGACGCCGAGCCGTGGCTGCTGATCGTCGCGTTCGTGTTGAGCCTGGTCGCGGCGCTTCCGGATGCCTTGTTGGCGCTGTGGCTGAAATTCCTGGCGGATGGCCTACTCGGTGACGACGGCGCGCTGGTGATGACCGCCGCGATCGGGCTCGGCGTCACCGCGGCGGCGACCTGGTTTCTGCGCGTCATCAGCGATCGCACGCAACGACGGTTTCGCGACCGTGTGACGATCGCTCTCGAATCGCACGTCGCGAACTTGCAGGCGTCGGTGCCGAGCATCGAGCATCACGAACGGCCGGACTATCTCGATCGCTTGTCGGTATTGCGCGATCAGGTGTTCGTGCTCGATCACATGTACATGTCGCTGTTCACCACCTGTGGCTGGGTACTGCGCTTGGCCGTCACGATTGGATTGTTGGTTTCGGTCCATCCTGCCCTCGCATTGTTGGTGGTCTTTGCCCTGCCGACCGTCTTGACTTCGAGTTGGCGGCCTGCCGTGGAACGACGTGCCGAGGAGCAAGGTGCACCGGCGAAGCGCTTGGCGCGCCATTTGTTCGACACCGCCACGACCGCGCCACCCGGCAAGGAAGTGCGCGTGACGGGGGTCGGCGCAAAACTCAAGCGCATGCGTCGTGAAGCATGGGAAAACTGGTACGTGCCGGTCGGCAAGGCGCGCCGCGAAAGCGCCGCTTGGCACACCTTGGGCTGGGCGATTTTCGGTGCCGGTTACATCGGTGCAATCGTGTTCGTCGCCTTGGGCATGACCGCCACACCCGGTGAGGTGCTGCTCGTACTCGCGGCCGGCTCTAGGCTGTCGGCCTACATCGGCGCGACCGTGGGCGAGATCGGGTTCCTCCGCGGGATCTGGATGGATGGCTCGATACGCATGGCGTGGCTCGAAGATTACGCGGCGCGACAACTCGAGCACGCCGACGCCGCGGTGCCGGAAGCGCTCGCTGACGGTATACGCTTCGAGCATGTGTCTTTCGCCTATCCGGGCACCGAGCGACGCGTGCTCGACGATGTCGATCTGCATCTGAAGCCCAACTCGGTGGTGGCGATCGTTGGCGAAAACGGCGCCGGCAAGACCACGCTCGTGAAGCTGCTCTGCCAACTGTATCGACCGACCGCTGGGCGCATTCTCGTCGACGGCGTCGATCTCGACCGGCTGCCGCCCGAGCGCTGGCGTGAAAAAATGGCCGGCGCATTCCAGGATTTCTTCCGCTTCGAGTTCCGTGCTCGACAGACCGTCGGGGTCGGCGACGTGCCCCGCGTCGAGGACGAACCGGCCGTGCACACCGCGGTTGAACGGGCGGGTGCCCGCGACGTCGTCGATCAGTTACTCACCGGGCTCGAAACGCAGCTTGGACCGACGTGGCCGGAAGGTGTGGAAGTGAGCTTCGGTCAGTGGCAGAAACTCGCGTTGGCACGCGGTTTCATGCGCGATGTGCCGCTCTTGCTGATTCTGGACGAGCCGACCGCAGCCCTCGATGCCGAAACCGAGCATGCACTGTTCGAGCGCTACGCGGCTGCGTCGCGGCGCCCGCAGCCCGAGACCACCAACGGTCGCATCGTGATTCTCGTGTCGCACCGATTCAGCACCGTGCGCATGGCCGACCAGATCGTGGTGCTCGATGGCGCACGCGTGGTCGAGGTGGGTAGCCACGAAGCGCTCATGGCGAAGAACGGCCAGTACGCCGAGCTGTATCGTATTCAAGCGGCGGCGTATCACTAGCCGAACGTTGCCGACGCGAGATCCTCGACGGACGGGAGGCGGCGTGGATTGGAGCGAATTCGAATCGCGCGAGCCCGAGATGGCGGCGGCTGGCACGCGCTTGCTTGGGCACGACGATGGTGTGGCGATTGGTTTCCTTGCGACGATTGGCGATGCGCTGCACTTGGCGCCCGTTTGCCCGATCTTTTGCGACGACGCAATCTGTCTCAGCGTCGGCGCAAGCACGCCGAAGCGCCGGGACCTGGAGCGCGATGGCCGCTACGTGCTGCATGCGTTTCTCGGGCCATCCGACGAAGAGTTTCAGATCGCGGGGCGAGCGGTCGAGATCGTCGATGCCGAGTTGCGCGCCCGGGTGCATCGAGCCATCCGGTTCGGCAGCTTCGATTCGAGCGATCCCTTGTTCCAGCTCGACATCGAACGGGCGATGTGGGGATATTGGCAAAACGCCGGCCAGCCGGGCACGCGGCCCGTTCGGCGATTCTTCCGCGCGGATGGTTTTGGGGGAGGGGGAGCATGACCGCATCGGTCGGGTCCATCTACGTTCGGCGTTGTGCATTCGTTCGCGCCACGCCGACGCGAGTTTGGCGGGAGTTCACCTCCTTCGACCGAATCAGTGCATGGCTCGGTAGCGGCCATACGTTGCACGCGCTCGAGCCGCGCCTTGGCGGTGAGTTCGATGGCAGCGTCGAGATCGACGGCACCCGCCATCACTTCCGTGGCACGGTGCTCGGCGTCGAGGCAGAACGGGAGTTGACGCTCAGCAGCAATTGGGATGGCGATCTGGCGTGGCCGGTGCCGACCTTCTGGACGTTTCGATTGACGCCACTCTACGACGGCACATTGGTGGAGCTCTTCCATCATGGCTTCGAGCGTTTGGGCGCCGATGTGGCGGCCGCGATCGAGGGCTACGAGCAAGGTTGGACCAACCGCCATCTAGTCGCGCTGCGCGCCATCGTCGAAACGGACTGATGCGGATCCTCTATTTCGACATCGACACCCTGCGGGCCGATCACTTGGGCTGCTATGGCTACCCACGCAACACTTCGCCGAACATCGATGCGATTGCGCGGGAAGGCATCGTCTTCGACCAAGTGTACGCATCGGATACGCCTTGCCTGCCGAGCCGCTCGGCTCTGCTGACGATGCAGTTCGGCATCAAGAACGGCATCGTCAATCACGGTGGCACCGACGCAGATCCCGTCGTCGAAGGAGTCGAGCGCCGGTTCCAGTCGCGCCTGCACGCCACGAGCCTGCCGAGGCGCCTGCAAATGGCCGGCTTGCACACCGTTTCGGTGAGTTCGTTCGCGCAGCGACATTCGGCCTTCCACTGGTATGCGGGCTTCAATGAGGCTTTCGACGTCGGCAAGTTCGGGTTCGAAACGGCCGATGAGGTGCATGCCATTGCCGCCGATTGGTTGACGCGACGCGGTGGGGGTGATCACTGGTTTCTGCACGTGCACATGTGGGATCCGCACACGCCTTATCGCGCGCCACCGAGTTATGGTGAGCCGTTCGTGAACGAGCCGGTGCCGGCGTGGCTCACGGAAAGCGTGCGCGAAGAGCATTGGGCAATGGCTGGCCCACATTCGGCGCAAGAGGCCATCGGCTTTGCACCGAACGAGTCTTGGGCTCGGCTGTTTGCACGGCAACCGCAAAGCATCGATGGTGCCGCGGCGGTGAGACGCATGTTCGACGGCTACGACACCGGCGTTCGGTATGCCGACGACTACGTCGGCCGGCTCGTCGATCAGCTTGCAAATCTCGGTGTGCTGGACGACACCGCCATCATCGTGTCGTCCGATCACGGCGAGACGTTGGGTGAACTGGGCATCTACTGCGATCACCACACGGCCGACGAATTCGTCAGCCATGTACCCATGATCGTGCGCTGGCCCGGCCTCGGTACCGGCCGTCGTGCGGGGCTGCATTACCAGATCGACGTGTTCGCCACGTTGCTCGAGCTAGTGGGCGGTAAGCCATCGCGCGGCTGGGATGCCCAGTCGTTCGCGACGCCGCTCGAGCGCGGGCAGGCCACGGGCCGTGATCATCTGGTGTTGTCGCATTGTGCGTGGACTTGCCAACGTGCGGTACGGTTCGAAGACTATCTGCTGGTGCGCACGTATCACGATGGATTTCACCTCTTTCCGGCGCAGCAGCTCTACTGTCTCCGTACCGATCCTCACGAGCAACGGGATCTATCGATGGTGCGACCCGACATTGCGGCGCGAGGCGAGGCAATGCTCGCTACCTGGCATCACGCAATGATGCCGAGCGCCGCCCGCGGCCGTGATCCGCTCGAAAACACGTTGCGCGAAGGTGGGCCGTTTCACGTTCGCGGTCAATTGCCGAGCTACCTCGAGCGTTTGCGCGCCACCGGGCGCGGCGAGCACGCGAGAACGCTCGCCGCGATCCACGGCGCGAAAAGCTAGCGCGCTGTCAGAGCGCGTGCCGAACTAGTCGTCCTCGAGCGCCAACGATTCCGCGAGTATCGCCTCCAGCTCAGCGTCGAGCTGCTCTTGAGCTGAAGGATCGGCCATCGGCTTCTCGGCCGTGACGTCGACGCGCTCCAAATAACGAAACCGCTCGATCACGTTGCTCTGGTCGGTGTAGCTGACGGCGGTCGTTTGCTCGGTGGCGAGCGCCGAACCGGCCATTAGCATTGCGAGCGCAGTGGCGACGATGGTACGGGTCATGGACTTTCTCCCCTCTATAGGCGCCGAGGCAGTGGCGCGCCCTCGGCCGGCGCGTGGTCCCAGACGCCTTCTTCGTTCATGGCGTACAGGAACCGATACTGTCCGTGGTTGCTGCGGCTGATGGTGCCGTCGGTCTCCACCAGCCAGCTCACGTCGCCCGCATCGTATGCGAGCACGGCGTGGTAGGCATGATGTGGACGGTCACGTGCCACGACCACGCGCAATTGCGCAGCAGGAATGCCTGCTTCGCGCAGCAAGAAGTACTTGGCGATCGCGAAATCCTCGCAGTCGCCACCGCGCCGCGTGAATTCCGTGAGTGAGCGAAATTCGTTCGGCATGCGTCCGTCGGGTCCGATCTGGGTACGATCGTCCCGGTAACGCAAGCGATTGACCCACGCATTGACCGCGCGGACGCGTTGGTCGGCCGGCAAGTCGCGGATGCGGCCAAGCAGGTGATTGAGAGACCGGAAGCGGCCACTGCAGTCACTGTTCTCGGTGCAGGCCGCAACCTTCGCGAGGTCGACGTTATAGGCGTCGATGGTCGCTTGCCACGTGTCCCACATTGCGGCTGGCGCTAGGTAATCGACGTCGGCGTCGAACCGATAGGGTTCGGCGTGGGCCGCCACCGCCGTCAAGCAGGCAGCGAGAAGAATCTGACTGCGCAAGCTCATGGTCGGATCGTCGCGCGATCCTCGGGGCCGTGCAAGCCATAATGCGCGGCGTGGACGCACTTCCTTTCTACTTGCGCGCGAGCGCGGCGTACGGTTTTTGTTTCGCCACCATGACGACCTTGAGCCTCGTCTACATGGTGGACGTCGCCCACCTCGACCCGCTGCAGATGGTGTTGGTCGGCACGGTGCTGGAAGCATCGGTGTTCTGTTTCGAGATTCCAACCGGTGTCGTCGCCGACACCGTCAGCCGACGGCTGAGTGTCGTCATCGGTCATTGTCTGATCGGCGCCGGTTTTCTGATCCTCGCGCTGTGGCCGTCGTTCGGCATGATCCTGCTCGCGCAGATCGTTTGGGGGATCGGCTGGACGTTCGTCAGTGGCGCTTATCCGGCGTGGCTGACCGAGGAGATTGGTGTCAGCGCCGCCAATGCCGCATTCGCGCGCGCCGCGCAGTACGGCCAGGTTGGCGCATTTTGCGGGATCGGGGCTGCGGTCGGGTTCGGGCACTTTGGGCTCTGGCTGCCGATCGCGGTTGGCGCATTCGGCGTGCTCGGCATCGCAGCCGCGATGATGCGCTGGATGCCCGAGACGAACTTCCGGCCAGTGGCGGCCGAGTCGCGGTCGACCTTTCGCGACATGGTGGCTATGTTCGCGACCGGCGTACGCGAGGTACGTGCGCGGCCGCTCTTGATCACCATCTTCACGATTACGGTCGTGTACGGTGCGTTTTCCGAAGGCTTCGACCGACTCTGGATACCGCACGTCATCGCATCGTTCGAGTTTCCGGCCGCCGGCCGCCTCGACACCGTGGTTTGGTGGGGGGCGATCGCTGCGGTCGCATCGGCTGCGAGCATCATGGTGACGGCCTTGGCGCGACGCTTGGTCGATGTCGACAACCATCGGCAGCTGACGGGTTGGCTGGCGGTGAGCACGGTGGCGATCGGGCTTGTTGCCATCGGCTTCGCCAATGCGCCTGCGTTCTGGCTCGGACTCGGTTGCTACTGGCTGCTGGTCGCGCTGCGCGCTGCCCGCGGGCCGTTCGAAACCGCCTGGCTCAATCGGGAGCTACCCGCGAGTGCGCGCGCGACGCTGTTGTCGATGAACGGTCAAGCGGATGCAATCG
The DNA here is from genome assembly GCA_003248125.1 of Gammaproteobacteria bacterium. GTDB lineage: Bacteria > Pseudomonadota > Gammaproteobacteria > Pseudomonadales > Azotimanducaceae > SZUA-521. Next base: position 725 of record QJXZ01000165.1, on the reverse strand, counting down.
GGCAAACGGCGGGTGGGCCGCTGGTTGGAATCGTCGCGAAGCAGGTGGCGATACCCGTCGCACTCACGGTGAGTGCGTTGGTATTGGTGCCGACGCTGTGGCTGTATCGCAAAGCTGCGAGCCTGGGCGCGAACGCTGTTGCTGTGCGGCCGTGACGAAGATCCGCCTGGCGTCGACGGCGCTGCCGTGGCCTGACGCCATGTCCTTCTGATGCTCGTGGATGGCTAGGCCACGGGTCATGGTGGTCAATGCCGCTATCATTGCCCGATGCGGTGCTTTCGGCTAATCGGTTTTGGGTTGTGGATGGCGGCCGCGACGACGGCGACGGCGAGTGAACTCACCGCGGTCGAGAGCACGCCGAGTGGATGGCAGTTCTTGCACGAGAGCGATGGCGTGGTCACGCAGGTCCGCCCATTTCCGGGCTCCGACTACGATGAAGTCCGTGCGGTTGCCTCCGTGTGTGCGCCGTTGAGCAATCTGCTGGCCTTCATCGGCGATGCGAGACATTTCTCCGAGTGGATACCCGATACGCGGGTGGCACGGGCAGTCGACGCGGATGCCTTCTATTTGCGAACCTCGTCGCCATGGCCGGTGCGCGATCGCGACATGGTATATCGCTTGCGCGAACAGCAGACGACGTCCGTCGACGAACTCCTCATGGTCATGGAGGGCGCACCGGATTTGCTACCCCCTGACTCCGGCGCGGTGCGCATGCGCGCGGTATC
>QJXZ01000378.1 GCA_003248125.1 Gammaproteobacteria bacterium | reverse complement strand
GAGAAAGTCGAAGCACCGCACCGTACGTTGTTCTGGCGCGAAGGCTATCAACAAACCGTGCTGGACGATGGCTGGAAGCTGATTCGTGCGGATCTGCCCGACAACGCACGCTGGCTCTTCGATCTACGGACTGATCCGACCGAGCGCAACAATCTCGCGCAGCAACAACAAGGGCGCGTCGAGATGCTCGAAGCCTTGCTCGATGCCCACAACGCCGAGCAGGCTGAGCCGCTGTGGCCGAGCATCACGCAGTCACCGCAGCTGATCGACAAGCATGACGGTCAGCCGTACGAGCCCGGCGACGAGTACATTTACTGGCCGAACTGATCTCTGGCTGGGCCTGCCGCGCTGCAGCGAAAACGAAGCAGATCACAGGCGTGACGCGACGTCCGTCGCTTGTCGGGACAGCGCCGCGTGCGCTCCGAGCGACCCTCATCGACAATGTGGACGCGCATGCCATGGAGGGTCTGCAATGAGGCGTCTGACACTGCTCTCGATCGCGATCTCGCTATTTTCGTTTGCGCCGCCCACGGTCGCGCATCCCGGCGGGACTGCGGCGGACGGCTGCCACTATTGCCGGAGCAACTGCGATCGCTGGGGTGTGCCGTGGAACGAGCGTCATTGCCACGGGCGGTATCAGATCGACGATCTGAGATTTGCGTGGGCAGGTCTACCGCACGACCTTGGAGCTCCGGACGATTCGCGCGGCGCACTCGAGGATGAAGACGACGACTCGCGGCAACGGAGATTCGACTCGCAGCGATGAGCGACGAACGGGCGGTCCGTGAGCTGCTCGTCGAGATTCGCGACAATCAGGTTCGTGCCCTCGAGAAATCAGCAACAGCAGATTGCACTCGGGCGAGTGCAGCTCGAGCGCGCAAAAGTCAGAGCGAAGAGTCGATCGAACTGCACCGCGAGGCGCAGCCACGAACCCGCGGGTGCCAGGATGCCGAGCAACTTGCGATACATGACTGCGTCGAATCCGCTGTCGGCGAGATTCTGCGTAATTGGGATTGCCTCGGGCGACCGACCAGGCGCATGTAGCAGCAGCACTCTAGACGGGCCGTGCTGCGGGACTCCGGTTCGCGTTGTGGGTTCATGAGCGAGTATGCGTCCGCCACTAGATTGGAAGTCGCGCGTCCAAGTAACCGCTGACGACCTCGGCGTCGATCGTGACGGTCGCGCCATGACCGGCGCAGATGGTGCTGAGTCGAAATCGAAACCGTCCAGCACGGATCGGCATGAGCTTGCCTTCGGTGGTCATGTCCGAACGCAAGTTGAGCAGCTCGGGCTCATGTTCTTCGACCTCGAGAGTGATCGGTACCGGTGGTAGCACATCGCCGTCGCTACCAATGGCGAGTACCACCAGCGTGTCATACGCAAACCATTGTCCTGGCATCAGGCGAAGTGGCACCGGTGTGGCGGTGATCAGTCGGGCCGGTGGCTCGAGTGGCTCGCAGATCCGGTCAAAGTCTGGTGCGCTGAACATACGTTGCCTGGCGAAGATGCCTTCGTTTCTGGTGCTCGACGTGTAACCCTCCGCGATGTGCACGAAGATCGGCTCTTCGGCCGTTGCGTGGATGCCAGCGAGCAACGCGAAGGTAGGCATGAGGAACGCTATGTAGGATGTTGCCATGGTCGGTACGCGCTCGAGTGCCGAGGCGCAACAATGCCAGAAGGGCGGCGCGCGAACACCCCGCAGTTGCCCGGCGCGCGTGTGCACAATATTGGACGAGATCGGATCTCGGTGGCACAGTCGAACGAGGTGACGAGTTGGGCACGATGGTGATACCCCACGAATTCACTGAAGAGGCGGTGGCTCAGACGGCGCAAGGCGCTGACGCACCGTATCGAGACTTCCACGAGTCGGGCGAGCCATACCGATCACTCGTGCGCCACAACCCGTGGATGAGACCGCCAGGTGCAAAGGACGAGCTCGAGTGGGGCAAGGGTCGCTACTACGACACCACCTGTGGCGGGCTGGATTTCAGGCCACCGCCGGCCGCAGTATGGTGGAGGGCTATGGGTACTTCGGAAATGGCCGCGCGGGCGATCCCAATGGGTCGCTCGTGCATGTGCGCCGGTTGATGGATCGGGAAACGCTTGGCAACACGATTCGGCATTCCGGCCATCGTCGTGTGCCTGGCGGCGGTTCTCTACCTCGTCTTGCGCTACTTCTGAGTGCTCCGCGTACGGCGAGGCGCAGTCACGAACCAGTGGGTGCGAGGATGCCGAGCAACTTGCGATACATGACTGCGTCGAATCCGCTGTCGGCGAGATTCTGCGCAATTGGGATTGCCTCGGGCGACCGCCCAAGCGCATGCAGCAGCAGGACTCTAGACGCCGACGTGCTACTGGACTCCGGTTCGAGTTGGCCGTCCATCAGCAAGTACGCGTCTGCGACGAGTTCGGAGGTCGTCCGTCCGAGCCGTCGCTCGGCTGCTGCCAGCACGATCGCGCAGCGCACGTAGTAGTTGAGCAGAATCGGGTCGATCCGCACGCGGTCGAGTTCCTTCGTCATAGTCGTCATCGCCGTGTTCGCGATCTCGTGGGCCGCCGCTGCATCGGACTCGAGCGCGAAGTAGGCGCGCGTCGATGCAACATAGGCGAGATCGCGTTGAATGGCGGTCGCCTGCTCATCATTGGTGAGCATCGACTGCATGCCGGCTTCCGCGGCATCGAGTGCATCGCGCGCCGCCATCACATCACCGTTGTCGTACAGGGCATTGGCGAGCACCGCCTGACCGATCAGCAGGCGCTCGCGAAAGAATGCATTCTCCGGGTCGGTGTCGAGCGCGCGCTGCGCGGTCGCGAGTTGCTCGTTCAGCACCGCGACCGCGCGTTCGGCTTCGCCGGTTGCCATCAGTGATTGCGCCATATAGCCGAGCGCGTCGCTCAAGCGGCCGACGTGATGAGGATTGTCGGTGAGCTCGATGAGTCGTTTTCTGAGCGATACTTCGCGTTCGTGCCGCTCGAACGCGGCCGCGTACTCGCGACGTGCTTGCGCGATCTCGGCAAGCCAAGATACCGCCTCCACTTCTTGGTTCAAGAGATCGACCTCGTATTCCGGGTGCCCCTCGCGTAGGTCACGAATGCGAGCGACCGATCGCTCGAGCGCTTCGACCGCACCCGTATAATCCCGCGAGCGAGTGCGGACCGCGCCGATGTTGTTGAGGCCGTAGACGACTTCGATTTGGTACGCGAAGTTTTCCGGCGCCAGGGCCGCTGCCCGCTCGGCATACTGGAGTGACTCCACGATCCGTGCCGTCGCGGCTGGGAACTCCTGCATCTCCCAATACGCCTCACCAATGTAGTACGTGTGCACGGCGAGGTCGTACCAGTGTTCGGGATCTTCTGCATCACGATCGACGAGCGATTGGCTGAGTTCGAGCGCGCGATTGAAGACCTCGAGCGCCTGCTGCGGTTTGCCTTGCCTTATGCGCACCATACCGATACCGAGGAGGGCCGTACGATAGTCGTGCAACGTGGCCTCATCCAGTTCGTCGGGTGGCAAGGTCGCGAAGAATTCGAGCGCCTTTTCAAGGTCCGCATCGAGTGTGCCGACCGTCTCGTACTCCGCCACCCGTGCTTGCAGATCGTTGACGAATGCGCTGACGAACACCCCTGCCTGCTGACGGCGGGCAGCCGCTTCGCGCGAAGCGGTATCCACCAACCACCACGTGGCTGCGGAGCCTACAAGCAAAGCCAATGCACATGAGCCCATCAACAAGCGCTGGCGCCGCCGCCTGACTCGTGCGCGCTGCACGATGGCATCGAGTGGCACGTCGAGCAATCCCGCGACGATCTTCAAGAATGCTCGCTCGCGGCCGTCCGAGCCGGCCCGCGCATCGGCGGCGAGCAACTCGCCGGCGGAGCGCAGCACATTCGGCAGTGGGATCCCTCCCGCAGGTACCGAATCGGCGACTACCAGCAAGATGCCATCCAACGACCGCACCTCTGCGAACATCTCGATCTCTCGGTTGACCCACGGCGACCGCGCGCTGGCGGCCGAGCACACCACGACGAGATGCTCGGAGTTACGAAGTGCTGCGATGATGCGTTCCGAAAGGCTGCCCCCCGAGGCGAGTTCGTCGCGATCGCGGAAGAACGCACCTAGGCGGCGGGCACCGGTGGCGCGCCGAAGCGTCCTCGGTATCACGAATCGCTCCAGCCGACGATGCAGCCACGTGGCGAACGCCTCGTCCTCGTGGGCGTAGCTCACGAATGCGGTATACCTGAACGACTTGGGCATGCTTTCGGCTGGCTCCCTCGAGTCTGGGGCTCGAGTCGCGGACGGCGCGGAAGACAATGCCAGAAGGGCAGCGCGCAGACATCCCCAAAAGATGCCGAAACTGCCGCGCAGCGCTGCCTGGCGCGTCGCGTAAGCGCTGGCAACATTGGACTAGGGCGACTCCCGGTGGCAGCATCGTTGCGATCGCTTGACGCGATAGTGGTCTTGCCGCGGGCGGCGCGATCAGCGACGCCAAGCAACGCAGGCACGTGACTACCGCAAGCGCATTGCATTTCAACTACGCGAAGGGTGATCGGGCGATGAATCGGATCTGGATGACGGCCTTCGTGCTGTTGGCAACGGTTGCCGCTCCGGCGGTGCTGGCGGACACCGAAGCCCAGGCGACGAACACGGCAGAACAATCGGCTGCGAGTGACAAGGGCAATGAACTCGTTTGCCGCCGTGAGCCCGTGATGGGCACGCACATGCAACGAAAGGTGTGCCGTACACGGACAGAGATGGAAGCACAGCGCGCAGAAGCGCAGGCTGGTATGCGTGAGCTTCGTAACCAAAGCGGATACAGCAGAGGGGAGGCCGGGCAGTAACGGTCAATGGGCAATTTCGGATGCGGTGACGCATCGTGGAGGTGTTGTGGGAACGCGATTTGAGCGATCTCAGTCGGTGGCGAATCTGACGATTCTCTCCGCTTGCCTTATGGCCGCGTCGGCGGCGCTGCCGGTCGTGGCCGAGACGGCACAGGAGCCGGCGGCAACTGTAACCAAACAGGATGATCGAGAGAAAGACGACGGCAAGAAGGTCGTCTGTCGGCGTGAAAATGTGGTGGGCACCTATATGTCACGCAAGATCTGTCGAACGCGGGAGCAGATCGATGCAGATCGGGCGAAAGCGCAGTGGGAAATGGATCAGATAAATCGTATGGGCAGGAACCCGCCGCCGTCGTCGGAAGGATGAGTGAATCGTTTTCCGATAATGTCAGCATCGACTGGTACCGCACGCCCATCGATCGCGAGCGACTCGATACGCTGATGCGGCGCAACGACCTACGTGGCTGGCTACAAACACTCGCGCATCTCGGACTCTTCTTCGCCACCGGTGCGCTCGCCTACGTCGCATATCTGAACCTGTCCTGGTCGAATTGGCATTGGTCGATGCCGATGCTGATAGTTGCGCTGTTTGCGCACGGCACCATGGGTCCGTTCATGGGCTTGATCGCGATTCACGAGCTGCAGCACCGCACGGTGTTCGCGACTCGTGCGTTGAACCATTTCTTCGAGAAGGTCTACGCTTTCATCAGTTGGTCGGACTACATCTGGTATCAAGAGAGTCATCCTAGGCACCATCGGGCGACATGCCACGTCGCCCACGATGGCGAGGTAGTGCTGCCGGTGAAGTTCAGCTTGACCCGCTGGGAGACGTGGCTCTCGCTATGTGCCTGGAACCCGAAGCAGACGTGGGCGCGACTGAAAATGGTTTGGCGGCATGCCAACGGTCGCATCGATGGTGACTGGTACAACTACGTGATACCCGCATCGAACGGCGCGTTGCGCGCCAGACACCGCCGATGGGCGCGGACACTGCTGCTCGGCCATGGATTGCTCGTCGTCTTGTTCGTCGCAACGGGCAATTGGTTCCTGATCGTGGTTTTCACGTTCGGCACGTTCTACTGCGGTTGGCTCGGCTTTCTCTGCGGCACACCGCAACACTTTGGGCTCAACGCCAACGAACCCGATTTTCGGCTCAATACGCGCACCTTCACCTGCGCTTGGCTGCCGGCGTTTTACTACTGGAACATGCAATACCATCTCGAGCACCACATGTATCCAGCGGTACCCTTCTATAATCTACCGAAGCTGCGCGCGGACATTGCGCACGACCTGCCGCTCGCGACCCACGGACTCATGGCCACGTGGCGCGAGATGCTCGACATCCGCGCGAAGCAGATTGCCGATCCCTGTTATCGATTCGTGCCCCAGATTCCGAACCTTCCCATAACGTCTACGTAGCAGGAGGAACGACGATGAACTTCGACAATCGCGTCGCAATCGTGACCGGTGGGGGCAGCGGCATCGGCGCCGCGTGCGCGCATGCCTTCGCTGCAAAAGGTGCGCGGGTTGCAGTAGTAGACATCAACGCAGACGGTGCGCGATCCACCGCGGCGGCGATCAATGGCCTCGCCGTGCCGTGCGACATTGCCAACGAGGGCGACGTGAATGCGATGGTCACGCGGGTGGAGGCCGAGTTGGGTGCGATCGACATTCTCTTCAACAACGCCGGCGTAGCGACTGGCGGCAACCCCATCGACACGCCGATCGAGGTTTGGGAAGCGCAGTGGCAGATCAACGTCATGAGTCACATCTATGCGATTCGGGCGGTGCTGCCGGGCATGCTGGCGCGAGGCCGCGGTTACATACTTCACACCGCATCGATGGCCGGCATCTTGAGCACGCACGGTAATGTCACGTATGCGGCCACCAAGCACGCTGTCGTCGGCATAGCCGAGTGGATGGCATTCACCTATCAGCACCGCGGTATTCGCACGTCATTGTTGGCGCCGCTCGGCGTCCGCACGCCCATGTTGGGAAATCCCACCGATCCTGCCACGCTCCGCACGGCGGGGCCCATCAAGGAGCCCGAGGAAGTTGCGCAAATGGTCGTGGATGCGATCGAGCAAGAGCGCTTCCTGATCCTCACCGATCCACTCGCACAGAAGTGGATGACCAACAAGACCAGCGATATCGAACGCTGG
>QJXZ01000005.1 GCA_003248125.1 Gammaproteobacteria bacterium | reverse complement strand
CAAACAGATAGACGTCGTACATCTCGAAGAACGACACGGCCGACACCAAGCCGAGCACACGCCACTGCCGAGCCGAGAGAGCAGGCGGTCGGCCGAGAAACCACGCGAGGCGATACCAGCGCGGCCGCGGATTCACCGCGCGTCGGCGTTGGCGAGCGCCGCTTGCGCGAATTCGCGAATCAACTTGTAGTCGGCCTTGCCGTTTGGCGCGCGGTCGAGATCGGCGCGAGCGATGATGCGCTTCGGGACCTTGTATCCAGCGAGTTGTGCGCGCACGAAATCGCGCAGCGCGGTTTCTTCGAGCCCGTATCCGGCATTGAGCCGAACCACGGCCGTGATCGATTGTCCCCAGCGCTCGTCGGGTACGCCGACCACCAGCGCATCGGCAATCGAGTCGTGCGCCTTCAACGCTTCTTCGACCTCCTCGGGATAGACCTTCTCGCCGGCGGTGTTGATGCAATTGCTGCCGCGCCCCAGCAAGGTGAGTGAACCGTCCGCCTCGATCCGCACCCAGTCCCCTGGAATGGAATAGCGCACGCCATCGATTACGGGAAACGTACGCGCGCTCTTGTCGGCATCCTTGTAATAGCCAACCGGCAAAAAGCCGCTGACACCAACCATGCCGGTCGCGCCGGCAACGTTGTCGAGCGGGCGCAGGTCGTCGCCGAACACTCTGCAGCTTGGTCCGAGCTTGAATTTGGCGACCTCGATGCTTGCCTCCCGCGTCATCACCGAGCTGCCGAGGCCGATCGCTTCCGATGATGAAAAACCATCGACCAGCGCGAGCTCGGAATTGTGTCGCAACAACCCGGCCTTCACTTCCCGCGTCCACATCACGCCGGACGACGTGACGATCTTCAGTGAGTTGATGTCGAAGCGCCCCGGTGCTGCATCGAGTGCCTCGACGATTGGACGCGCGAAGGCATCGCCAACGATGGTCATCGTTGTCACGCGCCAGCGCTCGACCGCCGCCAACGCTTCGATCGCATCGAACGATCGACTGGCGAGCGTCACGCAGGTACCGCCGTGGCTCATCGCGCCGATTGCGGACAAGAGACCCGTACCATGCATGATCGGCGGCAAAGGCAAGTTGACCGGCGCGGGCTCACGCGCGAGCCGCATGCGGTAGTCGGCGAGATCCTTCGATGGCGGTGTCGCGAGGCGTGGGTTGCCGCCCGCACCGGTCACCTGCCAGAGATCGTCGTGGCGCCACATCACGCCCTTTGGCATACCGGTGGTACCACCGGTGTAGAGAAACAGCAGGTCGTCGCCGCTGCGCTCGATGTCGAGCCGTTCGCCTGTACCGCTTTCGACGAGCGAATCGTAGGTGATCGTGTCATCGAGTCCGACATGACCATCCGCAACTTCGATCCACAGCCGCACCTTGGGCAGCTGGGAACGAATCGTCGCGACGTGATCGCCATATTCCGCACCATAGATCACGGCGGTGGCGTCGGCGTTGTCGAGCAAATACACGAGTTCGTGGTCGACGTAGCGGTAGTTGACGTTGACGTGGGTCAGCCGGGCCTTGAACGCTGCCGCAATACCTTCGCTGTATTCGGGGCAGTTGCGCAGGTAGAAGGCGATCTTCTCGCCGGTAGCACAGCCGCGTTCCCGCAGCGCCCGCGCCAGGTTGTTCGTGCGGCGCGCGAACGATGCCCAATCGATGGTGCGCGCCCCGTGCGCCAGTGCGATCCGCTCCGGCGGCGTGATCGCATCCACTGCATCGAGAATATCGCCGTAATTCCACGCCACACCGCACCTCCAGACGCGCGAACGCTCGATTCTCCGGGCCCCAACCTTGACGAGCAAGTGCGCTGCGACGTACAAACGAAGCACAACAACGACATGGGGCGGGGTTACAGTCCCGCCATGGGGAAAGTGACCAAAGTACCGATGGACGACTGGCTCGCCAGTTACGTTCGCGATTACGCGTTCGACACCTTGACCCCCAGCGAGCGGATGCAATTCCGCATGGCCTGCGCGGCGGGGCCACAAGCGGTCGCAAAGTGGGCAGAGCAGACGCTGCCCAAGTACAAGCTGGTTTGGCAACGCTTGAAGAGCGCGCAGCGGCAGCGCCGCTATCGCAAGAGTGCTGCGCGCGACAAGTGGCTCGAGGAATGGAAGGCGGCCGACAAGAACCTCGGCACCCAATTCACGAGCGAGCTACGACGCTTTCGCGAACGCCTGCGCGCGGTCGACGGCACCGGCAACTATGACACGCCAGGTGCCGTGTTGAACGCCGCATTCGGTGCCCTTTCGGAGCGGCTCGACGCGCTCGACAGCCGTGGGCCACGCAGCGCAGCACCGCACTTCACGATGACCAACCTGGAACGCTTCGCGAAACCGCGCAACGGCGCCGACGGCTGACACTGCACGTCTGCCGCGCTTAGATCGAACCGCGATATTGGTAGCGAAAGCGTGATTTCGCGGGGGTCGGTCGGCGTGCTAGCGTGCCGCACCCTTTGAGCGTTGCTTTCGATGGACTGGCACGGTTGGTTCACCCTGACCCTCGTCGCGGGCACTTTGACGACGCTCGCGCTGACGCGTCTGGCACCCGACCTCGTCTTGATGGGCGTGCTGGCTCTGTTGCTGGCAACGGGCACCCTCGACGCCGCTGACGCATTGATCGGTTTCTCCAACTCCGGCGTCGTCACCGTCGCTGCACTGTTCGTGGTCGCGGCCGGCTTACGGGCGACCGGCGCAGTCGACCTGCTGATCGATCGCGTACTCGGCCGGCCGCAGTCGACGCGCGCCGCCATTGCACGCCTCGGGTTGCCCGTCATGGGCGCCAGCGCCGTGCTCAACAACACGCCACTCGTCGCCGCGCTGATCCCGGCGGTAACGCGATGGAGCAAGCTGATCGACGTGCCTGCCAGTCACCTGCTCATGCCCCTGAGTTACGCCGCCATCCTCGGCGGCACACTGACGCTAATCGGTACCTCCACCAATCTCGTGGTCAACGGCACCTATCGCACGCTGACCGGTGCAGACGGATTTACGCTGTTCGAGATCGCACCGGTTGGCCTTGCGGTCGCTGGTGCCGGCATCGCGTTCCTCGTGCTGCTGATTCCAAGACTGCTACCAGCGCGCGACGGCGGTGAAGCCGTGCTCGAGAGTGCCAAGCAATTCACGCTGGAAGTGGCGGTGGCACGCGATGGACCGTTGGTCGGCAAGACCATTCAACAAGCGGGCTTGCGCGGCCTCCAGCGCATCTACTTGGTGGAAATCGAGCGGCGCGACGCAATTATCAGCGCAGTACCGACCGAAGAGCGATTGCAAGGCGGCGATCGACTCGTGTTCGTCGGCGACACCCACGCCATCGTCGACCTGCTGCGCATCAATGGCCTGGTGCCATCGGAGGCCGCCGAGCCGGTCATCGCCCGTCCGTTTCCCGAGCGCGTGCTACTCGAGGCCGTCGTCGCGCCGACTTGCGAAGGTGTGGGCCAGACCATTCGCGATGGTCGATTCCGTGATCGCTATGGCGCAGTGGTCTTGGCGGTTGCACGCGACGGCAATGCGGTGCCCGGCAATTTGGGCTCCATCGTGCTGCGCGCCGGTGATCTGTTGTTGCTGGAAGCCCGTCCCGCTTTCGTCACCCGTCACCAAGGCGAAGCCGACTTCCTGCTGGTGAGTCAGCTCGACGACGAACCCGCCAACCACGACAAGGCACTCGTCGCCTGGATGATCCTCGGCGCGATCGTCGGGCTTGCGGCTACCGGCCTCACCGACATGCTCACCGCAGCTTTGCTCGGCGCGGGTGCGATGGTGGTCTCGGGCTGCCTCAACATGAATCATGCGCGGCGTTCGATCGATCTCTCGGTCATTCTCACCATCGCCGGTAGCTTCGCTCTGGGCATGGCCCTCGACCGTACCGGCGGCGCACACTTGCTCGCCGGCGAGATGCTCGCGTTGGGCGGCGACGATGCCTTTCTGCTGCTGGCGCTTACCTATGTCACCGTGTCGGTGCTGACCGAGGTCGTCACCAACAACGCCGCGGCCCTCATTGTGCTGCCGATCGTGCTTTCCTTTACCGCAACACTCGGTCTCAACGCCGAGCCCTACGTCGTCGCCGTGATGTTCGCCGCATCGGCATCGTTTGCGACACCGCTCGGTTACCAAACCAACCTCATGGTGTACGGTCCGGGCGGCTATCGCTTCAGCGATTTCTTTCGTGCCGGTATTCCCCTCAACGTGGTCGCCGGCATTGCCACGGTGGTGGTCATCCCGCAGGTTTGGCCGCTTGCTTAGGCGATGCGCTTGACGATGTAGCCGCCGGAGCGCTCGTCCGACTCGAGTTCCAAGAAGCCTTTGCTCTCGGCAACTTCCAATAGCTCGCTGAACGACGAGAAGCCGTAGTACCGCTCGTTGAACCCGGGCCGACGACGCTTCAGCGCCTGCTTGATCATCGAGCCCCAAACCTTCTCGCCCGCACCTCGCTCATCCTGCAATGCGGATGCCGTCTCCAGGACGAGATCGATCGCCTCCTGCCCCGCATCGTCCTCGCTGCGCGGTTCCTCCGTCTTCTTGCTCGCGTCGGGTTGCGTCTCCGTCTTCTTTACTTTGCCGCCGCGTCTTCGTTTGCGGTTTTTGGCCTGATCGTCCTGGCGAACCAAGTCGTCGTAATAGATGAACTCGTCACAGTTGGCGATCAGCAGGTCCGACGAAGAATTCTTCACCCCGACACCGATCACGGTCTTGTCGTTCTCGCGCAGCTTGCTGACCAGAGGTGAGAAGTCCGAATCGCCGCTGATTATCACGAACGTGTCGACGTGCGACTTCGTGTAGCAGAGATCGAGTGCATCGACCACCATCCGGATGTCTGCGGAGTTCTTGCCCGATTGGCGAACGTGCGGTATCTCGATGAGCTCGAAGGCAGCCTCGTGCATCACGCTCTTGAATTCCTTGTAGCGCTCCCAATCGCAATAGGCCTTCTTCACTACGATGCTGCCTTTCACGAGCAGTCGTTCGAGCACATTCTTGATGTCGAACTTCGCGTAGCGCGCATCGCGCACGCCGAGCGCAATGTTCTCGAAGTCGCAATACAGCGCCAGATTACAATCGTCGGCTTCGCTGGCCATGGGGTTCTCGTCGGTTTTCGGCGAGTATACTCGCCGAATCGAAACACTTCGGCGTCAAGATGACCACGGTGCTCGCGATCGGCAACAAAGCGTACTCCTCGTGGTCGCTGCGGCCTTGGCTGTTCATGAAGGTGAACGGGATCGCCTTCGAGGAAGTGCGCATTCCGCTGTACTTGGAGAGTTCGAAGGCGCGCATCTTCGAACACTCGCCCGCCGGCAAGGTACCCGCGCTGACCGTCGACGACATTCGCGTCTGGGACTCGCTCGCCATCCTCGAAACCCTCGCCGATCTCCATCCCAGGCTCGCCTGCTGGCCGCGCGATCGCCGTGCCCGCGCGTGGGCGCGCTCGATTAGCGCCGAGATGCACTCGGGCTTTCGCGAGCTGCGCACCGCGCTGCCCTTCAATTGCCGACGACGCATCACACTCGAGCTGCCGAGCGACACCCTCAACGCGGAGATCGATCGCGTGCGGTCGATCTGGCGCGACTGCCGCAAGAGCCACCGCGGTGCCGGCCCTTTTTTGTTCGGTGAATTCACCATTGCCGATGCGATGTATGCACCGGTCGTTTCGAGGTTCGAAACCTACGGCGTAACAGTCGCCGCTACCGAACGCGAGTACATGGATGCGATCTTGGCATTGCCCGCGATGCGTCAGTGGGTTGCCGAAGCCAACGTCGAGCCGGAGGTCATCGCGCACTTCGAACGCGGCGCGTAATGATCGGTGGTCGTGTCCGTACTCACGTCAATCGTCACGAAAAAAACACCCTGCGGCCATTCCACTCCACCGGGAGCCTTGTGGTACCCTTTCGCCGCCGTCAAACCAACCACGGATACTTAAGGACGACACCCCATGAAGATGAAAATCCTCGCCCTGGCTGCGCTCGTCGCGCTGGCCGGTTGTGAAAGCACCGCCACCACCGATCGACTGAACGCGCTGGAATCCCGAGTTGCTGCAGCCGAGCAGGCCGCCAACGATGCCGCCGCAGCCGCACGCCAGGCTTCCGGTGCATCGGCCGCTGCTGCCGAGGCGAAGGCCGCTGCCGATCGCGCCATGCAAGCCGCCAAAGAAGCCGGCGATCGCGCAGCGCGTATCGCAGAGACCTGCTGCGCTCGCAAGTAACTTGACTGGATATCTGCGCCGGCGCTAGTTCGCCAGCCGCACGAGTCCGACCGGCCCGGGGACGCCAGTGGCGTCCCGGGCCATTTCTTCCGCTCTTTGCCAATCGACGTCCGTGCTGCGCCCGGCGATTGCGTTCTGGATCGCATCGAACACGGCCTGCAGATTCGCCTGCTCGTTTAGATCCTTGTGTACTTCCACGAACAGCTCATCGTCGAGCCACGCTACCTTGACCGGCTCGTCGACAATACGCACGCGCGTGCCGTTCGGCACGTTGGCAGCCAAGTTCTCGATGTCGTCGGGATAGAGGCGCACACAACCGAAGCTCGCTTGCTGGCCCACCCCGAACGGCTTGTTGGTACCGTGGATGAAGTAGCTCTTGATGCCGAGTACCAGCGCCATCGAACCCATCGGATTGTCCGGCCCGGCGGGTACGGCGGGGGGCAGAGGGCGACCTTCGGCCGCGTATTCCTTGCGCGCGGATTCACCGGGATACCAGGTAGGATCACGGACTCGGCCGACGATCTTGGTGTCGGTCTGTGGTGTCGGGTAACTCGACCTGCCGATACCGATCGGGAAGGTGACGATCTCGGCGCCGTTCGGCAGGAAGTACGAAGGCAGCAGGTACTCGGTGGGCAGCACGATGCGCGTCCCTTCGCCCGGTATCCACGGATCGATGCCGGGGTTGGCATCGACCAACTCGCGATAGCCGACGCCATAGCGCTGCGCGAGCTTGGCCAACGAATCCTCGTACTTCGAGTTGGTGACGAGGATCTCGCCGATGCGCGGGGCGCTCGGATCCGGCATCGGATACCGAGCGGCGTGGGCGGCGACTGTGCCGAACGCCAACGCGAGACACAGCCCCCATACGGCGCCGGTGTGCCGCCCAAAGGCGACTGGCGTATTGGTACCATTTCCCAACATCGACTCTCCTTCGATCACGATGCGCCGACTGCTTTCGCGGCTCGCTCGAGTGCGGCGAAGTCGCACCGCGGCGGGGATGCTGCCGATGTCGTGGTCTGTGCGCAAGACGTAGTCAACAGCGATCGTGATGGAACCCACGCTTCTATGCACGCCACCACTCCGGCACTTCACGCTTGAGTCTCGGCACCTGCGCCCAACATGCGGCCGCGAACGCGGCGCTAAGCATCACCACCGCCTGGTAAGCCAGCACGCCACCGTGCACCGCCGTCAACCGTTCATGGAGCCACGAACCGAGGGCTTCCGAAACCCCGGAAGCGACATAGGCGAGCGCCATCAACACCGCGAAACACGTTGCTGCGAGGCGAACAGGCACCAGCCGCGCGGCGATGTCGAGCTGCACGAGGTTGCCGGTCATGTTGGCGATTCCGGAAACCAACGCAATTGCATAGAGCACCGGTGCGCTGGTGACGTGCACATACACACCATAGCCGATGATGCCGGTGATGATCGCCAAGTGCACGAGACGACACTGTGCGGCAGGACACACCGTAGCCGACGCTCGCAACGACACACCCGCCGGCCAAGAACGAATAGGAGTTCCCGTACGCCTGCTCGGCCAAGGCGAGCGTCTCGGTGACGTGCAGGCACTGCGCCGATATCCAGCTCGGATTGAAATCCCAAATGAGGATGAAGGCCGCGGCCGTGGGCAATCCCGGGGCGCGCAACGCTGCAACGAATTCGTATGTGGTACCACCCAAGCCTTCATTAGCCGGAGGACTCGGCTGCGCGCGATCCCGCAGGTCGAGTTCATCCGCATCGGCTCGTGCTGCCGCAGCGCATCACGCCGGGCCTGGTGAAGGGGCTACGCAAGCACCCTGGATGAGCGTGACTTAACTACACCCGGACTGCTACTCATGCGCGCGCAGTCCTGCATCGGCGAGTCGCGCACATGGGATGAACGATTCGGGCGCTAGCACGCGGACCTCGACTACGACGAGTGCATCCGGCGCATCGTGGCGTCCGCCACCTGTCAGGCGTAGAGCGCGCGCGCCGCGAATAGCCCCAACTCACGGGCCGCCGAATCACGGCCGCCGGGCGCCACGCGTCGGGCGCGGACTTCTTCCCAAGCAGCGCAGCGGGCCGTGAATTCTCGATCTTGCGGTCCGAGCCAGCGCTCGAGCAGCCGCCATTCGGTGGGGGTTTCCGCCAACTTCAGCATTTCGTCCTTCATCTGGTTCACGCCGTTCTCCTGGTGGCATTGCGTTCACCCATGGGTCACGAGGGCCGCGCAGCGAGTTCAATCGAGTTGTCTGGCCACGGTCGGCGGGTTTAAATCGAGAAGCTCTCGAAAGGGGGGAGTTCGGTTCCCGGCGCGTTTCAGCCAAGCCGGTTTGAACCTCATCTGCGCGACGCGTTACCTACGTCTGGACGCAGGCAGCAAGTAGTCGCCACCCGTCGTCGAAACAGTGGACGCGGACCATGACCGAAGGCGATTCGGCAACTGACGAGCTCTTGATCGCACGCATCGCGGCCGGCGATCAGCGCGCGTTTCGCGCGTTGTTCACCAGCTACGGCGAGCGCGTGTTTCGCTACGCCTATCGCGTGGTGTCGGACAACGCCAAAGCAGAAGAGGTGACCAACGATGTCATGTTGGAAGTTTGGAAGCACGCAGCGCGCTTCGAAGGGCGGTCGAAAGTGAGCACTTGGATTCTCGGCATCGCGCGTCACGTTGCATTGAATGCAGTGCGCAACAAGCAGCTCGATACCGTCGATCTCGATACGGCGTCACCAGCTGCGGACGAGGAGCCGCGCGACACGGCAGAGCAGGCCCACGACCGTCGGCTTCTGAAGCAGGGCGTTCGCGAAGTATTGGCGCGCTTGTCGCCGGAGCATCGCGACGTGGTCGAACTGACGTTCTTTCATGGCCGGTCCTACGACGAAATCGCCAAGATCGTCGGCTGCCCCGAGAACACGGTGAAGACACGCATGTTTCACGCCCGACGACAAATCAGAGAAATGCTGACGCGCCGAGGATTGGATCCGACGATGCTGGAGATCGCGTCATGAATCGCCGCGAAGCGGAAGAGTTGTTGCCTTGGTACGTCGCCGGCACGTTGTCGGCCGACGAGGCCCAGGGCGTGGAGGCATTCATCGCGAGCGGTGAGATTCCGAAGGCCGCGCTCGATGAACTCGCACTGCTGCGCGAGTCGGTTGCCGAAGTCGGCGCCGAAGAGCCCGCTTACGATCCGGCCCTCTTGGATCGGGCGATGGCGCATCTCGACAGCGTGCCGCAGTTGGCGGCGCAAGATCCCATCATCGTGCGTGCCCCAACTGCGCGCGCGGGCATGCGAGCACGGCTGCTCGACTGGCTACAGTGGCCAGCAACACCACCGCTTGCACGCATCGCAATTGCGGCGCAATTGCTGGTCGTGGTCGCTTTGGCTGCCGTGCTACTGATGCGCCCCGAAGGTGTGGTGACGTCGGGCTACGAGGTTGCCGGTGTCGCGCGCAGCGGCGATTTCACGATCGCATTCGCTGCCGACGCGAGCGAGGCCGAGGTGCGCAAGCTGCTGGTGGATTGCGATGCCGAGATCGTGGCTGGGCCGAGTGCGCTTGGCGTGTACACCATCGCCATCGAACCCGACGCCGATGCCACATCGAACGCCGCTCGATTGCGTGCGAGTGCTCTGGTGAGTCTGCTCGAGCCCGTGCCACGATGAGATATCGGCTCACACTCTGCTTGCTGTGGTGTGCGGTGCAGCCGGTGTTGGCCGCGCCCAACGATCCGTTCGCAACCAGCAGCGGCAGCTGGGGCCAGTCATTCGCCGATCAGTGGGCACTCGCCGCGTTGCGCGTCTACGCCGACGTTGCGCCGGCGCAGAACGAACCGAATGCGCCGGTCATCGTCGCCGTCATCGACACCGGGCTCGACTACCTGCACGAAGACTTCGCCGCCGAACGCCTGTGGCACAACCCGAACGAGACGGCGAATCGCCGCGACGATGACGGCAACGGCTACGTCGATGACCTGATCGGCTGGGATTTCGTCGACGACACCAACAACCCTTGGGACCAAAGCGGTCACGGCACACACATCGCCGGTGTGATCGGCGCGTGCACCGGCAACGGTGTCGGCATCGCGGCGGTTGCGCGCTACGTGCAGATCATGCCGCTCAAGGTGGCCAACTTCGCCGGCCAAGCCCGCAGCGCAGCAGTCGCAGCCGCCATCGACTATGCCGTGGAGCACGGCGCGCGCATCGTCAATCTCAGTCTCGGCGGCGAGCTCGTCACAGATCTCGAACGGCGGGCCGCGGCGCGCGCGGCTGAACACGGCGTACTGATCGTGGTCGCGGCCGGCAACCGCGGTCTCGATGCCGGCCGTTTCGGCTACCCAAGCTTGCCGGACGTGCTGGTGGTCGGGGCAAGCGATCAGAACGACGCCCGCGCCGGCTTTTCCAACTTTGGCAGCCACGTGGACGTCATCGCGCCCGGTGTCGACGTGCTGTCGCTGCGCGCCCGTGACACCGATTTCATCGCGCTCACCGACCCGCTCGACTATGCACCGGGCGCCGCCTTCGTCGGCGC
>QJXZ01000089.1 GCA_003248125.1 Gammaproteobacteria bacterium | reverse complement strand
GAAGATCTTCTGGGTCGGCTGGCCGAACTCCAACTGCAAAGCCATGTACTCAGATGTCTGGGGGACTTCCACGGCTAGGAACACGATGCCAATCAATACGCCAATATTGGTAGCGACAGACAACCATCGATTGAGACGATCCATACTTCACACCCAATTCTGCGCGGCGAAGGTATCTTGGGACGTGATGCGCGGTTAACGCCGAGCGCTGTCCTCGAGTCTCACTCTGCGTTGGGCGACAGGGCTGCACGCCGTGATTGGAGATGAGTGGCGCTCGACGCCGAAGCAGCGTCCACGAGTTTCAAAAGTATCCCGAGCGAAGCAGGCATTGCAACGAAGTTTTCAAGACATGAATCGTTCCGACCATACAAGCCGTAAGCCGAGCGATGCTTATCGTCGAAGGCGAGAGCGACACTCGGCAATCGAGGGCCAATTGCAAATTGCGTAGTGGGTGAGTCCCGAAGCGAACCGGCTCAACCTTCGTGCCAGCGATGCTTCTCTCTCAGTCACCATCGAGATCGTCTAGATACTCTATGATCGCAGCGCGTTGCGCTGCATCGGCAATACCGGGGAAGTCCATTGTTGTCCCGGGCGCAAATAGCCGCGGATCTCGAAGAAACGAATCAAGCCTCGTACGCGTCCATCTTCCGCCTAGTGAACGAAGAGCATCCGAGTATTGGTAATCGTCGTGGTGCGCCACTCTCTCGCCGACAATCCCCATCAAATCCGGCCCGATTCCGTGCGATCGCCATCGAAGAGCGTGACACCCGCTACATGGCGAGAAGACATGTGTTGCCGGTTCCACGATCTGGATCGTTTCGGATCCGTCCCAAAGAATCAGCTTGCCATCGGTCGCTTCTATCAGGTCACGTACGGAGCGTTTCGTGTAAATCCTCTCGACCATGACGACACGTAGCCCATCGAGCTTGACTCGAAAGATCGAGTTGCCATTCCCCAAGCCTGGCAGGGAGCCAAGCATCAGATCGCCTGTCCACGCTGGAAATGTATCGCCTCGAATCCGTATCAGATTCGAAATGGCAATCGATGGAACCCAGGCGAACACGGGCTTTGTCCCCGCTCCATGCGGATCGTCCCCTTCGATTAGTGGCCATCTCCTTTGCCCGTACTCAGTGCCGTACGTCGAACGTGGCCAACCATAGTCCGCGCCTTCAACCAGTAGATTGAGTTCGTCGCCCCCCTGTGGTCCGTGTTCTGTCGACCAAACCCGTTCACCATCGACCAACAGTCCCTGTGGATTTCGGTGCCCGGTCGTAAAGGGTCGAGCGGTCCAGTCATCGGTCCGCAGGAGAACGATCGTCCCATACTCCCATGCGTAGTCACGATCGAGATCCAAAACCTCCTTGGTTGCGTGATCGCCGATCGTCATCAGAATTCTCGTTCGATCCAAGAACGCCAACCGCCCACCCGATCGGTTACCGAGCCCGCTGGCTGGGATGCAATGTTCGGTGTGATATCGGCTGATCCACTCCAAGCTAACCAATTCGGCATGCACCTGATCGGGGTTCCACTCAGCTTCCGAGAGGTTCAACGTCAAGCATGAGTCCTCCTCATTCCATGCGTGGTGAGCGATATACAATCGACGCGGGTCTGAGCCGGCGTCATCGAGCAACACACCTGTGACGCGGAAGAATGGCGTCGGCCGTTCTACCGCCGCCGAATACGCGCTATAGGCCAAGGGAAACCTCAGTTCCGTGCCGAGAACGTCAACACCTTCCTCATCTGACGTTAGCACCACCATCCGACCATCACCGCTAGCGAGGAGTATTCGTCGATCATCAATGCGCGCAAAGCCACCGCCCAGCACCTTCGACGGCGGCTGGAAGACGGCTTGATCGACAACCCTTACGTCGTGTCTCGACGTGAGGATGTAGTTGATGGATTCGTCCGGAGGAATTCGATGATAGTGGAACAAGTCCGTTACGCTTCCGTTCACGATGCTCGGATATATCGTGAACAGAAATGCACACGTGTTGATCGCTAAGGACGCATTTGGCGGAACGGTCTTCTGATTGAGCAGCACCAAGGTGAACATCAGGAGGGTTTCATCGATGACTGCCAGCCCAGAGAACGGTACCTGCATCACCACTACTGCTGCGAGTAGCGTCCCTCCCGTGAGCGCGCTCGCAAGAGCGATAGTGAACGTATTCTTTAAGAACCCTCCGCTTGTCAGCCACCGACGAGTGAGGATGAGGAGCCCCAGGAAGAGAAAGCTGAACGTCGTCGCGATGAAGATTGGCTCAGGGCCAAGGAGCCAGGTAGCGTCTTCATATCGATAGCCGGCCAGTAGAAACACGGAGGCGGCTGCGAGGACACATGTCACGTAGGTGGCTGCTCGATACACCTATGCGATTCCTAGACAGAACGCGCTTGAATTCTTTTTCTGTTCCCGCCTAGTCACCGAGGACATTGTTCGCTGCGATTGGCTTCCATGCACGCAGGGCAAGAAAAGGAGCATTGGACGATCCGTCTGCGTCGATACCGTGGAAGAGTTTTTGGCCATCAACTCATCGATGCTTCGGCTGCCACGCCGCGTACGCCTCGTATGCCGGAACGACCGCGCGCTCTTCTTCCTCCAGGCGTTCGGCGAGCCATTGCACCCATTCGCCGAACCGGCGATTGCCGCTTTCCTCGCGCGTCGATCTGAACCACACGGAGAGCTTGCGCCACATTGTCAGCAGCAATCCACCGGTGAGTTGCTGGATGAGCTGAAACGAGGCTAGGTTCATGTACACGAGTAGGCCCATGGTCTCGAATGCCACGCCAACGATCTGCGCAGATTCCTCATACTCGGGCTCCATGGAGTGAGGCGTCTCCGCGGAGATGCCGTCGGGCAGGCGGCGAATCAAATTCACGGCGCGCCCCAAGTCTGCATCGGAGAATTTGCGGCACAGCTCCATCGCAACTTGATATCGGCGTCGTTGTCTGAACTCCGATAGCCGGAACGCGGCAAACACGCCACCGCCGATGATGGTGAGCGTGCTGAAGATTTCCGCCATGTTGGCGAGCACCTGCAATTGGTCCATGCGGTTACTCCGTATGGAAAATCTCGAGGAGTTTACTGCGAGATCGGTGACGGCTTGCTGCGTCACAGCACGGATTCTCAGCGTCGATCGGACCCTCTAGGTCGGCTGACCACCCGCCACGTCGATGAACTGCCCTGTAATCCACTCCGCGGCAGGGGATGCGAAGAACACAGCGGCGGCGGCGCAGTCCTCTGGCGTGCCGGTGCGGCCCAACGGAATGGCTTTGTCGAATGCGGCATGCGCCTGCTCGTCAGTGATGTGCATCGTTTCTTTCAGCATGTCGGTGACGACGACACCCGGCGCGATGCAGTTGACGGTGATCTTGCGCGGCGCCAGTTCCACGGCCAACGTGCGGGTCATGCTGATCATGCCCATGTTGGCGGCGGAATAGACGCCGAATCCGGGCGACGGTCGGTGCGCGGCGATGGAGATGATGTTGATGATGCGGCCGCCATCCGCCATGCGTACAGCAGCTTGCTGCGCTCCCCAGAACTTGCTCGTCATGTTGAGTGCAAGCTGCTCGTTGAACTTTTCGAGGGCAATTGTCGGCAGTGACCAGGTGCGACGGTCCAAATTGCCGCCCGCGTTGTTGACCATGATGTCGAGACGGCCGAACTCCGCGACGACTCGATCGAGCGCTCGCGGTATCGATTCGAAGTCCAACACGTCCGCCGAGATGCCGAGACCGCGCTGACCACGGGCCTCGATCTCGCGCGCAACGGTATCGACATCGTTCTGTCGACGAGCGACCGCCACCACATCGGCGCCGCACTCGGCCATTGCGAGCGCAATGCCGCGGCCGATGCCGCGACCGCCACCGGTGACCACCGCAACCTTGCCATCGAGGCGGAATCGTTCGTGCATGCCCATGCGTGAGTCCCTCAGGTAATCAGTCGGGAACGACGACGGTGGCCGAGCCGGCGAGCGGCGGCTCGCTACCGTCTCGGTGCAACCAGATGTCGCAATCCGCGAGACGCTCGCCGTTGTCCTCGCGAATGGCAGTGACCCGGCCGCGCGCGGTGATGCGGTCACCATCCAGGACCACCAATGGAAAGCGCATGAAGATGCGTCGAATGCTCCTCGGGCCGGTCCATGCGTGGAGCATGTTGATCATGTAGCTGAGGCCCAACGGCCCTTGATTGATGGTGTGTCGGCCGAACCCTATGCGTTCGACCACACGTGCGTCCCAATGTACTGGGTTCGGATCCCGCAAGATGGCGGCCATGGTCCGCATGCGTGCTGCGCTCACGCTCTCCATCACCCAATCGGGAATTTGGTCGCCGACAGCGACGTTCACGACGCGTCTCCCGTTCGAGCGTTGGGCCTTTGGCCCCTACCGTAATGCCACGTGATGGTCGCGCGGGCTGCAGGCGCGCCGTCGGGCTGGGCAAGATCGAAGCGAAACTGAATACGGTCGAACGTTCGGCCGTCTTGAGAACGCCGATCGGCTGCGGTGACGCGACCGGTGATCCGATACGCCACTTCCTCTTCCAGGGGGCGATAGATCTCCCAATCGTAGCTCTCGATGCCGATCGAGAAATCGGATTCTGCCTGACCCAACTCGAACATCTCTTTGATGCTCGTTTTGGCGCCGAGAATCGGCACATGGAAGAGTGCAACGGGATGGGCGAGCCCATCCGGCAGCGGCTCAGCCCCGGTGCATTCGGTCAACAGGAAGTTCTCCCAGTGGGCGATGGTGTATTCGCCGCCAGGAAATTCGTGGCCGACCAAGGCGGCGATGGCGTCCGGTGTCGGTGCTGCAGGCACGAGTCAACTCCGCGTTCGTAGGCTTGAATAGCCTGATTCGTTGTCATTCCCCGGGCAGCAGAATACTCGAAAGGTGACCTATCGAAATGCAGAGTTCTGCCGGCAGCCCGTGACTTGGCGGAGTGCTTCGACTACGGTCGCCATTCTCATCCATCTGCGAGTCTCACCATGGCGGACGCCAAGCGGGCCAAGACGAACTACGATGACGTGTCGGTATATCCGTTGGACCAGGTCAAGATCGATCGCCTTCTGCAGTTGCAGTCCGAGTGTTCGGTACTGTGGACGACGAAGGACGGCTGGCCCGTCGGCGTGATGCATCGCTTCGTGTTCCGCGACGGTAAGTTCTGGGTGACATGTGCACGGCAACGAAAGCGTGTGCCGGCACTGAAGAAACGCAGCAAAAGCGCGGTGATTATCTCGAGCGAGGGCACACCGTTCGGTCGTGATCAAACGCTGACGGTGAAATGCAAGGCAACGGTGCACGATGACAACCCTGCCGTAAAGGCGTGGTTCTATCGTGCACTGGCGATGAAGCTGAACAACGGCAACGACCAAGCTGCCGCCGCGTTCGAGCAATTCTTGGATACGCCTACGCGTGTGATCATCGAACTCGAACCCACCAAGTGGATCACATACGACGGCAAGAAAGTCGCCGCGCACGTGGCAGGACAATGGTTTCCGGGCGATCCTTGGCGGGAAGAGTTACCGCCGGCCCCGGCTTGGCTGGACAAGGCGTAAGTTGGCAGGTCCGCTACCCGACATACACCGGGTGTTTGCGAAGCGTTGCAAGAGTTCCGGCATCGTGCGCGGGGTCGAGTAACCGCGGCTGGGAAGGACGACCAAGGCTGCCTTGGACCCGAGCGGGGGCGAGGTAGCGCGCGCGATCGAGCCGCTTCGTAGTATGTCCTCGGGCGCTGTGCCGCCGCCGATGGACCACAGTCCGTGACTTCGCGCCATACGTGGAATCCCTCCGTCGATTCGGGCCGCAGCGCGTCGGCTTCGGTGCAGGATGAATGCCGGCACGTATCGGGGAGTAGAGTGACGAGCGCACGCCAGTCACGCCGCTTGAGTTTGCCGACGATGGCGGCGTTCGGCATTGGGCAGGCGGCCGAGGGCATCAAGAACGCGGCATTCGGCACGTTCCTGCTGTTCTACTATCAGCAAGTGATCGGCGTGTCCGGCACGCTCACGGGCTTGGCGTTGGCCATCGCACTCGCGTTCGATGCCTTCAGCGATCCTTTGGCCGGTTCGATCTCCGACAAGGTGCGCACACGGTGGGGACGACGGCACCCATTTTTACTCGCGAGCGCCGGCCCCCTCGGCCTCACGCTGTTTGCACTATTCAATCCGCCCGATGGATTGAGCGAGTTCGGCTACTTCCTCTGGCTGACGGTGTTCGCGACACTCGTGCGCGGCGCGCTCACGTTCTATCACGTACCCCATCTTGCGCTGGGCGCAGAGATGGCGCATCAGTACGATCAGCGCTCTACGTTGTTCGCATTCAGCACGTTGTTTGGCGCGTTGGGCGGCGCGTTTACGGGATTCTTCGCTTATCGCGTGTTCTTCCCGACCACCGCGGAGTTCAACCCTGGACTATTGAACCCAGCCGGCTACGTCGGCTTTGGCGCCACGTTCGGCATCGCAGCCATGTTGATCATCTTGATCTGTGTCGTTGGTACGCGAAAGGAGATTCCGCATCTGCCAAAACCTCGGGCGAACCCACGGTTCGGCTTCAAACGAACGGTGATGGAGTTCAGGGAGTTGTTCCGCAACAAGTCGTTCCGCGCGATCTTCTTCGGCATGTTGCTGTCGACTACCTCCCTCGCGGTCGAAGGCGTGTTTGGTCCCTATTCCGGAGTGCACTTCTGGGGTTTGACGACTGAGCAACTGTCGCTGCTGCCTATTGTTGGCCTGGTCGGCCTGTTGTGCTCGCTCCCGCTTACTCCAGTGTTTACGAAGTGGCTCGACAAGAAGGTGGCGGTGGTTGGAATTGCCATTTTCGTGATCGTCAACTCCAATTTGTTCATTGTCTTGCGGCTACTCGACGTCTCCTGGTTTCCCTCCAACGATTCCGGCTGGATTTTGCCGCTCTTGATGTTTCGTCTCTTCGTCGGCGCAGCGCTTGCGCCGATCATCTTCACGTCCCTGAACTCGATGTTTGCCGACATCTCCGACGAGCATGAGCTCGATACCGGTGAACGTCGCGAAGGTATCATCTACTCCGCGCGCTCGTTCACGCAGAAAGCAACCGGTGCCTTCGGTGTGGTGGTGGGTGGCGCGATTCTGGACTTCATCCACTTCCCCAAGGGAGCGCGTGCCGGCACTGTGCCAGACGATGTGATCTGGAATCTCGGCTTCTTCGAGGGACCCGCAACTTCGATTTTCACGATCATCGGTATGCTGTTCTATCTTGGGTATCGTATCGATCGCGCGCGACACGCCGAAATCATCGCTGCGCTAGAGGCGCGCGATCTCGCCGAAACGCGCGTCGCTGCCGATGGATGATCCGTCCCGTGAATCTGCTACCAGACGCGCGCTGCGCGTAGTCCCGCCACGTAGCGTTCCACGAAAGAAGCATCTCGCGTGAAGAAGAAGTCGTCTCTGCAGGTAGCCTGGTCGTATCCGGGCTTCATCTTCAGCAAGCGGTCACCGATGGCGCGAGCTTGGTCGAGCCGACCCATATGACCCAAGATCGAGGCCAACGTCGCGAATGGCCAATAAGTGGCATTGGGCCTGCGAACTGCGGCGCGCGCGAACGATTCCGCTGCCGCCATGTCGTCGAGCCGGTAGTGCGTTAGGCTGCGCAGATGGTGGAAGGTCCACAGGTGCGGATCCTGCGGACTCAAATCCACCGCCTTCGCGAACAGCGGTATCGCTTCCCGAGGACGGCCCGAATTCGAATAACAGAATCCCATTGCAAACCATGCTTGTGCGAAGCTGGGGTTCAGCTCGATTGCGGCTTGCAACTCGGCCTCCGCCTCGCCGAAGTCGAGGACAAGTGTCAGTGCGCGACCGAGTGCAAAGCGATTGAATGCATCGCTTGGATCGAGAGACACGGCCCGCTGAGCGGACGTGAGGGCCTTGGTCAGTGTCGGTTCGCGTTCTTCCCGAGTGCCGTAGAAGGAGAGTTGCAGCGCGGCGTATGCGAAACCCGCGTGCGCACGCGCCAGTTCCGGCTCGATCTCGAGACTTCGTTGAAACCAAGTCAAGGCGGATCGAAGATCATTGGCCGTGAATCGATAGACGTACCATAGGCCACGTTGAACGCAATCCCACGCGCTTAGATCCGCCGGAGACTTAGCCGTGGCCAGACGTTGCTCGATCTCACCCAATCGAGGCTCGATGCTCGCTGCAAGGTGGGCCGCGATTTCTGCTTGTAGCGCGAAGAGATCCGACTCATCACGCTCATAACCTTCACTCCAAAGCTGCACTCCTGAATCGCAGTCGGCAAGCTCGGCATCGATGCGAACTCGTCCGGCGTGTCGCCTGATGCGCCCGGTAACCAGATAACGAACGCCGAGTGCAGCACCGATCTGCCGGAGCGTCGCGGTACCTGTGCGGAAGGCGAAGCTCGACCCGCGCGAGATCACGCGCAGCCAATGATGTCGGGCGAGCAACGAGATGATGTCTGCCGCGATGCCCTCGCCGACATATCGTCCGTTCGCATCTTGATCGGCAGTATCGAACGGCAGTACCGCTACGCTTGTTGCACGTGACGAGGCGGTCGTCTGATCTGAGGATTGGACGATGCTACTAGCATCCTTCAGCTCGACCGTCACGTCGGCGACGAAGCGAAATCCCCGATGGCGAAGTGTTCGAAGCAACAACTGCTGTTTGCCAGTGTCACCGATGAGCTGTCGAACGGCCTTGATACGGCTGCTGAGCGTCGTCTCCGAAATGTAGCGACCGGCCCAAACCTGCTCGAGCAACTCGTCTTTGCTCACCACTCGATCGCGATGCCGGACCAAGTAGTGCAACACGTCGAAAACCTGCGGCTGCGTTGCAACGACTTGCCCGGCCCGGCGAACCTGAAAGCAGCTGGTGTCCAGTACCAGATCGGCAAAGCGGTAGATCTCCGACATTTCTCGAGCAACTCTGACTACTGGGCGCAATCTCCAAGTTAATCCAGGTTCTCTCCAAGCGCGACATTGAGGTGCCGCCTACGATGCTCCCCGTCGACCGATAGTCGGTCGTTGATCAAAATGCTAGAGAGGAATAGTCATGAGAAAGTTCGTAATTGAACGTCAGATCACAGGAGTCGGTAGTCTCAACCGGGAGGAGCTGGCGGGCGCCGCAGCGACCTCCAACGACGCGCTCGCGAAGCTCGCTCCCGACGTGCAATGGGTGCAGTCGTATGTCGCGCAGGACCGGACGTTCTGTATCTATCTCGCCGCAAACGAGCGTGTGATTCACGAGCACGCGCGTCTGAGCGGGTTTCCGGCAACGCGGATCTGCGAAGTGCTCAATGTGATCGATCCGACGACCGACGATCGTTGTCCATCCAAGGCGGCGGCAGCGTAGTTGGGGCCGCGGGGGAGTGCGTGCGCTCCTCCGCGGCTTGCTTTGGTGTAACTCGCTTGCTGCTGAGCCGCCCTGACATCGCAAGACTGCGCCCCCAAACTCGCCAGCAAGCGACGCGTCTCGGCGTGATTGCTCTTGTCGGCGCCCGCCGCTAGCTTTGTCGGTACCTAACCATCGGCGGGCGAGTAAGCATGAAATTCGGACTGATCCCCATCAACATCGGCATCGCGGATGCCGCGCGAATGATCAGCACCGCTCAACACGCAGAGCAGTTGGGATTCGAATCGGTATGGACGTTCGAGCACGTGATAGTGCCCGAGCACTACGATTCGAAGTACCCATACAACGATACGGGCAAGATGGGTGCGCCTCCGGAGACGAACTTCATTGATCCGCTCATCGCGCTGACGGCCATTGCTGCGACGACGAAAACGCTGCGACTGGGCACCGGCGTGAACATTCTGTCGCAGGTCAACCCCATCTATTTGGCCAAGCAATCTGCTAGCCTCGACGTCGTATCCGGCGGCCGATTCATGCTCGGCGTCGGCATCGGTTGGCTACGCGAGGAGTTCGAGGCGCTCGGCGTGCCATTCGAGCGCCGCGGCGCGCGGTTCGACGACTACGTGGTTGGTATGAAAAAGATCTGGTCCGGCGCCACGGTCGAGCATCACAGCGACTTCCTCGACTGGTCTGGATGGAAGAGCTATCCGGTACCGGTGCAGAAGCCGCACGTGCCGGTGATCATCGGCGGCAACAAGGGCCGCATCTTCGAACGCATTGCGCAGCACGGGGACGGTTGGTTCGCACCGTCGAGTTCGGCGGCGGAGCTTGCCGGTCATCTCGGGCCATTGCGGGCCGCATGCGAGGCGGTGGATCGCGATCCAGCGACGGTCGAGATCACTGCGATGTGGCCAGGGCGGGGCGGCACTGCGGCGGTCGAGGAGTTTGCGGCACTTGGCGTCAGTAGGCTGGTGGTGCCACTCATGGCGCTGGGCATGAACCCGATCGAGGGCATGCAGAAATTGGCCGAAGGTGTAATCAAGTAGATGTGGTCGGCGCCACCCACGTTGCGTGCCCTCACGGGCTGAGTCGATCGCCAAGTGCGAACCCGGGGTAGCCGTTCGCCGCTTCTTGCTCGCAACGAGCCCGGTAGCGGGGATAGCCGCCAACGTAAGGCATGAAGATCCGCGGCTTACCCGGAATGTTGGCGCCGAGATACCAGGAGTTGCAGCTGGGAGCCGTGTACATCGTGCCCTCGGCAACCTCGTTGACGTGGGCGACCCATTCGACCTCAGAGGTTCGAAGCGGCTCGATCGAACCGACGTCATGCGTACGTAGGTAGTCGATGCATTCCGCGATCCAGTTCACGTGCTGTTCGATGGCAACCAGCATGTTGCAGAGCACGGATGGGCTGCCGGGGCCAGTGACGGTGAACAGATTGGGGAACCCCGACATCTGCAGGCCGAGATAGGCCACCGGCCCGTCACGCCACTTGTCTTCGAGCTTGCGCCCGTTGCGACCGCGGATGTTGGCTCGCAGCAACGCGCCCGTCATCGCATCGAAGCCCGTCGCGTAGACGATGACATCGGCTTCGTAGTGGCCAGTGGTGGTGCGGACGCCGCGTGAGGTAATCGATTCGATCGGCGTCTCCGTGAGATCGATGAGCGTTACGTTGTCACGGTTGAACGTGTCGTAGTAGTCGCGGTCCAGCACTTGCCGCTTGCAGCCGAGACCGTAGGTTTTCGGCAGCAGGCGTTCGGCGGTTTCCGGGTCGCGGACCATGGTGAGGACCGTCTCCCGGTAGAGGTCATTGGCAATTTCGTTGGCGTCTGGATCGGTGTAGATGTCGCGGAAGCCGAGTAGCGCGCCGAGTCCGAACCGCTCCATGGTCGCGTGTCGCTGCTCAGGCGTGAGGTCGAGTAGCCGGGCCGGGAATGCATTGGACGGTGACACGTTGGCGCGTCGGACGCTCTTGATCGGTCGAAAGTTCGACACACCGCCTTGGTTGTTCTGCTGCATTTCACGAATTTCGCGATAGTGCTCGCGGAACTCGTCTTGCACTTCGGCGCGCATGCGCTTGCGATTGGCGGGAATCGTATAGACTGGCGTGCGCTGAAAGACCGTCAGATGAGCAGCTTGCCGCGCGAGTTCGGGGATCGCCTGCACGCCGGAGGAACCCGTACCGATGATGGCGACTCGCTTGCCCGCCAGGTCGACGTCGTGGTGCGGCCACGTGCCGGTGTGATAGACCTCGCCGGCGAAGGTTGCAGCACCGGGAATGTCGGGTTTCACGGGCACTGACAAGCAGCCGGTGGCCATTACGCAGAACGGTGCCTCGAGCGTTTCGCCTCTTTCGGTGGTGAGGCGCCAGCGATGCACGTCATCGAGGTACTCGACGGCAGTCACGCGGGTATCGAACTGCATGTCGCGGCGTAGATCGAAGCGATCGGCAACGTGGTTGGCATAGCGAAGGATGTCTTCTTGGGCGGAAAACACTTCTGGCCAATCCCATTCCTGCTCGAGTTGTGGCGAGAACCCGTAGGAGTACTCGAGGCTCGGTACATCGCAACGCGCGCCCGGATAGCGATTCCAGTACCAAGTACCGCCGACGTCGCTGCCCGCTTCCAACACTTTGACCGATAGCCCCAGTGATCGGAATCGATGCACGGCGTACATGCCGGCGAAACCAGCACCGACGATCAGCACGTCGGGTCGATCTGACATGACATTCACCCGGTTAGCCACGCACGAGCGTATGGGAATTGCGGTGGCCGTTCAATTCGTAAGCGGGGGATCAGAAGGTGAATTCCCCGTAAATTCAACGTCTTGAGGAAATCGTCAAAAAAGATACTTGCTTAACGCAAGCAAGTGTGTGACCCTAGCGCGCGCCTCATATACGCGAACTTTTGCTCATGACCTACCGAGCTCCTCTGGCCGACATGCAGTTCGTCATGCAGCACTTGGCGGGTCTCGACGACGTGCTCGCGTTGCCCGGCGTCGAAGCAGTCGATGGCGACATGATCGCGGCCATTCTCGACGAAGCGGGCAAGTTCGCAGCCAACGAACTCGCGCCGCTCGACCGGACCGGCGATCTCGAAGGCGCGCGACTCGTCGATGGCAAGGTCCGCGCGCCGACCGGGTTCACGGAGGCGTACGCGAAGTTTTGCGAGGCAGGATGGCTCGGCCTCGCGCAGGATCCTGCGTTCGGTGGGCAAGGCTTACCCTTTTTGTTGCACATGGCCGTGAGTGAGATGCGCACCAGCGCGTGCATGGCCTTTTCCCTGTGCCCGTTGCTATCGAGCTCAGCAATCCTGGCGCTCAAAGCGCATGGTGGCGAAGCGCAGCGGACCTATTTGGAACACATGGTGAGCGGCGCCTGGACGGGCACCATGCTGCTCACGGAACCGCAAGCCGGCACCGATCTCGGCGCGGTCAAGACCATCGCCACGCCGAACGGCGATCATTACCTGTTGCACGGTCAGAAGATATTCATCACCTGGGGCGATCATGAGATGGCGGAGAACATCATCCATCTCGTGTTGGCACGGTTGCCGGATGCCCCGGCGGGATCGGGCGGCCTTTCGCTGTTTCTGGTGCCGAAGTATCTGCTGAACGCCGACGGCACGTTGGGCGCGCGCAACGACATCACCGCAGTTTCCCTCGAGCACAAGCTCGGCATTCATGGCAGCCCGACGTGCGTGATGAGCCTCGGCGAGCGGAGCGGAGCGGTCGGCTACCTGGTGGGCGAGATCAATCGCGGCCTTGCGAACATGTTCACGATGATGAACCACGCCCGCCTCGAGGTTGGACTGGAGGCCGTGGCCCTGAGCGAACGCGCCTACCAACAAGCGCTCGCGTTCGCGCGCGAGAGAGTGCAGGGCAACGTGGTCGGCGCCTCATCGAACACGCCGATCATCGGCCATGCCGACGTGCGCCGGATGTTGCTCGTCATGCGTTCCGCAACGGATGCAATGCGCGGACTCGCTTACGTTGCCGGCGCCTGTGTCGATCATGTGCATCACAATCCGGATGCTGATCGGCGCGAGTTCTACAGTGCGCGACTCGGCGTGCTGACGCCGATCGTGAAGGGCTGGAACACCGAGCTTGCACAGGAGGTGACATCGCTCGGCGTACAGGTCCATGGCGGCATGGGGTTCGTTGAAGAAACGGGTGCGGCGCAACTAATGCGCGATGCTCGCATCACGCCCATCTACGAGGGCACGAACGGCATTCAAGCGCAGGATCTGGCGGGCCGTAAGTTGGTCGGTGACGGCGGCAAGGCAATTGGTGAACTCTGCGACGAAGTGGAAGCATTTTGCGTGCAGTCGTCGTCGTGTCATGTCAGAGGGGCAATTCACGCGCGCCTCGCGGACTTGCGCGAATCTGCCAAGTACATTCTCGACAACGCGAGCCAAGACCCGCAGCAATCCGGTGCAGTGGCGTTCAACTTCATGATGCAGGCCGGTACCGTGCTGGGGGGGTGGCAACTGGCTCGAGCGCTGGAAGCGGCGGAAAGGATCGGCGAACCGAACCTTGTGCAGCGAAAACGCACATGCGCCGAGTTCTACGTGGCGCACCTGTTACCGCGGGCCGATGCGTTCCACCGCACGGTCACGACTGGCGCAGATAGCGTGAACCAATTGCCAGTGGAGTTGTTCTGATGGGCAAGCGTCTGTCGAAGATCGTGACGCGCACGGGCGATGACGGTACCACGGGGGTCTCGGATGGTACCCGCGTCGCCAAGTTCTCCGATCGCATCGAGGCGATCGGAGCTATCGATGAGCTGAATTGTTTCGTTGGCTCCTTTCTTGCCGTGTTGCCGCCCGACAATCCATTGTGGACGCTGTTCCGCTCGATTCAGAACGATTTGTTCGATCTCGGCGGCGAGCTGTCGATGCCGGGTGTCGAGGTCATCGGCGAAGCGCATTGGCGCCGGTTGGAAGTGCCGATCGAGCGGTACAACGCGGAACTCGAACCGCTGAAGAACTTCATCCTGCCTGGTGGTTCCGAACCGGTGGCGCGCTGTCACCTCGTCCGCGCCGTGGCACGGCGCGCGGAGCGCCGGTACGCACGGCTAGCAGCGAGCGAAGCGGTGAATGCCAATAGCCGCATCTATCTCAACCGGCTCTCGGATCTGTGCTTCGTGGCGGGGCGCTGGATCGCGAAGGCGAACGGTGAACCCGAGGTGCTCTGGCAACAGCAAAAGCCGACGGATGCTTGACGTGCACTTTACCGACCAGCTGGGACAATGCATCGAGCTCGACCGGGTACCGGAGCGCATTGTCTCGCTCGTGCCGTCGCAGACGGAGTTGCTGTTCGACCTGGGTCTCGGCGAGCGCGTGGTCGGCGTCACCCGCTACTGCACGGAGCCGGCAGACCGGGTTGCGCAAGTGTCGAAGGTCGGTGGGACGAAGAAGTTCGACTTCGACGCCATCAGCGCCCTCAAGCCCGACTTGATCATCGGCAACAAGGAAGAGAACTACGCCGAAGGTATCGAGCGGTTGCAGCAGCAGCATCCCGTTTGGATGAGCGACATCTACGATCTGGATGATGCGCTTGCGATGATCGAGCAGATCGCATTGATTACCGGAGTAGACATGCGCGGCAATTCGATGTGCGCCGACATTCGCCGTGCCTTCGATCGGCTTGGCGGTAAATCCGAACGGCGCACTTTCGCCTATCTGATTTGGCGCAAACCATACATGGTGGTGGGTGGCAACAACTTCATCCATCACTTACTCGGCCGCGCAGGGTTCGTAAACGCGTTCGGTGGGTTCGGCCGGTATCCTGCGGTCGAGGCCGCCGACATTACGAAGGCGCGGCCGGAGGTCGTATTCCTGTCTTCTGAGCCCTATCCATTCACGGCCGAGCATGTCGACGAGTTCGAGTCCATCGCGCCAGCGGCGCGGGTATTGCTCGTCGATGGCGCGATGTGTTCTTGGTATGGCAGCCGCTTGCTACGAGTTCCCGAATACCTCCAGGGTTTGTGCGATCTGGTTGGCGAGCCCAGGCGAGGAGCTGCCTGATGGCCGAAACGCAGCGGATGACACAGTCCGAGCGCACCGACCTATCCGACCAGCGCATGTTGGATGCGGCGGTGAGGTTGATCGTCGAGCGTGGACCCGAGAAAACGACATTGAAGGACGTCGGCGAGTTGGCTGGCTACAGCCGCGGCCTCGCGGGCTATCGCTTTGGCTCGAAGGCCGGTCTGTTCGAGTTCATCGTGCGCGCGATCGGCGAACGTTGGCTCAAGGACCTGACGCGCGTCACTGCGGGGCTCGCAGGAATCGACGCGATTTGTGCGGCGACCGACCAGCACATGCGATTTTGTCGGGAAGCCCCCGATCGCGTGCGCGCCTTCTACATGCTTTGGTTCGACTCGGTATCACCGAGCTCGGGTGTGAAGCAGGTGGTCGCGGGCATCCACGACCGACGCCGGAAAGACGTGGCGCAGTGGATCCGGGCAGGGGTCGCAGCGGGAGAGGCCCACATCACCATGGAAGAAGATGCGATCGCAGGCCAGTTCGGCGCATCGATCGTCGGCATCGTTTATCACTGGCTGCAGCACGTCGATGATCTCGATGAAGTGGCTGCACTGCACGACAACCTGAAGCGAACCATGCGCATGGCGCTAGGTGTCGCGACCGACAATCCGGAGGATGAGCAATGAGTGAGGCGGTGAGAAGACTGCCGCGTGAGCGGACGGCAAAGACCGTGCCTTTGCGATTCGTGACCGCGGCGAGCCTGTTCGACGGCCACGACGCCTCCATCAACATCATGCGTCGCATTCTGCAGGCATCGGGCGTGGAAGTGATCCACCTGGCGCATAACCGCTCGGTGTCGGAGGTGGTCGAGTCGGCGCTGCAGGAGGATGTGCAAGGTATTGCCATCAGCTCCTATCAAGGCGGGCACATCGAATACTTCAAGTACGTGGTCGACATGCTCGCCGAGCGCGGCGCGTCACACATCCGCGTGTTCGGCGGTGGCGGTGGGGTAATCGTGCCCGACGAGATCAAGGCGCTCGAGGACTACGGCGTTGCGCGAATCTATTCCCCGCAGATGGGCCACAAGCTCGGTCTGCAGGGCATGATCGACGACATGATTGCCGCGTGCGATCTCGACGCGGGCTTGGAGACGACGTCGAGCTTGGCCGATCTCCCGATGGGCGACCGCGTACTACTCGCACGTACCATCACGAAGATCGAGCGCGGCTTGTTTGGGGCGGAGGACAGCGCGCTTCTCGATCGCCTCTCCGCGCGCGTCAAAGGTTGTCCTGTGCTTGGCATCACCGGCACCGGCGGGGCGGGGAAGTCGTCGCTCACCGACGAGCTCATTCGGCGCTTTCGTCTCGACAGCAATGATTCGGTGCGCATCGGCATTGTCGCGATCGATCCCACCCGGCGGAAGACGGGTGGGGCGCTGCTCGGCGACCGTATTCGCATGAATGCGATCTACCATCCCAATGTCTTCATGCGTAGCATCGCAACGCGCGATGCCGTTGCGGAGGTGCCCGACTACTTGCCGCAGATCATCCAAGCAGTGCGAGTGTCGGGATTCGATCTTGTGATCGTCGAGACACCTGGAATCGGGCAGGGCGACAGTGGCATCGTGCCCTACGTAGACGCCTCGATGTACGTGATGACGCCGGAGTTTGGCGCGCAGAGCCAGCTCGAGAAAATCGACATGTTGGACTTCGCCGACCTCGTGGCAATCAACAAATTCGATCGTAAGGGTGCAGACGATGCGTATCGTGACGTTGCCAAGCAAATGCAGCGCAACCGCCAGCGTTTCGATGTCGCACCAGATCAGATGCCTGTATTCGGCACTATCGCATCGCACTTCAACGACGACGGTGTGACGGCGGCGTATCAGGATCTCGTGAAAATATTGCGAGCGCTTCCGAACGGACGAGCGCTTGGAGAATACCCTTCGTCATTGCCGCAGGTAGCCACCAAGCGGTCGAGCGAAAAGGCGGTGATCGTGCCCGCCAATCGGCAACGATACTTGGCCGAGATTGCGGAGACAGTCCGCAATTACCATGCCGACACGGCGAGGCAAGTGCGACTGGCCCGCGAACGGCAACAACTCACGGCGAGCCGCGAGCTGCTGGCCGCTACGGGGGAGTCGGCTGCAGGGCTCGATGCGTTGATCGCAGCGCGTGAAGACGGACTGAGTCGCGACGCCAAGGATTTGCTTGCCGAGTGGCCGGCGAGGCGTGAAGCGTACCGTCAGGACGAGCTGGTGACACGAGCAGGCAATCGCGAGATGCGCTCACAACTTTTTTTCACCACCCTGTCGGGTAGCCGCGTTAGGCGGGTGTCGGTGCCGCAGTTCGAGGACCACGGAGAGCAGCTCAAGTGGCTCCGGCGCGAAAATCTACCGGGATACTTCCCCTACACCGCAGGCGTGTTCCCGCTCAAACGTGAGAATGAAGACCCGGCGCGAATGTTTGCCGGTGAGGGCGATGCGTTCCGCACCAACCGCCGCTTCAAGAAGCTCTCCGAGCACTCCGCTGCCAAGCGGCTGTCCACGGCGTTCGACTCGGTGACGCTTTATGGCTTCGATCCGGCGGAGCGACCGGACATTTACGGCAAAGTGGGTAATTCTGGCGTGTCGATCGCTACCCTCGACGACATGAAAGCGCTCTACGACGGCTTCGACCTGTGCGATCCGATGACGTCGGTGTCGATGACGATCAATGGGCCCGCGCCGACGATTCTTGCGTTCTTTCTCAACACGGCGATCGACCAGCAAGTTGACGCATTCGTGGCCGAACATGCGCGTCAGCCAAACAACGAAGAAACGGCAGAGATTCGCGCACGGACGCTGAGGACGGTTCGCGGCACGGTTCAGGCAGACATTCTCAAGGAGGATCAGGGGCAGAACACCTGCATCTTCTCCACCGAATTCAGTCTGCGGATGATGGGTGACATTCAGCAGTACTTCATCGACAACGACGTTCGCAACTTCTACTCGGTGTCGATTTCTGGCTATCACATCGCCGAAGCAGGAGCGAACCCCATTTCCCAGCTCGCATTTACGCTAGCGAATGGCTTCACGTACGTCGAAACCTATCTCGCGCGGGGCATGAAGATCGACGATTTCGCGCCGAATCTGTCGTTCTTCTTTTCCAACGGCATGGATCCGGAGTACACAGTGCTCGGCCGCGTCGCGCGCCGCATTTGGGCGATCACGTTGCGCGATAAGTACGGCGCCAACGAGCGCAGCCAACGATTGAAGTATCACATTCAAACGTCGGGCCGCTCGCTGCACGCGCAGGAGATGAATTTCAACGATATCCGTACCACGCTGCAGGCACTGATCGCGATCTACGACAACTGCAATAGCCTGCATACCAATGCTTACGACGAGGCGATCACTACGCCTACTGAAGAGTCGGTGCGGCGGGCACTCGCCATTCAGCTCATTATCAACCGCGAATTTGGCCTCGCGCGCAACGAGAATCCTGTGCAGGGCGCATTCGTCGTCGAGGAGTTGACGGATTTGGTCGAAGAAGCGGTGCTCTTGGAGTTCGAGCGCATTTCCGAGCGTGGTGGTGTGCTCGGTGCCATGGAAACGGGATATCAACGCGGCAAGATCCAAGAAGAGTCGCTGCTCTACGAGCACAAGAAGCATGATGGCAGCCTGCCCATCATTGGGGTCAACACGTTCCTGCCGGAACATGCCGAGGACGAAGTGTTCACGGTCGAGCTTGCGCGCTCGACGGAAGAAGAGAAGCGTGGACAGATCGAGCGGTTGCGGGCGTTCCATGAACGTCATGCCAACGATAGCCAGGCGGCGCTCGAGCGGGTAAAGCGAGCGGTGACCGGTCACGGCAATGGCTTTGCGGCTTTGATGGATGCCGTGCGGCATTGCTCGCTGGGTCAGATTACCAGCGCGCTGTTCGAAGTGGGCGGGCAGTATCGCAAGTCGATGTGACGCGCTCTCGGCTAGCCGAGGTTGACGAGATAGCGCGCTTCACGGGTTTGCCCGCCACGATGCTCGACGATGAGCCGCAGCGTCCATTGCTTCGCGCTCTGCAGCAGAGTCGCGTCGATTCGCGCCAGCGTGCCATCCGGTACTACTTCGCGTACTTCCGCGACCCGCTGCCATCGCGTGGGATCGGTGCCAGCGCCGAGTTCGATGGTGGCGCGGCGGAACTGGTCCGCGGCTGCGGTTCCCCGCACGGCGACGAGTGTGCGGTTACCCTCCTGCGCCACGGCTACGCCGGTTATCACGGCATCGAGAAAGAACTTCGGGTCCGCCGCCAATGCGGCGCGGGCATCCAAGAGCCCGTAGCCGGAGAACTGATCGATGCCGGGCACGCCGATGTCGCGCGCCGATTGCAGGAGCATGCGACGAACGTCGGCTGCGGTCAGTTCAGGCTGTTTGGCGAATATCAGCGAAGCCGTCGCCGCTACCAACGGTGCCGAGAACGATGTGCCACTGGCGCGGTAGTACTTGGCCTGATCGCCAATGAATGCATCACCGGGCAGATATAGATGCGGGAATGTCGTCAGCACGAAGTCGGTGCGCCGTGCGCGAAGTGACAGCAGATCCGTGCCCGGTGCCGCGATGTCCACTTGCGCGCCCCAATTGGAGAAGCCGGCTCGCGTGTCGCTCTCATCGGTTGCGGCGACCGTGATGACATGCTCGGATGCGGCCGGCCCGAAGCCGGTTATGTCGCTGCCTTCGTTGCCGGCGGCAACGACGATCAGCACGCCGCGATCCGCGGCGTAGCGCATGGCACGCGACTCTGCCGCCGAGTCGCCCGGGCTACCTAGGCTCATGTTGATGACGCGAGCGCCGTTCTCGACCGCGTAGTAGATCGCCTCGGCCACCTTGACAGCGTGTCCGGCGCCCAAGAAATTGAGCACGCGTAGCGGCATGATCTTGACGCCGCGATTGATGCCGGCAATGCCTTCGCCATTGTCGGTGCGAGCCGCGATGATACCGGTCACGAACGTGCCATGACCCGATAGGTCGGCTACGTCGTCGTTGCGCTCGAGAAAGTTCCAGCCGTGTAGGTCGTCGACGTAGCCATTGCCGTCGTCGTCGATGCCGTTTTTCGATTCGTGCTCGTTGCGCCACAGGTTGCGCCGCGCGAAGTCCGGATGGCGGTAGTCGAGGCCGGTGTCGAGCACTGCGACGATCACGGCGCTCGAGCTGCCGTCTTCGATGCGCCACGCGGACGTCGCGTCGTCCTTGGCAGTGAAGCCGATCCGTTTCAGCGCCCACTGGTCGTCGTAGCCTTGTCCCCATGTGCCGCGGCTCGCGAAGTAAGGGTCGTCGGGCGCGGCCGCTGCCATGCACGTGACGGCGAGGATCGATATGAGAAGCACCGCGCGATACATGTCACTGACCCGTGTAATTGGGATAGCTGGGGTTGGATGCCGCGCCGTAGCCACTGCCGGGCCGATCCGTGGAGGGCGGAAGTCCCATTGCTGCATTCGCTTCGTTGCCGGCGTTGAATGCATCTAGCTCCTCTTCGATTGAAGCACGACCACTCACGTTGTATTTCCCGGCCAATGTCGCGTGCAGTCCCTCATGAATCAGATTGTGGACCAGATCGCGCTTCTCGATGACGGCGAGCTCGCCGTCGTGATCGCAGATGTAGTAGTCGCTCGGGTTCATCGACGCCCGCGCGATGCCACGCGATGACTGATCGAGGCCAATGTAGATTTCATTCGAGTGGAATCCGCCAGCGCCGGGTATACCCATGCGCATGGACCGTTCGTAGCGCGCATCGCCCGGGTACACCAGATCGCCGTCACCCGTTGCATCGTCGGTGGCGGGCAGCGGTGGTCCGTTCGCCAAGACACGCCCGTCTCTGGTCATTGCGAACGTGATGTCGCTGCAGAGATAGGTCTTCACCGTGTCGATGATGCCCTTGCCGCGGGCCGATTGACCGAACGGCGTCGCTTCGATTTCGGCGAGCACGTTCTTCAGCAACGTGCAGCAGTCGACGACTTCGCCATTCTGCTTGCCACCCCAATCCTGGTCGGCGGGATCCGGGGTGCTCGTTGTGCCGGTCGGTGTCCCGTCTTCGCTACGGTCGCCGGCCGATGGGCTATCCGAGTCGCTTGCATCTGCTGGGGCTGGACTCGGCGCGGTCGTTTGCGAGCCGGTCTCACACGACTGCGGCGTCATACCTGGCTTCAGTGGCGGCTTGACCGGATCGGTCACCGGCATTTCCGACATCGGTTCGTCCACCGATTCTTCGCCAACGCGCGTGCCGTCCGCGAGCCGCCATGGCTTGGTGGTGAAGTCCTTGGTGAAGCGGCCTTGTACGTCGTACGGACAATCCATGCACTGCTCGAGTGTCGGATATTCGTCGACAATTGCAGCGTAGTTCTGGAAGTAGCCGAACAAGCTGGTTTCGAGCACGTCCTTGGTGACCTTCTCCACCTGCGCTGGCGTGAGCGAGCCGACGTCCTCGAGCTCCGACTGCAGCCGATAACCGATCATGTAGGCGATGAAGGGCGCGTCACCTTCAATCGATCCGTAATTCAGCACTTGCTTAACGTTGGCACCGGCCGAGAACACCTGCAGTGGGACACCGACGCCGGAGGCTACGAAGGCGGCGAGGATTTCATTGGACATGTGTTTCGGCAAGCAATAGCCCGCGAACATGAAAGGTACTTGACCCATACGCGCGCACACGCCAGACGGACAGAGCCAGTTGCCACGGGCGGCCACCGATGCCGGATCGATGGTCGGATCGATGACCGGTGCCACCGGCGCATCGAAGGCATCGGCATTGCGGTACAGGAATTGGAAGCCGTCGACGAATCCCACCTCGTTGCTTGGCAGCTGATCGATGCGCGATTGCGCGCGATTGATGGCCTCGGCGATGGCCGAGGTGATGTCCGGGCCGCAGTAGCAAGTCTCCGGCTGCTCTTCCTCGGGCGGTGGCGTAGTGGCCGGCGACTCTGGCGATTCGGTCGTTGTCGTCTCGTTGTCGACCGGCACGACTTCAGGCGGCTGGTCGTGCGTCTTAGTGGTGGTCGCACAGTTGCAGATGGGTGCGAGCATGACCGTGAACGGACCACGGTATCCGTCGGGGACGATGATGACGAAATTGCCGTCGGGGTCGGGCACGCCGAGTGCCGGTGGTTGGTCGTCGACACCGGGTATCCACCGTGTGCCGTCGTCGTCTTCGTCTTCATCTTCGTCATCTGCTTCACTGGTCGGCGGTGGAATCAGAATGACGACGGCCTGCCCCAGTTCGGCGCCGGTGCTGGTGCGCGCAGTTCCTTTGATGATCTGCACGTTGCGTTGGGTGCGTTGCACCCCACTCGTGGTGCCGCTGCTGGTCGCCTCGGGCAGAAACTTGCGGCACGGTGTGGTCTGTAGGTCGGTGATGAGACCTTGCGCGGCAAGTGCTTCCAACTGTGCCCTCAGCGCGGCAGCCGCCGCGGCATCGGCTGGCACTGGCACAGCCACCTGAAAGCCGCCGCCGGCGCCCGCTGGGATCGGAAACACCACTGCACCCACGAGGCCCGCTGTCGCCGCTTCGACGTTGCCGCCGCTCGGAATACGAAACTCCATGACATACGCGCGATCGACCAGCAGATCGAGTGTGGTCGACGATGGCCGACCGGATTGACCGCAGCGCGTGCGACATGCATCGAGCTCGGCGGCGAGATCCACGACGCGTTGCCGAGCCGCTGGTAGCGCCGTTTCCGAGTTGGACTTCTCCGCGTTCAGCGCGGCGGCTGCAGCTTCGAGGTCGGCGTCCAGGCGATCGATCTGCGCACGCTCGGCCAGCAATCGTTGCAGCCAATTGCTTGGCTCACGACCTATTTCGGTGGGCTGGCCGTTGGGCGGTGTGCGCGTGGTGACCCGCTCGCCGGTGGCGAGGTCGTATTCGCTACGCACCGTCGCGCCATCGGCGTCCGTGGACACGAAGGTCTCTCGCTGACCCTCGATTTCGGTTGAGATCTCGCTGCGACGGCGGTCGAGCTCGGCTTGCCGGGCGTCGTTCTCGGCGAGTTCGTTGGTCGTTCGTTCGATCGTCTGCTCGAGTGCACCCTGTGCCGCCTTCGCCGCTGCGAGCTCGGCTTCGAGGCGCGTGCAGTCCGCACACTGATCGGCCGCCGAGGCGATCGATGCGCCGGACCACAGCACCGCGACCGCAACGATGGCGCGCGTGCGAGACTGGCGCATGGAGCGCTGGGCCATAGGCCGCCTCCCTTCCGGCCTTCATACTCGACCACCATCTTCGATTCGTCCAGTCCGGCGTCGTCTGCAAGAGCGAGCGGCTGGTATGCGAGACCGTTCAATGCTCGATTCATCGACGCGGCGCGTGCAGAATCACGACAGCGAGTCATGCTTCCGCTCGATGCGGACGGGGAGTAACTCACCAACATGATTTTCGAGCAGGTCCGGACTGGTGGCTGTCTGTCCTACATAGTCGGTTGCGAAGAATCTTGTGCGGCAGCCATCATCGACCCCGAATCGAGCCTGATCGACAAATATCTCGCCTTTGCCAACCATCACGGTCTGCAATTCCACTACGCGATCGACACGCACACGCATGCCGATCACTTCTCGGGAAGCCTGGCGTTATCGCGCAAGCTGGGCTTGCCGATCGTCATGCACCGCGAGAGCCCTGCACCGTTCGTCACTATGCACGTCGATGACGGCGAGATGATCGCGCTGGGCACGCTGCGCATCGAAGTGCTGCACACGCCGGGCCATACGATCGATTCGATGACGCTGAAGGTGGATGGACGCCTGTTCACGGGGGATACGCTGCTGATCGGGGGCACTGGCCGCACGGATTTGCCGACCGGCAACGCCGATGCCCTCTACGACTCGTTGTTCGGCAAGCTGTTGAAGCTGGATGCCGATCTCGAGGTGTGTCCGGCCCATGACTACCAAGGCCGTACCACTTCACGACTTGGCACCGAGGTCGAGAGCAATCCACGCTTGCAGAAGAAGGAGCGAGCCGCATTCGTCGAGCTGATGCGTACGCTCGACCTGGACGCGCCGAAGCATCTCACCGAAGCACTGCGCACCAACCGGAGCGGCGGCAAGACCGTCAGCCAATTGTTGGCAGAAGCGACCGAAAAGGTTCCTTTCATGTCCATGGCTGAAGTGCGCCGGCGTGTGCAGACGCGCGACAACGACTTGCTATTGCTCGATGTTCGGGAGAAGGAGGCATTCGATACGGGCCACCTACCGGGCGCCGTGCACTTACCTCGTGGCCAGCTCGAGCTGCGCGTCAACACGATGTTGCCCGACCCGAGGCAGCGCATCGTGGTGTATTGCGAGTTGGGGCTGGTCTCGACACTCGCGGCGGCAACGCTCAAGGACATGGGATTCGACCGCGCCGTCGCCCTAGATGGCGGTGCGACGGCGTGGCGCGAAGCCGGATTCGAGCTGGAGACTAGCTAGCCGCGCCGCGGTGCCCCTTGCATGTTGGTAGTGGCGGGTGCTTACGCGTTGTAGCGCGGTCTGGGCGTTTCGTCGCTATGCGTCATCATTGCATGTACCAGCTGTTCGGTCATGCGTTCTCGCAATGTGCAGCCTTCAGCTTTGGAGAAGATATTGCGCATCTCGTCGGTGTCGTCGGCTGCGAACAATTCGCCGTGCGTGTGCCCCTTGTACAGGGTCAGGCGTCCTTCATTGGTGACCAGTGTGCGCATTCGCGTCGGCACACCAGCGAAGGTCAGGTCGACTTTCTCATCCTCTTCGATGTAGACGGCGTCGCGAACGGTCGCGGTACTATCGTCGAGGATCGGCACTAGGCTACATCCCTGCATGC
Source organism: Gammaproteobacteria bacterium (assembly GCA_003248125.1). GTDB lineage: Bacteria > Pseudomonadota > Gammaproteobacteria > Pseudomonadales > Azotimanducaceae > SZUA-521. Next base: position 43,528 of record QJXZ01000089.1, on the reverse strand, counting down.
CGTGAAAGCCGTCGATTCCGGCCAGCTCGAGAATAGTTTGCGCGAGATCGATGGAGCCGGCGAGTGCGCGTGTGCGTTTGCTTGGTTGCCCAGGGCGCGCGATGACCAGCGGCACCTTGAGACAGCCTTGGTAGTGCATGGCGAACTTCAGCATCACGCCGTGATCGCCGAACATGTCGCCGTGATCGGAGGTGAAGATGACGATGGTGTCGTCCGCCAATCCGTTGCATTCGAGCGCTTGCAGGATACGGCCGACGTTGTCGTCGATGAGGCTTATGTTGCCGTACTCGGCAGCCATTGCATGTCGAAGCTGAGCCGCCGTCGGCGCCCATCCATCGACACTGCTGAACGTTTGCACTCCCCGCTGGGCAATCATGGCCTTGTAGTGCGGCATCGAATCATGATGCGGATCGGTGAACGAGGACGGCAGTGGCATCGACGCAGGGTCGTACATGCGCCAGTACTCACCCGGCGGCGTGAACGGATGATGGGGATCGGGCCACGAGGCATGGATGAAGAACGGTCTGCCGTCGGCCTTTGCTGCTTCGATTTCGGCAATCGTCGCGTCGCCAATGTAGGTGCTTGGATAGAGTTCCGTTGGCACCGCCGTCTGATAGATTTGAATCCAGCCGTGGTAGCGGTCGAGTGCGTTGTGTGGTCCTTGGATTTTGCGCCAATCGACTCCGCGCTGCTCGAGCCAGACGTTGTAGTGGCCACTCACCTGATCGCCGTGCAGCACGGCAAATGATGCGCGTTCGAAGCCGTAGAAATCGTCGATGCTCGGCACATCGCCGTCGCGATAGCGGCGGTAATCTTCGAGTTCGTCCCAGCCGTCTTCGGCCGCGGGCAGGAGCGCTTCCTCCGCAAGCGTGAAGTCGACGAGCTCCAGTATTCGCTCGCGGCTGATGCACATGGTTTGCAGGTGAGACTTACCGATGTGCGTTGTGCGATAGCCGGCCTGACGCAGACGCCGCACAAACGTGTTCGCGCGCCAATCGAGCGACACACCGTTGAAGCGCGTGCGGTGTGAGCTGGGCATGCGGCCGGTCATCATCGTGGCGCGATTCGGCATGCAGATGGGATTGGCCACGAAGGCGCGCTCGAACACGGTGCCACGCGCGGCGAGTCGGTCGAGATGTGGCGTCTGGATGACGGCGTTGCCGCCGAATCCGACGTGGTCGGCGCGGTGTTGATCGGTGATCAGGAAGAGGAAGTTGGGGCGGCGTGTTGTCATGTTCGATGTCTAGCCGAGTTCGGAGGTTGTTGGGGCTGATTGTCCACAAAAGTCCGTGACGGCGTTAGGTTGGGGTGAGGACGGGTCCGGAGAGATTGACTCGCGCCATCGATCGCGCTCGGTCTCGGCTGTCGCCTCGACCGTTGCGCTGCGCGTAGCGCCCAAAATTGCAGTCCTGCACCTTTGTCGAATTCCCGGTTCTCATACGCTCCGGACGTGGCAGAAATGAAACAGGGGCCCATTCGGGCCCCTGTTTCATCTCTGGCGCGTCCGGAGAGATTCGAACTCCCGACCCCCAAGTTCGTAGCCTGGTGCTCTATCCAACTGAGCTACGGACGCGTAAACGGGCGTGCATTATCGAGAGGGGGTATGGGGCCGTCAAGAAACCGAACAGTGGGTTGCGAGCGATAGGTCGGCCCGCGACAATCGCGGCATGGAAGACCCGGTACACAACGACGAATCCGAGCGCGCATTCCGCGGCTGGCGCCTGCTCGGCATCATTATGAGCGCCGTGGTGGTACTCGCAGTGATCTCCGCCGCCGTCGATTGGATCGTGCTCGGACCGCTTGCGGGCCGCGCGTTCTGATGCATCGGGTACAATCGGTCATGCATAGCAAGTACGGTTGATCATGACGGCAGGACTCGAACTGATGGCCCTCGGTATGGGCACCGTGTTCGTCTTTCTCGGCCTCCTCGTGATCGCTACGTCAGCGCTGAGTCGCATCGTTGCGGACGACGATAGCCGTGGTGGTGAACCGTCCGCACCCGAAGAGATCGAGGAAGCCGTTGCCGCTGCGGTAGCGGTACACCGCGCGCGTCAACGCTGACTGCTCGGCAGGGAACCACGCCATGAACAAGAATCCGGTCGGCTTGACCGACGTCGTATTGCGCGATGCGCATCAGAGCCTGTTGGCCACGCGCATGCGCATCGACGACATGCTGCCGATTGCAGCCAAGCTCGATCGAGTGGGATTCTGGTCGCTCGAGTCGTGGGGCGGTGCGACGTTCGACGCGTGCATACGTTATTTGGGTGAAGACCCCTGGGAACGCATACGCAAGCTGAAGGCGGCGATGCCGAACACGCCTCAGCAAATGCTGCTGCGCGGGCAAAATCTGCTCGGTTATCGGCACTACGCCGACGACGTGGTCGAGAAGTTCGTCGAGCGTGCTGCGGTCAACGGCGTCGATGTGTTTCGCGTGTTCGACGCCTTGAACGACGTGCGCAATTTGGAGACCGCCATTCGCGCTGTCCGAGCGAACGAGCGGCACGCACAAGGGACAATCGCCTACACGGTGAGCCCGGTGCATACGGTGGAGCTGTGGGTGGATCTGGGACGCCGCATTCGCGACATGGGTGCGCAATCTTTGTGCATCAAAGACATGGCGGGTCTTTTGCGGCCCTACGTAGCGTTCGAACTGGTGTCGCGGCTGAAGGAAGCGCTCGACATTCCGATTCACATGCAAAGCCATGCAACCACCGGCATGTCTACCGCGACGTGCCTAAAGGCAATCGAAGCCGGCATCGACAACGTCGACACATCGATCAGCTCCATGAGCATGACGTATGGCCATTCGCCAACGGAATCGCTCGTCGCGATCCTGCAAGGCACTGACCGCGATACGGGTCTCGACTTGGGCCTACTGCAAGAGATTGCGGCCTACTTTCGCACGGTGCGGGCAAAATACGCGCGCTTCGAAGGATCGCTGAAGGGCATCGACTCGCGCATTCTGGTCTCGCAAGTGCCGGGCGGCATGCTCACGAATCTCGAGAATCAGCTGCGCGAGCAGGGCGCGTCCGACCGCTACGACGAGGTGTTGGCGGAAATTCCGAGGGTACGCGAGGACCTGGGGTTCATTCCGCTGGTCACCCCCACCTCGCAGATCGTTGGCGCGCAAGCCGTTCTCAATGTGCTGCTTGGTGAGCGATACAAATCGCTCGCCAAGGAGACTAACGCGTTGCTGCGCGGTGAGTACGGAGCCACGCCCGCCGCCATGAAGCCGGAACTGGTCGCGCGTGCGTTGGCCGGCGATCAGCCGGTCACGTGCCGGCCCGCCGATGAGATCGAACCCGAGCTGACTCACATCACGGCCGAGTTCGACGGATTGGCGAGTTCGAAGCAACTGCGTCTCGGCGAACATCGCATCGACGACTTGTTGACCTATGCGCTATTCCCGCAGGTGGCACTCAAGTTCCTCGCCAACCGCGGCGATGCCTCTGCGTTTGAGCGTGCGCCTTCCGCTGACGAAAGAGCGCAACAGTCGACGCAGGCACCGCCGCGCGCCGATGCCAGCACTTATAGGGTATCGGTCAACGGTCGCTCGTACACGGTCGAGATCGAAGCCGCCGGTGCGGTGAAATCCGTCAAGCCGAACTCGGCGGAAATCGCTGCGCCGAAATCTGTGCAGAACGGTAAATCTGTCACCGCGCGGCTGGCTGGAAACGTCTTCAAGCTCGTTGCCAAAGAAGGCGACTTGGTCGCACAGGGCCAGGTGGTGCTGCTGCTCGAGGCCATGAAAATGGAGACGGAAGTGGTGGCGCCGCGGGCCGGCCACATCGCAGCCATTCTCGTCGGCGAAGGCGATGCGGTGGTGGTTGGCACGCCTCTGTTCTCGATCGGCGACTGACGTAGTGGATTCATTGCTCGAGCTCGCGCGAGGTTCCGGGCTGTATCAGATCGGCTGGGGGCAGGTCGTGATGATCGCGGTCGGTGGCTTGCTCGTGTATCTCGCGATCGCAAAGAAGTTCGAGCCATTGCTGTTGCTGCCGATCGGCTTCGGCGGAATCTTGAGCAACATCCCAGGCGTGGAGATAGCAAGCGGCGACGGCATCTTGCACCTCACGTACGTCGTTGGCGTAGCAACGGGCGCCTTTCCGCTCATCATCTTCATGGGCGTCGGTGCACTCACGGACTTCGGTCCCGTGCTCGCCAATCCGCGAACGCTGCTGCTTGGCGCCGCTGCACAATTCGGCATCTTCAGTACGGTGCTCGGCGCGCTGGGATTGTCCGCACTCGGCGTGATGGATTTCGACATCAGGGAGGCGGCCGCGATCGGCATAATCGGCGGCGCCGATGGGCCCACGGCCATATATGTGGCGGGGAAATTGGCGCCGCATCTGTTGGGTGCGGTGGCGGTCGCTGCGTATTCCTACATGGCGCTCGTGCCGATCATCCAGCCACCGATCATGCGCCTGCTTACAACCCAGACCGAACGAGCGATCGAGATGCACGAGCAACGTGTGGTATCGCGCCGTGAGCGCATCTTGTTTCCACTCGTGCTGTTGTTGCTGGTTGCCCTGTTGTTGCCTGCGGCCGCACCGCTGCTGGGAATGTTCTGCTTCGGTAACCTGATGCGCGAGTGCGGCGTGGTGCAGCGGCTCAGCGATACGACTCAGAACGCACTCATCAACATCGTCACCATCTTCCTTGGCCTGGCGGTTGGCTCGAAGCTTTCCGCGGATCAGTTTTTAGTGCCGAGCACGCTTGGAATTCTGCTGCTCGGGATGGTGGCATTCGCAATCGGTACCGCAAGCGGAGTGCTGATGGCGAAGTTCATGAACCTGGTATCCTCGACCAAGATCAATCCGCTGATCGGAGCAGCGGGCGTGTCAGCTGTGCCAATGGCGGCCCGCGTCGCCAACAGTGTCGGTCTCGAGGCGAATCCGCAAAATTTCCTGCTCATGCACGCGATGGGGCCCAATGTCGCGGGCGTGATTGGCTCAGCCGTTGCGGCCGGTGTAATGATCTTGATGACGGCATCGGCCTGAGGAGCGATGCAATGCGACGTTGGATGATGCGAGTTGCCACCCTGATCGCCATGGCAGCATCGGTTGCCGCGGCTGCTGAGCTGTGGATTTCGGTTGGCAGCTATCGTGCGGAGGACCAGGCGGAGCGTGGTCGAGCCGAGTTGCAAGCTGGCGCTGGACAGCCGTTGAGCGTTGCTGCATTCGACCTGCACGGTCAGCGAGTGTTTCGAGTCGTCGCTGGACCCTATGCCGAGTGGCGTCGCGCGGCGGAGAAGCTGGCGGAGCTCCGGAGCGCAGGCTTTCCCGACGCTTGGGTCATCGACGAACGTAGCAACACACCGGCCTCCGTCATCAGCACGGGAACTGCCACGCCCGATGTAGCCACGTCCCCGTCAATGCAATCCACCGACCTCGGTGCGGATTGGACCGATCTCGACCACGCGCTCGACGGCCTGTCGATCGATGAGCTGTTGTCGACGCCTTACCCGCAAGAGCCTGTTCCAACGACACAGCCAACCGGCACGCCGTTCTCTGCCGAAGTTACTACTGAAGCGCCAGATGGGTATCGGCTGCATCGGCTGCATCGCGATGGTGAGTGAATGCTGGCAGCTGAGTACCGAGCGGTCGCCCGCCGGTTACGCTTGCTGCGCGACGAAACGATGCAGGCGGGCATCGAATGTTCGGAAGTGGATCATGAACCATAGCTCCAAACGCGATGCGAGGGACGCATCGTCGAAGTCGTTGCTGGAACTCCACGTGTTCATGATGTCGCGCAGTTCATCGAGCAGGCGCTCGTGATCGGCCTTGTGCGGCCAGTACTCCGGGAATTCGAGTTGCAACATCTCGATCTCTTCGTGCGTGAAGTGTGCGGTGATTCGATCGAAGATGCGGCCGAGGAAGTCACCGACATCGTTGCCGCTTGGGTCTTCGACGAGTCGGTCGTGGCATGTGTTGATCAAATCGACCAGCTCGCGATGCTCATGATCGATCGCGGGAATTCCGATATCGAAACTGTCGAGCCAGCGAATCAGCGTCACGCAGTGACGCTAGCCCCCGTATCGGGATGCCTCCATAGGGGGAACTCCTGAGCGGCTGGCCGCGTTGGCTGTTGGCGGGTGTCGTGCTCGTGCCGCTCGTGTGGTACGGCAATCCTGCGGTCGCGCTGTTGGTTGGCATCGTGCTGACACTCGTGATCGGCGGCGGTTGGCTAACCGGTGCGCAACGTTGGGGACGTGTCAGCTTGCAGTCTGCCATCGTGCTGCTGGGCTTTTCGCTCACGATTGGTCGTGTCGCCGAGCTGAGTGGCGATGCGGTGCTACCGGTTGCGGTGTATGTACTCAGCGTGCTCGGTGTCGGCGCCTTGCTTGGACGACTCTTCGGCCTCGATCGCAACAGCACCTGGCTGATGGCGGCTGGCACCGCGATCTGCGGCGGCACGGCCATCGCGACACTGGCGCCAATTCTGAAAGCGCGTGCCGATCAGGTGGGCATCGCCATTGCCATCGTGTTCCTGCTGAACGCCGCGGCGATATTCGCGTTTCCAGTCATCGGTCGCGCGCTTGGCCTGTCGCAGGTGGAATTCGGCACTTGGGTGGCACTGGCCGTGCACGATACGAGTTCCGTGCTGGCCACGGCCGCCCAGTATGGCGACGAGGCCCTCGAGGTGGCCACCACCGTCAAGCTCGGGCGCACACTCTGGCTGATCCCGCTCGCGCTTGCGATGGGTCTCTACGTGCGCGAACCGAGCGCCAAGGTTCGTGTACCGACTTTCATCCTCGCGTTCTTGGTGGCTTCACTCGTTGGCACCGTCTTCGAACTGCCGGAGATGGCCACACGTGCGACCGGAACGACGAGCCGCGCGCTATTGGTTGTGGCGCTGTTCTGCATCGGCACGGAAATCACGCGGGCGACGCTGCGCCAGCTGCGAGGGCGCGTGCTGGGGCATGCGCTATCGCTGTGGGCGCTGGCGGTGGCAGCGACACTGGGGTTTACCCTGGCTTAGGCGCTTCTCCCCACGCTGGCTTAGGTGCTTCGCACCCACCACGCCTGCCGGCGCGCCCGGGTGGGCTGGCAACTCCGTCCGGCAGTGTGGCCGCGCGCAGGCATAAGCATAGGCAGAATCATTCCTTCCGTCGGCAGCAGGCGGCGTAAACAATGCCGGCCATGACGATCCGCACCACCAAAGTCGACGTTTTGAGCCTGGCGGCGGTCGGGTTCTTCGTGGCCTATTTGGCCGTCGCGTTCGTCGGCTAACCGCCTACCAGTTGCAGAGCGCCGGGTCAGCCGGGGTTCGGTACTCCGTGCCGGCCGCATCGAACGTGCTCGTGTAGCAGTTGCCGTACGCATCTCGCACCAATCGTTGGCCGCTATTGGGCACCGCGTAGTAGCCCTGGGCGGGTACCGCTTGCACCGCTTCTTGCTGCCGGTGATAGGCATGCGTGACCAGTCCACCAAGGACGAGACCGCCCAATAGATAGGCCCACTCGTCATTGTCGTGATGTCCACGGTAGTGCCGATGGCCGTAGTACCGATGGCCGTGCCCGGCGTAGTAGCCGTGCCCGCCGTAATAGCCCGGATATCCGCCGTGGCCCTCATGGCGGCCGCCGGCCCAAGTCGTGGGTGCCGAGATGGTCAGGCAGGCAGCGATCAGCAAGGTCAAGGTCGTTTTCATGACGGTCCTCCGATCTATGCCGGGCATCATGCCGCACGCTACATGAACGATCGCTGAATTGGTGTCCCCGGCAGGAATCGAACCTGCATTTGCCGCTTAGGAGGCGGCCGTTCTATCCATTGAACTACGGGGACGGGCCCGCGATTATGCCACGCGGACTAGATGCCTCCGCGCCGCGCGCACATGCCTTACACCATCGTCATTCCGGTCCTGAACGACGAACGAGCGCTCGAGCGGCTGCTCGAGTCGCTGCGTTCGTCAGGGGCGCAAGGTCCGCACATCGTCGTCGACGGTGGTAGCCGCGACCGCTCCGTTGCAATTGCCGAGCGGTTCGGGTGCCGAGTGATCGTCGCGCCCCAGGGCCGGGCGACGCAGCTGAGCGCCGGATGCGAATTGGTGTCGACGGGGTGGGTGTGGATGTTGCATGCCGACTGCCAAGCTGATGTCGACGTCGTTGCAGCCATTGCCGCATCGACCGCGAGCGATGAACCAGGTTGGGGACGGTTCGATGTTCGACTCGACGATCGAGGAGCCGTATTTCGGGTGATTGAGGCGGCCATGAACTGCCGCTCACGACTCACAGGTATCTGCACGGGCGACCAGGGTATCTTCGTGCACACGCATCTGCTGGCAGCAGTCGGTGGCATCCCCGATCAGCCCCTCATGGAAGACATCGAGCTGTCCCGGCGCCTGAAACTCCGGCGGATGCCAGTTTGCCTCGCCGAACGGCTACGGGTTTCACCACGGCGCTGGCGAGACAACGGTATCGTTCGTACCGTGCTGCTCATGTGGACGTTGCGTCTCGCATACTTCTTCGGCGCATCGCCCGCGCGCCTTCACACGATCTACTATGGCAACTGACGCGATTGTCGCCGTTTTCACGCGTGCGCCGGTACTCGGCTCAGTAAAGTCGCGGTTGATGCCCGTGCTCGGCGAGCAGGGTGCCTTGGAGGCGCACGTCGAGTTGCTCAGGCACACGCTCGAAAATCTGTGCGGTGTCGATCAGTTCGCCAGCGTCGAGATCTGGTGTGCCGGTGACCCTGGCACCATACCCGCGTCGAGTCTTCCCTTTCCGGCGTCTGTTCGGACGCAGACCGGCCAAGATCTCGGCGAGCGCATGCTGGGGGCAGTCTCGGACATCACGGCGCGGGGTGCGATCGCGGTGTTAGTCGGCAGCGATTGCCCCGTACTCGACGCGACCTACGTCGCCGAGGCCGTCCGTGCCGTGCGAGGAGGCGCCGACGTCGTGCTCGGGCCGGCAGCGGACGGTGGCTACGTCTTGATCGCAATGGCGCATCCGCACGCCGAGTTGTTCAGCGGCGTACGGTGGGGCAGATCGACCGTATTGGCAGAAACGTTGCAGCGGGCAAAGGCGCTCGAGCTGCGCGTACACCGGCTGGCTGTCTTGTGGGACGTCGATTTACCGGAAGACTGGGAGCGCTACCGTCGCATGCGAACGCATTGACTACCGGGTTCGCGCGTTTCGCGCGTCAATGCGGTGTCGACTGCGCGAGCTCCAGCGCGAGCTTTGGCAGCTCGTGCTTGAGCGTGTCGAGCGGCCCGTTCATGTCGACGATACGCGACCGCGTCACGGTGCCGCGTGCAGCGTGTAAAGTCGACGACTCGGCGTCGAATCGCCAGTGGCAATAGCGGCGTCCGTTCTGCTTGAACCAGGTGCCACCCAACCGGCTCGGTTCGGTCGATGTGAATTGATGAGGCATGCGAGTCCTCGCAACCATGCGTGACAACCTTGCGGAGTGTATGTGCATCGTCGCGGCTCGGGTCGCCGAATCCCTCATGATGCGGATCGAGTCACGGTGCGCCCGTGATAACGCTCAAGCTGCGCCACTGCTCCGCACAGCTGCGCCATCGGACAGCCGTTGGATGAGCAGTTCGAGACGACGACGATCGGACACCGACATACGCAGGAATTCCAGCCCGCACACCACGCGCGGTGGATTGGCCAAGGCCGTGCGATGCCGCACTGCGCATCGTGCTTCGATTTCGAGCAGATGGGGAATCCGCATTATGCAGCGCTCCATCGTCTCATCGACCGGGAGCGGTGGCACCATCAGTCCATCGAACTCGGCGCGGCAACCACCGGCCGATATGTCGACGATGCGGCCCTGCAATTTCTGCTCGCCGTGATGCAGCACGATGGCTGCGCCTTTCCTTTTGGCGATGTCGAGCGGCAAACGGAAACGCTCGACGGCACGTCGCTGGTGAGTCAGTAGACGGCTTGGCAGCGGCACCAGAAAATAGGGCACGCCACGATCGGTGGCGATGTCCTCGACGGCCAAACCGTCGGCAAACGCCGACAAGCCACCGCTGCGCGCAGTGAACGAAAACGGCACGGCACGGTTGAGCAGAGCCAAGCCGGATCGCGGCTTGATGTCGTCGAGGAGGAACCGACCACCATCGACGTCCAGGACGCGTGCAGTGTGACGCTCGCCGTGGTCCTCGAATCGCAGCGACAGCTCAGCGCGTTGATCGCGCAGGGTGCGGAACACACCGGCGATCTCGTCGAGTTCGGTGAGGTACCGGCTGATGGTTGCCGCCGAATTTGCGTGTGCTTCAGCCATTGCGCCCGACCGGCCGCGATTGGCTAGCGCCGGGCCCTCCGCGGCGCTTGCTTCGCGCTACGGGCAATGTTCGTCGTATTCGCATTGGCACTGCCCGAAATCCTTGCGCGGCCCAACATCTATTGTCGGCGAGCGCACGTATGCATACCGTTAACTGCGTTGCGCTGCGTGTCGAGGCAGTGGCGTGTCGCCGATGTAGCGTGATGTAGTTCGCGCGTTCGCGTCAACGGACGTCGATGCTGGCTGGTGCTGGCACCTTTCGCCGCGGCAAACGATGCTGATCTGCGCGCCACAGCCGTTCTTCGAAGCGCGCCGGATCCTCCTGACGCGGTGCGCGCGCGGGCTTGGCGTGCCGTCTCAATGGCGATGCAGGTCGTACCATGGCGCGCATGGTAGCGGGCGGCGGACGTCGAAAACGTGAACCCGTTCGCCAAAGATTCGCGAACCCTGTCGAGCGTTGCAGGGCGCGGTCCGCAACGGCCAATCAGCCGCCTCCGGCATAGGCATTGGGCGTCTGCGCGGCAAGGCTATCGCTGCTCGCCTTGGCGAGTTGCCCGGCGGTAGGGGCCCAGCGGTGGGCGTGACGCAAGTAGCGTTCAATGAATGGCCAGCGTGCGTCCAGCACACCGTTGTCGAGCGGCGTCGCGAGCAATCCCAAATCGAGGCGCTCGAGATAGCCGTGGCGATCGAGGCGTAGCGATACCGGATCGGCCAGCTCGCAGGTACCGTCACGGCACGTGATGATCAAGACATCGAGTCGCGTGCCGATACCCGACATGGGCAGGCTACCGCTGACGAATGCTTCCCAGGTTCGCTCGTCGATCAGCAGTACGTCGTCGCCGCAGCGGCGAAACACGTGTACTTGGTAGCCAGCCATGGTTGGCGCTCCAATCGATCGCGCCTACCATAGCTGGATATACATCCAGTATCAAGCGAGGCGCCGCGCGATGTCCCGAATGCGGCGCACCATGGCCGCCAGCCCGTTACCGCGCGTCGGGCTCAAGTGGCGTTTCAAGGCCAACTCGTCGAACAGCGAATCCATGTCGACCGCAAGCACTTCTGCGGGCGTGCGGTGGCCGAGGGCAGCGAGCACGATCGCGATCAAGCCACGCACGATCAGCGCGTCGCTGTCGAGCGCGAACTCGAGCTTGCCGTTCTCGAGGCGGTGCACGATCCACACCTGACTTTGGCAGCCGTGCACGATATTCGCGTTCACCTTGTGCTCTTCCGGCAGATTCGGAAGCGATTTGCCGAGTTCGATGATGTAGCGATAGCGATCTTCCCAATCGCTCAGTAGCTCGAAGGTCTCGCGAATTTCGGCGAGGGACGCGACTTGGCTCATGGCGGATCGATCAGAACAGGCCGAGTTCGAGCTGCGCTTCCTCGGTCATCATGTCGCGGCTCCATGGCGGATCGAAGACCAGGTCCACCGCGACTTCGGCGACATTCGGGACGCGCGAGATTCGGCTCTTTATTTCTTCGACCAGCACTGGGCCCATCCCGCATCCGGTCGATGTGAGCGTCATTGTGATGCGTACCCGCTTGGTCAGTGGATCGATGTCGCAGGCGTAGACGAGACCGAGGTCGACGATGTTGACGGGGATCTCGGGATCGTAGACGGTGCGCAACGCTTCGTGGACCTGGGCGGGATCGATGCTGCCATCCGCGCGTGCGGCATAGACTGGCTGTTCGACCTCGAGCCCCAGCGCATCGGCGTCCACGCCGTCGATGCGAGCCATCTTGCCATCGAAGACGACCGTGAAGTTGCCGCCAAGCGTCTGGGTCAGCGTCACGAACGTATTCTTCGGGATCGTAATCGGGGTGCCGACGGGTACCAGCCGCGCTGGACAGTCGCGGGTGAGTGGCACTAGACGCCGTTGCATCAGTGGGCCTTCGATTTGCCGACCGAGAAGCTCTCGCCGCAGCCGCATTCGGCCTCGGCGTTCGGATTGCGGAATTTCAGTACCGAATTGAGACCTTCCTTGACGCAATCGATCTCGGTGCCACGCAGCAGTGGGATGTCGGTGACCGCAACGTGCAGCGTCAGCGTGTCACCGACTCGATTCGCGACATCATTGGCGAGCGGTCGATCGACGTAGTCGAGTTCGTACATGTATCCAGAGCAACCACTTTCGTTGACCGACAGACGCAGCGCGGATGCGCCGACCCGATCCATCTGCTTGCGTAGATGCGCTTCCGCAGCGGCGGTGACATGGATGTCGGGGTTGTTCGGGTCGACGGTGACGACTGCCATGGTCATGTCCTCTTCAGGTGAGCAGGGCGCGCGTCTTCTCGACCGCACGCACCAGCCGATCGACATCGGCAGGAGAATTATAGAGACCAAGCGAAGCACGCACGGTGCCCGGAATGCCGAGTCTTTGCATCAACGGCATCGCGCAGTGGTGTCCGCTGCGAACGGCAACGCCCTGTTGGTCGAGTAGGGTGGCGACATCGTGTGGGTGCTGGCCATCGAGTAGAAAGGAGACGATCGATACCTTGTCGCGTGCCGTTCCAATCAAACGTACACCTTCGGTCTGCGCCAGCCGGTCTGTGACCAGTCGCAGCAGAGTTGCTTCGTGGTTAGCGAGGGCCTGCGCATCGATCGCCGCCAGGTAGTCGATTGCGGCACCAAAACCGATAGCGCCGGCAATGTGCGGTGTGCCCGCTTCGAACTTGAACGGCAGTCGATTGAATGTGGTGTGCTCGATCGTCACGGTCTCGATCATTTCGCCACCACCTTGCCACGGGGGCATCGACTCGAGGAGCGACTCCTTGCCATACAGCGCACCGATGCCGGTTGGCCCATAGGCCTTGTGGCCGGAAATGGCATAGAAATCGACATCCAAGGCAGCGACGTCGATGTCGAGGTGCGCGGTTGCCTGCGCACCATCGATCAATACTACGGCGCCGGCGTCGTGCGCGCGCCGAACGATCTCATCGACCGGATTGATGGTACCGAGTGCGTTGGATGCGTGTCCGACGGCGACGATGCGTGTGCGCTCGCCGATTTTCGAATCGAGATCGTCGAGATCGATTTCGCCATTCGCCGTAACGCGAACAGCCAACACTTTCGCGCCTTTCCGTGCCGCTACTAGCTGCCAGGGCACTATGTTCGAGTGGTGTTCGAGTTCGGTTACGAGAATCTCGTCGCCGGCGCGCAGTCGGTGACCCCCATGGCTCTGCGCGACGAGATTGATGGATTCGGTGGTGCCACGGGTGAAGATGATCTCGTGGGCGCGCTGGGCACCGAGCAACTTCTGCACCTTGCGGCGTGCTTCTTCGAACGCCGCTGTCGCGCGGTCGGCAAGCGCGTGTGCGGCGCGGTGCACATTGGCGTTGTCGTGCCGATAGTAGTCGGCGATCGCCGCGATCACGGCCGCCGGCTTCTGTGTGGTGGCGGCGCTGTCGAGATATGTCAGCGGCTGGCCGTTTACGCGCTCGGCTAGGATCGGGAAGTCGCTTCGAAGCGCGGTAATGTTGGTGGCATGACTCATGGCGCGAGATGGGCGATCAGCTCGGCCTCGAAGCCGAGCGCCTGCGCCCGCGGCGTGATGGCACGGAGCAGAAATGCGCGCGTCAACAGGCGGCGCGCGGTGAGGTCGTCGATACCGCGGCTGCGCAGGTAGAAGAGCTGTTGTGGGTCGAGCTGTCCGACCGTGGCCCCGTGGCTGCATGCAACGTTACGAGTGTGGATCTCGAGCTCCGGCTTGGCGTTCACTCGCGCAGTTGGTGCGAGCAACAGGTTGCGGCTCGTAAGTGTCGCATCACTGCCATCGCCACGTGCATCGATCTCGATGCGGCCGTTGAAGGTGAGCACCGACTGCCCCGCGGCAATCGCATGCACCAGTTGACGGCTTCGCGTATCGGTGGCGCGATGATTGACCTGCACTTGCAGATCGCCGATCTGCTTTTCGTTGCCGATGACGGCACCGGTCAGCTCGCAGCTTGCGCCGCAACCGGTGAGGTCGATGACTACTTCCGACCGACGCGGCGCAGCCGCCGCCATGTAGTGATCGAGTTCATAGTGTGAAGCCGCTCCGACGTCGACGGCGAGCAATGCCCACTGCGAATGCGCCGCCGCATGCAGCTCGATGCGACGATGCGCGACGGTCGCTCCGGAGCCGATGTCGACTCGCGTGACACGATTGGCGACGCCGGCAGCGACGTGCCGTTCGACGATTTCGCACCGGCTGGCATCGCCGGCACGAACGCACACGCGTGTGCACGGCCCGGCCTGTCGATAGTCGATCTCAATGGGGTAGTCGAGATGCGTGTTGGGTGCGACGTCGACGTACACCACACCGGCGAGCAGGCTGCCGTTGATGCGCGCCAGCGGATGATGGTCGGCGGGCAGCGGGTCGATGCTGTGCTCGACCGTGATTTCGGGCGGGGGCGCAGCGTTTGCCACCGTGATTGTCGGCGGGCTAAAGCGCTCCTCTAGTAAATCGTCGACAACGAAACGCGCAAGGGGCGTGTATTTGAAGGACTCCAAGCGTTCTTCGAGCGGCAAGCCGTTGTCGCGCAGCGATTCGATGTTGGCGGCACGCACACGCACGCGGGTCGACTCCGCCGACGTGGCCTGCTGGAGCAGTCTGGCGAGGAAGTCTTGGCCGGTAGCCATGGTCAAGCGGCGTCAGTCAGCCAGCCGTAGCCTCGCGCTTCGAGTTCGCGGGCGAGGCTGGCGTCGCCGGAACGTACGATGCGTCCGCCGGCGAGCACGTGCACGAAATCCGGAACGATGTGGTCAAGTAGACGTTGGTAGTGCGTGACCAGCAAAATTCCGCGGTCTTCGCGGCGGTAACGGTTCACTCCGGCTGCCACGACCTTCAGCGCGTCGATGTCGAGGCCGGAGTCGGTCTCGTCGAGCAGCGCCATGCGTGGTTCGAGCATCAACATCTGCAGAATCTCGTTGCGCTTCTTCTCGCCGCCGGAGAAACCTTCGTTCACGCCGCGCTTCAAGAACTCGGCACTGAGGTCCAGCTCGGTCGCAATGCCACGCACGCGCTTCATGAAGTCGATCGTCGACAGCGGCTCGCTACCGAGCGACTGCTGGCGCGCATCGAGCGCCGCCTTCAGAAACTCCATGTTGGATACACCGGGTATCTCGATGGGATATTGAAAGGCGAGAAACAAACCGAGATGAGCGCGCGCTTCCGGGCTGAGCGGTAACAGATCCCTGCCGTCAAGGCGCGCGCTACCCGCCACGACCTCGTATCCTTCGCGCCCGGCCAGAACGTTGGTGAGCGTGCTCTTCCCGGAGCCGTTCGGACCCATGAGTGCGTGCACTTCGCCGATGCCTATCGTGAGACTCAATCCGTTCACGATCGGCTTGCCAGCGACCGTGACGTGCAAGTCGACGATTTCGAGCAATGGTCGCGACGTCATCCGACGGCACCTTCCAAGCTGACCTCGAGAAGCTTGCCGGCTTCGACTGCGAACTCCATCGGTAGCTCGCGGAACACCTCCTTGCAAAAACCGTTGACGATCATGCTGACCGCCTTCTCGGGATCGATACCGCGGCTACGGCACAAGAACAGCTGATCGTCGCTGACCTTCGACGTGGTTGCTTCGTGCTCTACGACCGCAGAGGGCTGACTCGATTCGATGTACGGAAACGTATGCGCGCCGCAGGCGTCGCCGATCAGCAACGAATCGCATTGGGTGTGGTTGCGCGCACCTCGCGCCGTCGGGGCGATGCGCACCAGCCCTCGGTAGCTGTTCTGACTGCGACCGGCGCTGATGCCCTTCGAGACGATCGTGCTCTTCGTGTTGCGTCCGAGATGGATCATCTTGGTGCCGGTGTCGGCTTGTTGACGGTTGTTGGTCAGCGCTACGGAATGAAACTCGCCGATGCTGTCGTCGCCGCGCAGCACCACGCTCGGGTACTTCCAAGTGATCGCCGAGCCGGTTTCCACCTGCGTCCATGAGATCTTCGAGCGCCTGCCGATGCACGCTCCGCGTTTGGTGACGAAGTTATAGATGCCACCACGACCCTCGGCGTCACCGGGATACCAGTTCTGCACGGTCGAGTATTTGATTTCGGCATCATCCAGCGCGACCAATTCCACCACTGCGGCATGCAGCTGGTGCTCGTCGCGCTGTGGTGCCGTGCATCCTTCGAGGTAGCTGACGTAGGCGCCCGGCTCAGCGACGATCAGCGTCCGCTCGAATTGGCCCGTGTTGCGGGCGTTGATGCGGAAGTACGTCGACAGCTCCATCGGACAACGTACGCCGGCCGGTACATACACGAACGACCCATCACTGAAAACCGCGGAGTTGAGCGTGGCGTAGAAATTGTCGCGCGGCGGCACCACCGTACCGAGATAGCGCCGCACCAGTTCCGGATACGCCGCGACGGCCTCGGAGAACGAGCAAAACACCACTCCTGCATCGGCCAACTTGTCTTTGAACGTGGTGGTGATGGAAACGCTATCGAATACTGCGTCGACGGCGACGCCGGCAAGCGCGGCGCGCTCGTGCAGTGGGATGCCGAGCTTCTCGTAGGTGGCGAGCAGTTGCGGGTCGACCTCTGCCAGCGATTTCGGTCGGTTGGCTTGTGATCGCGGCGCCGAATAATAGGAAATGGCATCGAAGTCGATTGCCGGAAACTCTAGGTGCGCCCATGCCGGTTGGGGCATCGCTCGCCAGTGGCGATAGGCGCCGAGGCGCCAATCGAGCAGCCAATCGGGTTCGCCTTTGCGCATCGAAATGGCACGAATGACGTCCTCGTCGAGGCCCGGCGGCAACGTATCCGAGTCGATGTCGGTCACGAAGCCCGCGCGATACGGACGCTCGATCAAGCGGTCGATGTCGTCGGTTCGATTGTCGGCCACGTCGGCTCGATCTGGGGCTAAGGGAAAACGGCCCGGCATTGTACCGTCCGGCTTTCAGCTAATTCCAGAGTATTTTACTCGGTTATTTGCCGCGGCGCAGGCGCGCGGCTACCATCGCGCGCTTTTCGCGAGCGAGTCGCCATGCCTCGGGTCGAGCGCATGCCGGAGCCCCATATCTATGCGGCCTACGGCGTCTACTTGTTGCAATCCCAGCACCGGCTGATGCGGCAGTTGCGCCGTATCTACGAGCCGTCGGTGCATGGCCACAAGACATGGGAATCGAGTTTCCTTCTGATGGACTACTTGCTCGAGCACCCGATCCGACGCGGCACCCGCGTCATGGAGATTGGCTGCGGGTGGGGGCCGGCATCGGTGTTTTGCGCACGGCGCTTCGATGCCAAGGTGACAGGTGTGGACATCGACAAAGACGTGTTCCCATTCTTGAACGTCATTGCCGCGCTGAACGATGTCAGCATCGAGCCGTTGGTGTCGCGCTTCGAGGATCTCTCCACCGCGCGGCTCGCCAAAGAGCGCGTGCTGATCGGGTCCGACATATGCTTCTGGACGAAGCTCGTCAAACCACTCTACAACCTCATTCAGCGTGCCATGCGCGCGGGCGTGAAGCGGGTAATCATTGCCGACCCGGGACGGCCGACGTTCTACGATTTGGCCGACAAGTGCCGCGCCAAGTACCACGTGGAATTGCTCGAATGGTATGCCGTGGAACCCAATCGAGCGAGCGGAGAGATTCTCGAGATTCGCCCAAAATAGTCGTTTTATTTCAGTGAGTTAGGAGTCGTTTGTGATAAAACGCTTTAACTGATCTGCCAGCGTGCTGCAAGCCGTGTTCTGGACTCGGGCGATGAACGGTACAGGGACGATCACCGCAGGCATGAAGCTGGTACCCACGGCATCTGAACTCACGCGGCCGACCTGTGCACCCTGCTTGATGTCCCAAACTGCGGCTTCGTAGGAAGAGTCGTCCTCCCAACTCAAGAAGCCGAAGCACGCGGCTCCGGTCGGGCCCGCGCTGCAGGCGAGTGACCCGCCCTGATCGGTACGGTGCGTTGCGCCTTCCACCCACACGACATAGCGCACACCAATCTCGCCCAATCGCTCGGACAGCATCGGGTGGCCAATGATCTCGGGTAGGTCGGTGGTGGTGAGCGGCGCAGTGCGTGGTTCGAACCACGGGAACATGGCATCGACGAACTCGTCCTCACGGATGACGCCGAGTTTGTTGCGTCCACCGTTGAGATTGTTGGACACGCAATCCACGAAGCCGCTCTCGATGTCTTGGCCGCCCTTGTGGTGCCGACCGAGCACCACGACCGATTCGCCGTCTTCGATGCCGGTATCGGCTTCCCGCATCTCTTGAATGGTGGTCGTGACGCAGCCGCTGGTGAGGCCGGCCGTGACGAGGGCGAAGATCGCAACTCTCATGGACTCATGCCCTCCGCATCCGGACTCGCGTGTGCGCGCAGCCAACGCTGTACTTCGGGAAGTGTCGGAAAGCGCAATGCCAAGAAGGCACCCGCATCGCGCATCGCGGTCATGGTCGCGGCCCTCATGCCGGGTTCGTCGGCGCTCTCGAGCGGACCGAACTCCTCTTTGCTGGTCTTACCGTACGCCGTCAGCGGCCATTCGACAATGGGGCTGCCGCCGGCGTCGTAGAGGGCAATCACATATCGGATCCAGACCTCGTAGAAATCGTTTCGGGTCTGTGCCGGCACCGCAATTTGGAACTTGTCGATGCGCGGTACGAGCACGCCTGCGAGGCCGGCACCATCGGCGATCGTTGCTACTTCGGTGACATCGGTGAACATGGCGCCGAATACGCTGCGGAACAGCTTTGGCTGCATCGGGCCTACGTCGACCGACCACTCCCCGGCCTTCTCGATGGTTTCGGTGTGCACGTAGGTGATGAGCGCATCGTCGAGCACCAGTCCGACGTGCACGGGCGAGGCGACGATCAGCGGCTTCGGAAAATCTCCTTCCACTTGCACCGCGGCACCGCCGCCGCAGCCGACCATTGCGCTGCATACGCCGATCAACAGTGTCTTACGACGGTATCGCGTCGCGATGTTCACTGCCCTATACCTCCACTTCGCATTGATCATCGGAACTCCGGTAGGCCGACGAACGTACCATCGTTGCGATACGTGAGTTCGCGCATCAACGCCGCGAACCGATGGAACGAGGCGCGCCGCTCGGCCACCGACGCGAGTACCGGAAATCCGACCGCGTGGATGCGCATGCGACGGTGGCCGGTATCATCGGCGCGATTGATGCGATCTACAGTATCGACTACTTCCTCGATGCTGTTGCCCGTGAAATCGTCACCGAACACATAGATGCTGACACGCTTGTCGGGGTCGTAGAACGTACGCACGGCCTGCTCGATGCCTTCTACCGGACTCGAGTTCGAGAACGGGTTCCAGGTGCGCATGCGCTCCATGATGGCGCGGCGACGGGCAGGTGAATCTGGAATCCAGCGACCCGCGTAGCGGGGGAACATATAGCCGCCTTGATCGTCCATCACTTGAATGCCCTTGACGGTGGGATAGATCGCCAACGTCTCGGACAGCTTCTTCATCACCAAGCCCCAGGCGAAATTGAACATGCTGCCCGAGGTGTCGATCACGAAGATGATGTACTCGCTGTCGACCGGAATCCCACCGATCGTGCTGTCTTGCCGTACGAAGCCGGTACCGAGTAATCGCTCCATCTCGTCGGTGAGACTCTGCTTGGCGGACGCGAGTTTCGTCTCCAGAGTCACCTGATCTTCAGACTGGCTACGCGTGGTGTCGTATTGCGCAAGGATCGTCGTCAATTGGCTGTTGAGACGGGCAATGGTGTCGAGCTCTTGGTCGAGCTCGCGCTGCTTGTCCGTCAGCTCGCGCGTGAGCGTGGTGGTCTGGCCACGGATATCGTGGACCGAATCTTGCCGTTGCGCGACGAAGCCATTGAGCCGAACGCTGGTCTTCTCGAGGATCAGCGGCTCGGCAGTCTTGGTGATCATGAGCAGGAGGATGACGGCCCCGAAGCCACAGCAGATGACGTCGAGAAACGACATCGAGATCTCTTCTATGGGTCGGCGCCTGCGCGTGGTCATGGCCAGTCCTTCGATGGCGACAAGAACGAGCCCTTCGTTACGTGTGCCAGGCCCCAGTAGGAACCGGCCGCATAAGGATCGCCTTCCATCGGGAACAAAATGACATTGACCGGGATGTTGAGCGGCAGATCGTCAGCGGCATCGTTGAACAAGCGCAGGCGATCGCGCCCCGACACCATTGCTGAACGGGCTGCGCGGTCGCCAATCGTCGGCAGTCCATCGACGATGAGTATGATGTTGTCGGGTGCCGGGCGCATGCTCTCGATGGCGTCGACCACGGCCTTGAGGCTGGTGCCTTTGGTCGGCACGATCTGTTTCAGGCCGTCGATGGCGCGGTCGAGATCGGTGCGCGATGTCACGTCGAGCCATTGGCCCTCGGTACCCGACACGATGGGTGCCGCCTGTTCCGCAAAGCCGTACAACTGGAACTGACCCTCGAGCGGTAGTTGTGCAACCACCCACTCGACGGTCGCCACCGCACGCCGCCATTTCGGTGCCGCGAGCTTGCGCGAGTCGTCCATGTTGCGTCGGCGCAGCACGTTGACGATGGTCTCGTCCAGCATGCTCGCGGATGTGTCGACGGCGATGAAGATGCGGTCGCCACCGACCTTGAGACCCGTCAGATACTGGCGGTCTCCTTCGCCGACGAACGTTCGTGCCCGCTCGCCGGTATCGTCGGCCGTCGAAGCCTTCATGCGTTCGACGTCTTCGGTGCGTGACTCCACGTCGCTCTTCAGCTGATTGAGGTGCTCCACCTTGGCAAGGGTGTCGGCTTGCAGGCGCGTGAGTTCTTTGCGTCGGTCTTCGACACTCACGGTCAACGCGACCCGGCGGCGTCGCGCTTCGTCCAGCCGCCGCTCGACTGAGCTCAACGACTGCCTGACGTCCGCCAAATTCGTCTCACCGACATCGACTTCATAATCGAGCTTGCGGATTTCCGCGTACAGATCCTCCTGTTGAGTACGAAACTCGACCTCCGTGGCGTGATTGATAATCAAATAGATGAGCACTACTGCGCCGAATCCGCACGACATGATGTCGAGGAACGACAGCGAGAACACGTTGAAACCGCGGCTACGCGCCATCGGCCACCTCGATCAGCGTGAACCGTACGCCCGCTACTTCGATGACCGCGCCGGTTGCGAGCGCCACGCCGTCTCGCCCTGGCGCCCCGTCTACCGCAACTGCAGTTCCTGCCGCGACGCTGAGACTGGCAGCTTCGTCACCGGGCCGGACCGCGAACGAACCGGTGGGAAAGTCGCTGGGCAGGTCTGGGAAGTGAAGGGCATCGATGGTCAAGCCCGCGCCGATTGGGCGCGCGATCGAGCCGCACAGAATGTGGGTGGGCGCAGTCTTGCGCGGTGCCTCGAGACTCGGGCGGATGCCGGAGGAGGGCAGGCGCGTGACGAATCGAACGCCGTCGCCCGTCGATCGAATGGCGCCGAGATGGCCGGCCACGCCCTGGAACACGGCATCCGGCTTGCAGACAATGATCGTGCCCGTCCGTTCGTGCAGGGTAGCCTCGAATCCCGGCAGCGCGGCGGCACGATGCGACAATACGATGGGCACGCCGTCGAGGGCCTTGTCGATCACCCGGTAGCGGCTCACCGCCTTCTCGGTCAGCAGCGCCGTCGACAAGTCGATGCGCCGTTCGGTGCCGGCATGCTCGATGGTTATGCCGAGATCGCCGGCGGGCGCGCCGGAGGTGAACCAGTCGAAGATTCGGTCGTAGACCTGTTGCTCGGTTGCCGCGTTGACCAGGGGATCGAAACGCGTTTCGCGCACGAAGCGGTCAGCGACCACGTTTACCCATGCATCGAGTAGCGCTGCGAGCGATAGCTCGGTGATGTCCTGCCAGCCGACTCGCTCGAGTTCGTTGCCACCTTGCACTTGCGTCACCGACAAACGGTGCAGCCCCACATCGATGTAGCGGAAGAGAGCTGGCATTTCTGCGGTGGCGGTCGCGGCCACCGCGGCGTCGACCAGACCAGTGACATTCAGACCAACCTGCTCGGCGATACCGAGCAGCAAGGCGAGCTGCTCGGCGGAAGTGGTTGCCGCAGCGGCGATGATGAGCTCGTCACCTGGCGAGATGTGCGCTTGCTCGACGAGCGCGCGAAGATGTCGGTAGACGAGATCGGCGTGACTCGCAAGCTCGCGGGTCCGGTGGCTGAGCACTTCGGTGCTCAAGCGGTGCCAGAAGGCGTTGTGTGCCTGTCGTGGATGCAGACGGAATGCGCGCCTTGCGTCATCGCCGAGCAGCAGCCGGTTGCCCTCGATCAGCGCGTAGCCCGACGACTGTGCGACCACGTCCGTGCCCCGGCCGACGCGCAGCTGCGCATCGTTCAAGTCGAGCACGAACGTCGTCATCAGCGCACCTGCAGGTGGCGAATGAGTCGCTGGTCGCAGTAGGTCTGCGTATCGAGCACGAGCCGTTCCTGAATGAGCTGCAGCTGATGCATGAGGAACATCAGTACGATGCTGATGACGAGTGCCACGAACGTGGAGTTGAACGCTACGCCGAGGCTCGCAGTCACGCCGGCAATGTCACCCTCGACCGCGCGATAGGCCTGCCCGAGCGCGTCGCCGATACCGCGCACCGTGCCGATGAACCCTATTGAAGGAATCGCCCAGGCGATGTAGCGGACCATCGACAACTCGCTGTCGAGACGATCCGATTCGGCGCTGCAGATCGTCGTGACGGCTTCGGACACGTCTTGTACGTTGCGCGCCGAAGCAAATCGCTGCAACGCCGCGAGCAGCACGCGCGGCAGTAGCAGACCGCGCGTCTCGGCATCGAACGCTTGTATGGGTCGCGCGTATTCGCGCGTGTCTTCGGGAAGAATGCTCATACCTTCGGCGACCGTGACGATGCTCTGGTCCAGCAGCGCGCGCTCCTTGAGCGCCGTGCGTGCCTTGAATCCCATGATCGAAACAGCCCAAAACATCAGAATGAAGCACGACTCCTGCTCGTAGTCTTTGAGCACCACGTACAACGATCGCTCTTGAACGAACGATTCCCCGGCGGCGAGGCGCTCTGCTTCGGCGCGCAACACCGCATCGGCATTCGGCCGCACGACGGTGATGTAGACGAGATGCACGACGATGATTGCAATCACCAGCGCGACGATCTGGTAGACGAGTTCGAATGGTAGCCCGCGTTTCATACTGCTCTCTCGACGATGGTCATCGAACCGTGCCGCACATCATATGTCGACTGGGAACGCGACGGCGGCGTCCTCGGAGATCTCTTCGGTGGGCACGAACACATCGGCCGAAGGTCCGCCCGAATCGTCACCCTCTGTGGTGGCGTCATCCGTCTGTGGCTCGGTGCTGTCGCGTCCGTCGCCCGGGGTTGGCGGTGTCGACGACCGTTCACCGTCGGCAGCCGCCAGGGGTAGCGTAAGTGCAACAGCGGCGATCAGCGCGAGGCGTCGCAACGTCACTCTGCAAACCTTGCGATGCGGAAGCCGAGGTCGGGGCGACCGTCCTCGCCGTAGTCGCGGAACGACGTGCGCAGATCCGTGATCGTGCCGTGCATCCAGCTCGAACCGCGAATCACGTGATAGTCACCGCTCGCTGGTCCGAGTGGGTCGGACGCAGCCGCTTCGCTGGGAATCTCATAGAAATCGTTTACCCACTCAGCGACATTGCCTGACAAGTCGAAAAGCCCTCGGGCATCGGCTGCGAACGTGGCGACAGGCGCCGATACGATGAAGTTGTCGTTGTAGCCGAATACGATACGACCCAACACGTGAGACGCCGAGCGGTCCGCATAGTTTCCGAATCGTTCCGGGGGCGGCAGCGCATCTCCCCACGGGAATCGTTGAGTCGGTGAGCCGTCGGGCCTTGTGCGGGCGGTCCAACTCCACTCCGCTTCGGTAGGCAGACGAAAACCCGTGGCTTTGGCATTGAAGCCGACGACCTTGCCGAACTCGACCCGATAGAACACGGGTAGTCGCGCGCGCTCCGAAAGCCAATTGCAGAACAGTGCAGCCTCGAGCCAGGTGACGTTGGCAACCGGCTGGTCGTCCTTGTCGAGTTCTTGCTCTTCGAACTTGCCGGAGCTGTGCGCCTTGGCGAATTGCCGAAATTGTCCGTTCGTGACCTCGGTGGTCGCGAGATAGAACAGACGTGTGACGTTGACGGTGCGTAGTGTCTCGTTGGCCCGTCGACCGGGCTCACGGCGCGATGCGCCCATCGTTACTGCGCCGCCGTCGAACAGCAACATCTCGCCTCCGGCCGGGTGCTTGATCCGCGGCACGAGCTTCGCGAGCCGCGCTTCGGCGTGGGTGAGCAGTCTGACAGCCAGCTGCTGCGTGATGTTCGGTTGTGGCGTCACTTCTTTGGCTTGACTCTCATAGCCAGCCCTCTTGAACTCGAGCCGGTGGCTTCGGGCCGGCAATTGCAGGCGCCGGACCGCGCCGCGTGCGACGCCATCAACCCACACTTCCGCGTCGGCAGGGGTTGCCGTGATCATGACGGTACCGAGCAGCGCGTCGAGCTGCACCTCGAGCGTTCGTTCGTCGGTCGCCTGCAGCGTGACGCGCCGGGTCGCAGCTGCGTAGCCAGCCTTCGACAGACGCACTGCGTGCTCGCGGCCCGGTGCCAACGCCACTTCGAGCGGCGTTGTACCCTGATACCTGCCATCCACCGTGACCGCGACGCCGGTTGGTGCCGAGCGTACCGTGAGCAGGGCGTCGGCCGGTTGCAGAACGAATGGCGGCAAGGTCAACGCCTGGCGCGCAGCGACAGTCAACTGCTCGACGGCGCTCTTGTGCCTCGGCAACTTGATGCGTAGCTCGCGTGTCCCAGCCACTACCTCGAACGTGCCGGGCGTTACCCCGATGTTCTCGTCATCGATCAGTACTTGTGCGCCGGCCGGAGTCGACGCGATGGTGACGTCCGCCCAATTCGGCTCGAGGATCACCTCGACTTGCTGGGCGGTGCCGCGGCCAACGACGTCGAGCTTGGCGATGTGCGAGACGTGACGTCGTTCGACGATCTCGAGGTCGTGTTCACCGGCAGCGATTTCGATGGCGCCGAGCGGCGTGACACCAATGCGCTCACCATCGATGAACACCACGGCGCCTGCAGGGTTGGAGATGAAATCGACGCGTCCGGGCAGCGGCTTTAGCTCGAATCTGTAAGTTTGGTACTCGGCATCGTCGACCATGAGCGGCGCATCGAGATCGAAGAACCCATCGGCGCTCGCGGTGAGGCGATACTGGCCTTCGCGCAGAACCCACGTGCCACCCAACGCGAGATCGAACGCGCCGTGAATCTCGAGCGCGGCATCGGCAGGCGTGAGCTCGATGCGCACGGAGCGGGCGGTGAACAAGTACCAAACCACGGTCGCGACCACGACCGTCACGATACCGAGTGCAATTCGAACGCCGTATCGTCGCCACCACGGTGGACGTGCCTGACGGCTGGTTGGCACGAATACCTGCGGCCGAATCACCGCGTCGCCGTCGACGGCCGGCATGCTCAGATCGTTTCCGAGCAGCGCACGTCGACCGGCGCCATGCCTGGGGTCACCAGCATCTCGAAGCGGACGTCGCGACGTCCTGGCCGGCTGCCGGTAACGAGGTAGCGGCCCGGCCGCAGGCTGACTTCCTTGCGCTCGAACCGACCGATGTTGCCGAGCTGGTAGACGCTCACGTCGGTGGCCGCATCCGAGGTCAGCACCACCGTGGTTGGTTGTGCGGCCACAGCGATCATCGACTCGAGCCGATCGAGCTGTGCCGTCAGCTTGGCACCCGGAGCGGCGATGTCGACCGCCTCGTCGTACAAGGCCACCGCGTTCTGGAAGACCGCATCGGCCGACAGCGCCCCCGGATCGGACAGGGCGTCGCGCAATCGTTGGTCGAGCTGTATGCGGGCTTCTGCGCGTGCGCGTCCTTCGGTTGCGAATTGAATCGTGGGGTCGATCGCCAGCACGTCTCCGTAGGCTGCTGCGGCAGCTGGCCAATCCTCGGCCGCCTCGAGCTCGACGGCATGTCGGCGCGTCGACTCGATACGCGCCAGCGTCTGCGCCTGCTCGACCTGCGCGAGACCGTCGCGCGCAGCTTGATCGTTGGGTCGGTCACGCAGCGCGGCGCGGAAGGCATCGAGCGCCCGATCGAGATTGCCGGCATCGAGTGCATCGAAGCCGGTGGTGAGTCGTGCCGCGAAGGCACGATCCGCTTGTGTTGCCCGCAACTCGGCAATCTGCGGCTCGAGATCGGTGCGGGTCGGGTCCAGGGCTAGCGCGCGCGTGTACGCATCGATGGCGTCAGCGGCATCGCCTTTGGCGGCAGCGATCTCCGCGCGACGTGTCAGCTCGACGACTTCCGGCAGCACTTCGGCCCGGTGGCGCGCGGCAGCGAGCCGCGGATCGCCGGGATGCACGATGGCGGCGGTATCGAGCGCCGCAAGTGCAGCCGGCGCATCGCCGCGTGCCAACGCGGTCAGTCCCGCTGCCAAGTTGTCATCGAACGTCGCTTGGCCGCGCGCAACCAAAGCTTCTAGCCCGTCGATACCACTTCGATATGCCGCCATAGCGGCTTCGTAGTTCTCCTTCAAGAATCGCTGATCGCCATCGTTGGCAGCGCGTTGGGCGGCCTCGAACTCCTCGGGCGCCCATTCGGTGACCTGCATCTCGTCGTCAAGCCGGATTTGCAGTTCGACGAATCGCGACAGCAGTGCCTGCGCGTCGTCACGCGCCCGCTTGCGTTGCAGGTCTTCGAACGGCGCGGGCGTTGCGTCGGCAGCACGGGGCGCTGCGCTTTGCTCGACGCCGGGCGTGCGCGGCGGAGGCTCCACGACCGGCGCGGGCATGAAAAACAACACCCAGATGGCGAGCGCGAGCAATGCTGCAAAGCCGAGCCATGCGAGCGGCAAGCGACGAGTAGCAGACGCGGCGTCGACCGTCGCGTCCGCAGGAACGTGGGCGAGCGGCGCACGTCGTGGCCGGATGGTGACGAAGTCGTCGGACTGCGAACTCATCTATGCGTCGCTGCCGGCGTCGGGCTCCGTCTCGATCGCTGCGGGGAGTGCCGGCTCGGGCGGCAGCGCGAGGCCGAGCTCTTCGTAATAGACCTGGCGCAAGACGCGTTTCATCGCGTCGTATTGAGCATCGACGGTGCCGCTCAGGCTGACGGTGCGGTTTTCCAAGTCGATGGTGTGGGGTGCGATCTCGGCTTCGGCAGAGACCCCAAGTTCCTGCAGGACGTCGGCATGGATCTGCGCTTCGGCGCGTTTCTTGACCGCGCTCTGGACCGCGAGCGCGCCACCTACGATTGCGACATACCCTGCACCCTGCGTCATGCCGCTGTTGTCGTCACTTGTGAGGGCGCCGATCCCGCCGGCGATGGCAAGCGCACCGCCCAACATGCGCGCGCGCGATTGCGCCTTCAGCTCGCGATATGCCATTGCTTCGTCGTAGGTAGCGAGGCGCCACTCTTGGTAGGGCGTGAACATCTTGCGGTGAAACTCGGCGAAATATTCGTCGAGGGTGTCGATGAACAGGTATTCGCGTTCGCGAACACGCCGGACACGCGCCAGCATAGGGTCGTTGGTCGCTGGCAAGCGTACCACCTTGCTCTGGCCACGCTTGTCCTGTTCTACGTAATTGGCAAACGCATCGGGTGCGAATTCACGTGCGAATTTCATCTCGGCAACGGTTCGAACACGTCCAATTGCCGTTTCGTCCAGATTCTTCCGATGTGCGAGCAGATCGTCCGCGATCTCGCGATAGACGGTTTGGAAGGGATCGAACTCGCGCGGGACCGAAACGTCATAGGCATAACGGCTCGACAAACCTTCGTAGCGCTTCGTAAACCACACGGTGTCAGTGGCATCGGTGGCGGTCACTTCCAGTTGGAGGCGTTCGCCATCCGATGCAATGATCTTGCCGGAGACGATCACGTCGACCGCATTGGTATGACGAGGCACGACGCGCACGGCCCCCCATTGGCCCGTGTCTTGGAGCACGTTCTTCAAGAAGTAGGCGATGTAGTTGCCCTCGGCGCGACGCACCTCGGGGGCAATGTTGCCTTCGATCTGCTCGTCATAGTCTTCCGGTATGTTGGCGTCGAATATGGCGACACCGACATCGAGCAGCAGCGCTTCGGGAACGGCGTTGGTGGCGCGTTCCGGTGGCCGCATGTCGACGCTGCGCACCGACGTTGAGCCACAGCCGAGCACCGTGGCCAACACTGCGACCGCGGCAATGGTTCTGGTCGGGACTACGAATTGCACTCAGCTACCACTCTTGTAGCGGCGATATTCTTCCCAGAGCTTTTCGCGAAGCACCGGATCGGTCTCTTGCATCGCCGCTTCCCGTAGCTGTCGAGCGACCACGTCGTCGTCGCGTGCATCCGGAATGTCCTTGGGAATGTCCATCTGTGCGGTGCTAGGCGGCGGTGGGGGCGGTGTTTCCGGTGCCTTTGGCAGCGGCAGACCCGATGCGTCGGGGGCGCTGCCGTTGCCGGAGCCGGGTACCGCGGGTATGCCGCCGCGGGCCGATGGTCGGCCCTCGTCGGCACGTGGGTCGCCCGCGGCGGTCTCGTTGGCGCTCGAGATGATGGTGCCTCGCTCGGCGAGGATCGCGCCGTCGAAGTCTTCGAGTGCGCGCTCGAATGCGCCGTCCGCGCCCGACGTGCATGTGGGGTCGGCCTCGTCACAGGGCGTGCCGCCGCCGGCCGCCACCTGCTCGTCGCCACCAGCCGGTGTACCGCTGCCCGTGGTACCCGTAGTCGTCTCGTCGCAGTCGGGATCGTCTTCGGCACAGGTTGGGCCGCCCGCATCTGCCGTCTGATCGTCGTCGCCGGCCGACTCATCACCCGGCAGACCGCCGCCCTCTGCGCCTGCTTCGGCGGTCTCATCGCGATCACCAGCGTCGCCGCTAGCATCACCGGATTCGCCGCTTTCGCGGCGATTACGGGCGTCTTCGAACACGTCCGTTGCGTCCTCGATGCCCCCATCGGTGCTGGGCGGAGCCGGTGGCGCCGGCATGCCGGGCGTACCTGGCGTGCCGGGCGTGCCCGGAACGCTCGGTACGCTGCTTGGGGACGGCATGCTGGGCGAACTTGGGCTACTCGGCGGCTGCGGTTGGCCGCCCGAGCTCTGGGATTGCGACTGGCAAGCGGTCATGGCCGTGCCGGCGAGCAAGGCGACCACGAGGGCGAAAGGTCGTATGGCGGGCATGGCGATCTCCTTCGAGCGCCGCTTTGGCGCACGCACGATCATAGAACATCGTCCGGCGCGCTCTAAGTGCGCGTCCGGCTTCAACTTAGAGGCCGCTCGCCGGCCCGAGTTTCCGTGCCGGCCATTCGAACAACGCGTGCGAGCCACGGGCGTTGACCTCAGCCACCGGCGCTTGCCTCCGGCTCGTGGACAGGCGGCTCGGGTGCCGGGTAGTAGACGAAACGGTGCCGGTATTTGAGCAACGGTGTTGCGACCGGTTCGCCATTCTCGAAACGCGGTCGGAAGCGTGCCACGCGCATGGCGCGCCGCACCTTGATGTCCATCATGCCCGGCGGCTCTGAGGCGAGCGTTTCGAGGTCGCGTACCTCGCCACGATCGCTGATCGTGTAGCCGAGTTCGACGTAGCCTTCAGTAGCACGCGCGGTGAGCGTGGGGTCAGGGGGATCGGGGTTCGGCGGCATCGGCAGATAGAGCGGCATCGGCTGGCCGAAGTAGCGCTCGATGTCCTCGGTAGT
Organism: Gammaproteobacteria bacterium; assembly: GCA_003248125.1. Taxonomy (GTDB): domain Bacteria; phylum Pseudomonadota; class Gammaproteobacteria; order Pseudomonadales; family Azotimanducaceae; genus SZUA-521. Next base: position 13,641 of record QJXZ01000089.1, on the reverse strand, counting down.
CAGGCCCGCATCCTCCACCATCAACGCCTGCACGCGGCCATACAACTCGAACGCGCGCGAATACTTCTCGAACAGCAGGTGCCAGTCGGCGAGGTCCAAGATGGCGAGCACCACGTCCAGACGTGGCGTGTCCGGGTCTTGGTTGAGAATGCGAATGATTTCGCCGAGCGCGCGTTCACCCTCACTGTACCGATTCACTACCAACGTCCGCTCGGCAGCGACCTGGTTGCTGTACGCGGCGGTGCCGACGGTGAACGCTTCCCGCTTACTCGGTGCGATATAGGGCGGAAATCGTTCCTGGCGGAAGGTTTCGGCGACGCCGCGCAGGGGTAGCACGAGCTCAGGCGAGTCGGGACCGTGTACACGCGCCAGCGTTTCCGCGGCCAACGCGTAAAGCTCGCGCGCCGAATAAATGTTGTGGGTGCGCTTGTACCAGGCCGCGAGCGCGTACATGCCCGGCACCAAGGCTTCGCTAGCCGGACCGTAGGCGCGCCGCAGCGTTTCGTAGGCGTACTCCTGGCGGCCGTTGGCAGCGTCGAGCTTGCCTTGCGCCGCCATGGTGTCGGCTTCTTTGTAGACGATCGGAATCTGCGCTGGTGAATGCAGCCCTTCGTTTACGCGGGTGATGTGAATCGCGCGTCCGTAGGTTTCCTCGGCGGCCGCGAACTCACCTTCCCCGAATTGAGCGTCACCGAGGAGCGTGAGCGGCCGGGCGAGCGCGGCGTCGTAACGCGGCAACGCCCGTTCCATTTCCGCGACGCCTTCGGCAAGGGTTCGCGCGGCATCGCCAAACTCGCGTGCCTCGAGCTGCAACGTGCCGCGCACCATGAAGTCGTCGGTCTGCTCGTCGGCCGGCTCGGTGGCCAGCTCACCTGCCACCGTCGCATCAACATCGGTGGGCGCCGATGCGTTTGCCGCGTCGGTGCCGATGGCGTCACCGTCAGGTGTCGCGGCATCGGATGGCGCGCCTGCCCCCATCGGTGGCGCGAGCTCGGCCGCATCCTCCGTTGCTGTTGCCTCGCTGTCGGTCGACTCGGCCGCTGCCGAGCCAACGACCTCACCGCGCACTTCCTGGGCGGTGGCCGGCGCAGCACATGGCAGCGCCAAAATGAGGGCGAACAGGTACGTCTGTCGGATCGATCCCATACCGCTTGGACCGGCTCCCAGGTCGAAGTTTCCCGATCGAGTCTCCCGACCGCCCTACGGCAAGTCAAGGCACAAGCTTGGGTGCGCCGGTGGCGATTGCTAACATCACCGCGTGTCCAACCCCGCGCCCCCACAGGCCGACGACGAGATCGATGCTCGCGGTCTGATTTGTCCAGAGCCTCTGATGTTGGTGCGCAATCGATTGCGCGGCATGCAGAGCGGGGCGGTGCTGTACGTTCTTGCCACTGATCCTTCTACGGCTCGCGACTTCGCGAACCTGTGCCGGTTCATGGGCCACGAGATGGTTGCGCAGTGCGAGCGAGATGGGCAATTCAGCTATTGGATCAAGCGTGCCTGACGTCGTGGTTCGCTACTTCGCCTATGGTTCGAACATGAACCCGGCGCGCGTGCGCGCGCGTGGTCTGCAGGTGCTCGCGGTGCGTGGCGCACGGCTCGCCGGCGTACGCTTGACGTTCGACAAGATGTCGCGTGATCACGTCGGTGTTGGCCATGCCGCACTCGATTTCGAACGCGGTAGTTGGGTCGAAGGGGTCTTGTACGACCTCGCAGGTACCGAAGACATCCTGAGGATGGATCGCTTCGAGCGCACGCCCATCAACTACAGCCGGGAACTGGTGCGGGTGGAGTCGGGTGATATCGAGCTGGTCGGCTGGACCTATTTTGCTAATCGCGCCGTGCGACAACCGGGTCTCCGACCGAGTCGAGCGTATCTTGCCCACTTGCTCGCCGGCGAGCCGTATCTGAGCGATGCCTACGTACGCACACTGCGCGCCCTGATGTGCAGCGATGATTGATCCCGTTGCGCTACGCATCAGCGCCGTATTCAACCGCTGCTTTGCATACAGCCATCGCACCATCATGCATGGGGGTGGCGATGAGCCGTTGTATCTACCGCCCACACAAACCCAATGTGCGGAGATCGTGTTCAATCGCGACTTTCCGGCGAGCGCGCTACACGAAGCGGCGCACTGGTGCGTGGCATCGGTAGCGCGCCGGCAACTCACGGACTATGGATATTTCTACGACCCGCCGCCCCGATCGAAGGACGCACAAGCGCGGTTCCTCGAAATGGAAGCGCACAACCAAGGTCTCGAGAAGGTGTTGAGTGCGGCGGCCGGGGTGCAATTCGAACCCAGCACGGACGATCTTGCGGCGACGGCCGCCGAGCGGCGCGGCTTCGCACACGCGACCGCGGCAAGCGCAGCGCACTGGAAGGCGCGTGGGCTACCGCCGCGTGCGGCGCGATTCGTGCGAGCGTTGGTGTGCGAGTTTCAACGTGACCGATAAGGTCGATTGCATCGTTGTTGGTGCAGGCGTGGTGGGTCTCGCGTGTGCCGTCGCGCTCGCACGTCGCGGTCGTGAGGTGGTGGTGGTCGAGCGGCATGGGCAGATCGGTACCGAAACGTCGAGCCGCAACTCCGAGGTAGTGCATGCCGGTATCTACTACCCGCGTGACAGCCTCAAGGCAGCACTGTGTGTTTCTGGGAAAGCGGCCTTGTACCGACACTGTGAAGAATTCGGTGTGCCGGTAAGCAGGTGCGGCAAGATCATCGTCGCTACTGCACCGGCCCAGCTAGAGGTACTGCGCGGCTATCAGCGCAGCGCACTCGCCAACGGCGTCGGCGAGCTGAAGTGGCTGACCGCGAATCAGGTCCGAGACATCGAGCCAGAGGTCAAGTGCGTCGGCGCCGTGTACTCAGATAGCACCGGCATCATCGACAGCCACGCATTCATGGAAAGCCTGGTCGGCATTCTCGAGCAAGCCGGGGGCGCCATCGCATTCGAAACGACGCTCGAGGCCGCGCTCGAGACGCGCGACGGCATTCGCGTCGTGACGTCGGCGATGGAGCTCGATGCGAACGTGTTGATCAATGCTACAGGATTGCACGCGCCCGACCTCGCGCTTCGATTGCCTCACGGCGAGGTGCAGCTACCAAAGCCGCACTATGCGATCGGACACTATTACGTCCTCGGTGGCGCCTCACCGTTCACGCATCTGGTCTATCCGGTGGCCGAACCCGGCGGACTAGGCGTGCACGTGACGATCGATCTGGGGGGGCAGGCCAAATTTGGCCCTGATGTGCGGTGGATCGATGCACCGGACTACACCTTCGATGACAGTCGGCGTGAGAGCTTCGTCGCGGCGATCCGGCAGTACTACCCGGCGCTGGACGAAACGCGCCTAGTGCCGGGATACACCGGCATTCGCCCGAAGCTGGGCGACGCCGGGAGCCCGGCGGGAGATTTCGTCATTCTCGGTCCCGCGCAGCATGGTGTCGCTGGTGTGGTGCATCTGCTCGGTATCGAGTCGCCTGGATTGACCGCGGCACTCGCCATCGCCGAACGGGTCGCAACCGATGCACTCTCGGCGTAACTGATGTGTTGACCATCGGTGTGCTGGTCAATCCAGTTGCCGGCATCGGCGGTGCCGCTGGTTTGAAAGGTAGTGACGGCGCCGCCGTGCAAGCGGCGGCCCGGGCCAAAGGCGCCATATCGATGGCGGTCACGCGTATGCGATCAGCACTCGATGCGCTCGAACCCGTCGCGCGTGATTGTCGTTTCAAGACCTGGGCGGGCGACATGGGTCTAGCGTCGCTGCCGACATGGGCGGTCGCGACCGTCCTTGGCGAGGCAATGCCGCCAACCTCGGCGATTGATACGCGAACTGCCGCATGCGCACTGGTCGACGATGGCATCGACATCTTGCTGTTCGCCGGTGGCGACGGCACCGCGCGTGACATCCTCGATGCGATCGGAGAGCGCGTTGCCGTGCTTGGGGTGCCAGCGGGCGTCAAGATGCATTCCGGCGTATTTGCGATGACGCCAACCGACGCCGCCGAAATACTGCTGCGGGTGGTGCGTGGCGAGTTGGTCGCGGTCGAACCGTGTGAGGTGCGCGACATCGACGAGGCCGCGCTGCGCGCCGGTCGTGTCAGCACTCGTCACTATGGCTATTTGCGCGTGCCGCGGCTTGGCGGCTACGTGCAACACGTCAAGAGCGGCGGCCGCGAGGACGAGCGGCTCGTGCACCTCGAGATTGCACAACACATGATCGAGGAGTTGGCGGACGTCGACGCTCCAGTGCTACTCGGTCCAGGCACGACCCTTGCCGCAATCAAGGAGGCGATGGCCATCGATGGCACGCTGCTCGGCTTCGACGTGGTCCACGGTGGTCGGTTGATTGCGAAGGACGCTGACGCCGAGACGCTCGACCGGTTGGCCGATGACCAAAGCGTGGTGGTGCTGAGCTTTACCGGCCACCAGGGATTTCTGCTCGGTCGTGGCAACCAGCAGCTGTCGGCAGCGCTGCTGAGGCGGCTCGGCAAGGCGCATCTGCGCGTGGTGGGCACACGAACCAAGCTTGCGTCGCTTGCTGGCGAACCGCTGCACGTGGATACGGGCGACGCGGCGCTGGACGCGAGTTTCGACGGCGTCATCGCAATTGTCGCGGGATATCATGACGAATTGTTGTATCGCGTTGGCCGAGCCGATGGCTAACGCTATTGCCGATAGTCGTCCAAGAAATGAGCAAGCCGCCCGATCGCTTCGGTGAGCTCGTCTTTGCGCGGCAAGAACACGATACGGAAGTGATCGGGCTCCGGCCAATTGAATCCGGTTCCCTGCACGACCAGGAGTTTTTCCTGCTGCAATAGGTCGAGGGCGAAGCGTTCATCGTCGGTGATGTTGAAGCGGCGTGGATCGAGGCGCGGGAACAAGTACAGCGCACCTTTCGGCTTCACGCAGGTGACGCCTTCGATCTGTGTCAGCAGCGCGTGGGCGTAGTTGCGCTGCTCGTACATTCGGCCACCTGGAACGATGAACTCGCGAATACTCTGGTAGCCACCCAGCGCGGTTTGCACGGCATGCTGTGTCGGGACGTTCGAGCAGAGCCGCATCGAGGCGAGGATGTCTAAGCCCTCGATATAGTCGCGAGCACGGTGCTTGGCACCCGAAATTACCATCCAACCCGTGCGAAATCCGGCGACGCGATAAGTCTTCGACAGACCATTGAACGAGATGACCAAGAGATCGTCGGTGAGTGTCGCGAGCGGAACGTGGACGGCATCGTCGTACAAAATACGATCGTAGATTTCGTCGGCGAACAGCACCAGGTCGTGGCTGTGTGCGATGGCCACCACTTGCTCGAGCACGTCGCGCGGATACACCGCGCCCGTCGGGTTGTTGGGGTTGATGACGACGATGGCACGCGTGCGCGACGTCACCTTGCGGCGTAGATCGCCGATGTCCGGTATCCAATCGGATTGTTCGTCGCATCGGTAGTGCACGGCCTTACCGCCGGCCAACGTGATGGCGGCTGTCCAGAGCGGATAGTCGGGCGCCGGAACCAAGATCTCGTCGCCATCGTTGATGAGTGCCTGCATCGCCATCACGATCAGCTCGGAAACACCATTGCCGATGTAGATGTCCTCGACCTCGACGCCGGTGACCCCCATTTGCTGGCAGCGCTGCATGACTGCTTTGCGTGCCGAATATAGGCCCTTGGAATCGCAGTAGCCCTGCGACTGGGGCAGGTTGTGGATGACGTCGACCAGGATTTCTTCGGGTGCTTCGAAGCCGAACGGCGCCGGATTGCCGATGTTGAGCTTCAGCACCCGGTGACCTTCCTCCTCGAGGCGCATCGCTTCGCGTAGCACGGGGCCGCGAATGTCGTAGCAGACGTTGGCCAGCTTGGTGGATTTCGCGATCGTCTGGTGGCCGAGCGGAGTCAGTGGGGTCACGCGGTCGCGATCGGGGGTGCCTTGCATCGGGTCGAGCGCTCCTTAGAATCGGCCGATTGTACGCCGATCCGTGCCAAGCAGGAGATCCCATGGCCAAAGTAACCAAAACAGACGACGACTGGCGCGCTGAACTCTCCGAGCAGGAATTCGAAGTAGCCCGTTGCGGCGGTACTGAGCGTGCCTTCACGGGTCGCTACTGGAATACCAAAACACCCGGTACTTATCACTGCGTATGTTGTGGCGCGAAGCTGTTCGACTCCGACACGAAGTACGACTCGGGCAGTGGATGGCCAAGTTTCTATGCACCGGTGGAAAGGGACGCGGTTGCGGTCCGCGAAGACACGTCCATGGGTATGGTGCGCACCGAGGTGATGTGTGCCGCATGCGAAGCACACTTGGGGCACGTGTTTCCCGACGGACCGCGGCCCACCGGCCTGAGATTCTGCATGAACTCGGCGTCACTCAAGCTCGAACCGCGAGACGAGTGAATCGGGTTGGGGTGCCGGCTTCCGCATTCCCCCTTCGTGAATCCGTCTGTACCGCCGGGGTGGACCGGTGTCGCGTTTGCGACATTCCGCAGCCAGCGCTATGCCGGTCGCGAAGGAACTCACTTGTCGCCGATCCGGACCACCATAGGTCCTCCGTTGACGCTGACCAACGTGTTCATGACGTTCCCTTGGCACGGCCATTTGCAGAATCTGTCGGCGCGGCCATGGATCTTTGGCCAGCTCAAGATCCTGCAAGGGGTCATTACCCTCCTCGTGTTCGTGCCCTTCGCGGTTCCGTATTTGCGGGAGCGTCCGACGTGGGACTACTTATGGGCCGGCTTGTGTATCCTCGGTGCCGTTTACTTTCTCTTCAGATCCAAATTGGGAATTTGACAGATGGCGCAACTTGCCAACGTCGAGTTGACGATTTCGCAGACTGACGGGCAACGCCGTTTGGCACTCGCGTTGCTCACCTACCGCTATCGATTGTCGTGCACCGAAGTCGAAGTCGAGCGTGGTGTTACGTTCGAGATTTCGATCGACATCTTGGGTGAAGACCCGCTTCGAGACGAGTCGCTCGCGGAGCGCGTCGACGTCCATCTGGTGGAGGCGAGTGCCGAGCCCGTGGCCGCCGAGCGTGAGCTCTTGGTCGGTCAATCGCTGCTCGACGAGGATGTTGGCCGTGACGAGATCAAGGTGCGCGTGCGTGTCGGCAGCGATGCCGGGGACGTCATCGAGGCCGTGAGTGGCGTGGTACGCGGCAGGTTCTGAGCGCGGACGTTAGAAGCCGGCCGCCTGACCTTCTTTGCGATGGTCGGATGCGCCGACATAGCAGTCGGCGGCGCGATAGATGAGCTGGGCACCGCCAAAGATGCTTTCCCGTTCGTCGTAGCGCACGTCGTGACCTCGCTTGCGTAGTTCATCGACCACATTGCGATCGAAGCCGGTCTCGACACAGATTCGGCCGTCGCCGAAAACCCGCCAGCGCGGCGCATCGCTGGCCGCCTGGGGATTTTGGCCGTGATCGAAGATACGGCTCACCATCTGCACGTGGCCCTGGTGCTGCATGTGCCCACCCATGACGCCGAATGCGAGTCGCGCGCCGTCGGCATCGGTGACGAAGCCCGGGATGATCGTATGATAGGGCCGCTTCGACGGCGCGACGCAGTTCGGATGAGTTGGGTCGAGAACGAAGCCGCTACCGCGATTCTGCAATGCGATTCCGGTGCCCGGAATCACTACGCCAGAGCCGAACCCTTCGTAGTTGGATTGGATGAACGACACCATCATCCCTTCGGCATCGGCTGCGGCGAGGTAAACGGTGTCGCGGCTGACGGCCAGCAGCGGCGGCGGTGGCGCGAGCGCTGCGCCGCCGATCTGCTTCGCGAGCACTTCGAGGCGATTCTCAGCCAGCAATTGCTGTGGTGAGCAGCGCATCGACTGCGGATCTGCAAAATGCTCGAACGCGGCGCGAATGGCGATTTTCATCGCTTCGATTTGCAGATGCACGACTTCGGCCGAATCCGCGTGCAAGGTATCGAGTGGGTGATGGGCGAGGATGCCGAGTGCGATCTGGGCGGCCAAACCTTGGGCGTTCGGCGGAATTTCGTGCACGACGACATTGCGGTACCGCGCCGCAATCGGGGTCACCCAATCGGCACGATGGCTATGCAGGTCATCGGCGGTGAGCGCGCCGCCGTCGATTTCAGCCTGTGCGGCAATTCTTCGCGCCAAGACGCCCCGATAGAACGAATCGCCGTTGGTTTGCGCGATCTCTTCCAGTGTGTCGGCCAGATCCGGTCGCCGGAACACCTCGCCGGCACGCGGCGCACGGCCGTCGCTGGTGAAGTGCTCGATGAAGGCATCGAAGTCGCTGAGCCGCTCCACGGCGAATTGCCAGTGGTAGGCCGTCTTCGGACCAACCGGAAATCCGCTGCGCGCATAGCCGATTGCTGGCCGGAACAGGGATGCAAACGGCAAGCGCCCGAACCGCTGCGACAGTGCCACCCATGCCGAGACGGCGCCAGGTACCGTCACCGCATCCCAACCGAGTTGCGGCATCGTTGCATGGCTTGCGAACCGATCCCGAGTCCAGCCGGCAGGCGAACGACCCGAGGCGTTCAGTCCGGTGAGCTCGTGTCCGTCCCATACGATTGCGAACGCGTCGCTCCCGACACCGTTGTTGTTCGGTTCGACGACGGTGAGCGTGATGGCCGCAGCGAGCGCCGCGTCGACCGCATTGCCGCCGGCACGAAGCGCTTCGATGCCGGCTTGTACCGCGAGTGGTTGGGAGGTCGCGACGACGTTGGCAGCCGCCACCGGCATGCGCTGCGAAGGGTAGGGGAACCGCCAGTCGATCACATTCAACCGACGGGCGACATGGGCCTACGACGCGAGCGAATCGTGCGTACGAAGGTGAGACGCGATGTGGCGAAGGCCGTGCAGCGCATCGCCGCGCTGGCGGCCCGTGGTGGTGAAGTCGATCTCGTAGCAGTTGCGATCGGCGCGCGCCGTGGCGCTGCGTACGACGCCGGGTAGCTCTTCGATGCGCAGGTCGTGCATCGAGAGGTCGATGACCAGCTGTTCGCCAATGCTGAACTTGCCGCGGGTCTCGAGCCGGATACCCGAGACGGAGAACTCTACGCAGTCGGCAGCGACGGCACGCCGGAACATCCCACGCAGACCGCCACGGTGTACGTCGACATGCAACGTTCCGCTGCAGCACACGTTGAATTGTCCGGTATTGGCCATCGGGGTTCCCTGCCTCCCGAGCCTTGAGATGAGTCGACCGAGAGTATGCCGGCCTTTGAAGGTGCGCAAGAAAGAAGTGTTACGTAGCTGTTTCATGCCGACGGCATCGCGCGCGATGCCGGCCGGCGCTCGCTCACATTGCACAATCGGCGCAAAGCCAATATTTTCAGCGCCTCGTCATTGGTAGGGCAGGTGCATGCACCCGGGCACAATTGCGGCGGAAACGCCTGACAAGATCGCTTACGTCATGGCCGAGACGGGTCTCGCGGTCACCTACAAGGAGCTCGACGACGCATCGAATCGCGGCGCGCAGTTGTTTCGGAAGCTCGGATTGGAGGTCGGCGATCACGTCGCGATTCTGCTCGAGAATCATCCGTGCTTCTTCGAGATCTGTTGGGCCGCGCAACGCGCGGGCTTGTACTACACGCCGATCAGCTGGCGACTGCAGCAGAAGGAAGTCGAGTACATCGTCAACAACTGCGAAGCGAAAGCGTTCATTACATCGGCTGCGCGACGCGATGTCGCGGCACCCGTCAAGGCGAAGGCGCCGCGGCTGGAAGCGTGCTTCGTCATCGATGGTGAGATCGACGGCTTCGAGTCGTGGCAAGACGCACTCGCCGCGATGCCGGCTACCCCCATCGCTGACGAGATGGAAGGGCAGTCGATGCTCTACTCGTCTGGAACCACCGGCTACCCGAAGGGCGTGAAGCGCGCATTGAGCGGCCAGAAGTTCGGCGAGGGGGTTGGTATGCCGATCATGCAGATGCTCTATGGGGCGACTGCGCAGAGCATCTACCTGTCGCCGGCGCCGCTCTACCACGCAGCACCGCTTGGATTCACGATGACGTGCTTGCGCAACGGCACACAAGTGGTAGTGATGGAACATTTCGATGCCGAGCGCGCGCTCGAGTACATAGAGCGGTACCGCATCACGCACAGCCAATGGGTGCCGACGATGTTCGTGCGCATGCTCAAGCTGCCCGAGGACGTGCGCATGCAGTACGACCTATCGTCGCTCGAGTGTGCCATTCATGCCGCTGCGCCGTGCCCGATCCCGGTCAAGGAACAGATGATCGAGTGGTGGGGGCCGGTCATCTACGAGTATTACGCCGGCACGGAAGGTAATGGCTTCGTGCAGCTGAACAGCGCCGAGTGGCTCGCGCACAAAGGCTCCGTGGGTCGACCGCTGGGATGTGAGATTCACATTTGCGACGACGACGGCAACGAGTTGCCCGCCGGTGAGCCCGGCACCATCTGGTTTGGGGGCGGTGGTGTGTTCGAGTACCACAAGGATCCGGAAAAGACTGCCGCGTCACGGCATGCCAAAGGTTGGAGCACGTTGGGCGACGTGGGATACGTTGACGAAGAAGGTTATCTGTACCTCACCGACCGCAAGCATTTCATGATCATCTCGGGCGGTGTGAACATCTACCCGCAAGAGGCGGAGAACGTGCTGATCACGCATCCCGCCGTGGTCGACGTCGCCGTGTTGGGCGTGCCGAACGAAGAGTTCGGTGAGGAAGTGAAAGCGGTCGTGCAGCCACGGGACATGACCGCTGCTGGACCGGCGTTGGCACAAGAACTGATGGCGTACTGCCGTAGTCAGCTGTCGCACATCAAGTGCCCACGCTCGGTGGATTTCGAGGCGGAGTTGCCGAGGCACCCCACCGGCAAGCTGTACAAGCGCTTGCTCAAGGATCGTTACTGGCAGAATCAGCGCAGCAGCTGACACTCAGGGTGGCGCGTTGAGCAGATTCGCTGGCGCGTACTGATCGGTGAGCACGCGGACCTCGGTATCCCAGTCACGTGCGCTGCTCATGCGCCCCGGATAGCGCGCGATGGGTACGCCGTAGGGTGCGAGCGTCTTGGCCAATGCCTTGGCACGCATAGTGAGCGCGTCTTGGGACGGTAATGGCCCGCTTCGCACGAGCACCACACGATTTGCAGAGTCGGGCATCTTGAAGTTGAGAAACCTCCCGAAGACAGACTCGTAAGTTACTGATTCGTGGTCGTAAAGCGCACTGATGGCGAATGTGTTCGCGGCCAGCACACCCCCCGTTGCAAGCAACCTGCGCGTCTCTGTCAGATATTCGCGCGTGAGCAGGTGCTCGGGGATGTAGTCGCCGTTGAAAGCATCGAGCAGGATGAGGTCGTAGTGTGCGCCGCGCCGCGCTGCGCGCTTACCGAATACGCGCGCATCCATCTCGTGCACGTGCATCCCGGTCGATGGTGTAAACCCGAAATAAGCCTTGGCGACGCGCACTACCGCAGGGTCGATCTCGACGACATCCATGGCCGCGTCGGGAAACAGCTCCGACAGCACGGTGGGTAACGAGCCGCCGCCCAAACCGACCACGAGAATTCGTTCTGGGGCCGGTTGCAACAGAAGGCTCGCGAGCATCATGCGTGTGTAACCGAACACCAATCGGCGCGGGCGGCGCAGGTCCTTGCACGATTGGTTGCGTTCGTTGCTGCGCACCGAGAATTTCAGGCACACCTGATCGGCGACGCGTGTCACCAGAATCGTTTGATAGAGCGATCGTTCGGAATGAATGGTGGCCGCATCGACGGTACCGATCGTCGTTGCAACCAGCACAACGAGCAACGATCCACCCGTCTTCATGGCGCTACCTTGCGGCCGAGCAAAGCCGCTATTGCGCCTAGCCCCAGCAGGGCGACTGCGAGCATCGACAGAATGGTATCGATCTCGAACCAAAGCACGAAGTAGAACGACGTGCCGAGCGTACCGAGCGCGCTACCGAGCGTCGAGACGAAATACAGGGTGCCGGCGACGGCCCCCGAGTGGTGTGTTTCGGTGATCAGAAGTCGCACCGAATAGGGGCTAATCACACCGAGCACGACGGTGGGTACCACGAACAGAATGCTGGCGGCGAGCAGCGAACCGTATCTCGGGTCCTCGATACGCTCGAATACCCAATTCATGAGTGGCTCTGCGAACAAAGTCAGAGGCAACAGCAGTGCACCACCGACCATGAACACGAGGGCGAGCCTTCTGAACGAGGGCGCGTGCAGCGAAAGCCGCCCACCGAGCAAGTAACCCACGGCAAGTGACAGCATGAACACCGTGATTATGCTGCCCCAAACGTAGATGCTGTTGCCGAAGTAAGGCGCCAGCACGCGGCCGCCGAGCAACTCGAGCGACATGATCACGAAGCCGCCGCTGAAGGCGAGGACATTGATGGCCACGCGTCGCATAATTCGCGTGTGCTACGCCGTTGTCGGGGAGGGCGCGATTGTGCAGTTGGGGGTGACGCTGCGCAACATGGGGCAGCAATCCATGGCGGACACGATGCGCGAGTGCGCGCTGGCGGTCGAAGACATTGGACTCGAGTCGCTCTGGATCACCGACCACATCGCCATTCCGCCCGACGATGCAGAAGGCTCCGACGGCCGCTACGTGGACCCGCTAACCACACTCGCGTGGATGGCGGGTTTCACAGAGCGCGTCAGGCTCGGCGTCGGCGTGATGGTAGTGCCGTACCGCGCGCCACTCCCCTTCGCGAAATCGGTGGCCGCCGTCCAAGAGTTGTCGGGAAACCGACTGTTGCTCGGCGTCGGCGTTGGCTGGATGGATGCCGAATTTCGAGCGCTCGGTGTGCCGCGTCGCGAACGCGGCCGGCGCACCGATGAAACGCTCGAGTTCCTGAATGCGTGCTTCGCGGCCGATGTCGTGATCGCGAACGCTCAGCCGTTCTTATTCAAGCCGAGGCCGCCGAAGCCACCCATTCTGGTCGGCGGTAGTGCCCCTCACGCACTGACCCGCGCCGCTCGCTACGGCGACGGCTGGTTACCGATGGCCAGGCACCCGCAAGACCTTGCGGGGCCCATTCGCAGATATCGCGAGCTCACCGACGCGCTGGGACGCGAACGTGGATCGGTGACAGTGATGACGGCGATTGCCGAGAACGATCGCACCGCCGCGCGCACCCGTGTCGAGCAGTTCGAAGAAATAGGTGTGGATCGTATCGTTGTTGCGATTCGCTACGCCGATGCCGCCGGCTATCGCAGCCAATTGGACGTGTTGGCCGCATTGCACCGCTGAATCATTTGCTGACAGTCTCGACGGGTGCTTCCGCCGCCTTCCATGCGCTGAATCCGCCGCCGATGTGACAGACACGCGGCAAGCCCATCTGCTGCACGGCTTGCGTTGCGAGTGCCGACCGCCAGCCGCTCTGGCAATAGAACACGAGGCGTTTGCCGGACGAGAACACATCCTTGTGATAGGGGCTTTCGGGATCGACCCAGAACTCGAGCATGCCTCGCGGTGCGTGGAAGGCGCCCGGAATCTTGCCTTCGCGCGTGAGCTCGCGCGGATCTCGCAGATCCACGAACACAGTATCGTCGTCGCCATACAGTGCGCGTGCGCGTTCCACGTCGAGTGTCTCGATTTCCCTTTCCGCGGCCTCGATCAGTGCGCGGTAACCTACTTTTAGTTTCATCTTCGTCACCTCGTTGCAAGGAAGGCTGCGCGCGAC
>QJXZ01000082.1 GCA_003248125.1 Gammaproteobacteria bacterium | reverse complement strand
AGAACAGTCATGAACGGCGCCGAGAGCATGGTCAGAGCGTTGGTGAATGGTGGCGTCGGCGTTTGCTTTGCGAATCCCGGTACGTCCGAGATGCACATGGTGCAGGCGATCGACGAAGTGGATGGTATGCGCCCTGTGTTGTGCCTGTTCGAAGGCGTTTGCACCGGCGCTGCAGATGGCTATGGGCGAATGGTCGGCCGGCCCGCGGCGACGTTGTTGCACCTCGGCGCGGGATTGGGAAACGGCATAGCCAATCTGCACAACGCACGGCGTGCGGGCACACCTCTCATCAACATCGTTGGCGATCATGCCATCCACCACGTCGCCTACGATGCGCCCTTGACCTCGGACGTGGAGGCGGTGGCGAAACCGGTATCGGCGTGGATTCGAACGGCACGCACTGCGGAAGGTCTCGCGGGAGACGCAAGGGCCGCCGTTGCGGCCGCACTCTCTCCCAATCCGAATCCGCTCGGCAACGTCGCAACCCTGATCGTGCCCGCGGATTGTGCTTGGGGAGAAGGTCGCGACGCGTCGCCCGCACCGACGTCCGGTCGGCCGCGCGTGACCGATGCCGCAGTTGTCGCGGCGAAACTCGAGCTCGATGCGCATGCGGTGTTGCTGCTCGACGGTGCCGGCCTCGGTGAAGCCGGTGTCTGTGCCGCCGGCCGAATTGCGGCAGCGACCGGTGCGCGGATGTTCTCACCCACCTTCCCCGCGCGAGTCGAGAGCGGTCCCGATCTACCCGCCGTGGCGCGCATGCCGTACTTCCCGGAACAAGTACTCGAGACGTTGAAGGACGTTCGGCGCATCGTGCTGGTGGGTGCCGAGGCGCCGGTCAGCTTTTTCGCCTACCGAAACATGCCGAGTAGCTTGGTGCCGAGTGATTGCGCGGTCGTGCGCCTCGCGCACCGCCACGAAGATTGCGTAGACGCACTCGCGCGGCTGGCCGATGCGATCGATGCCGACGAGGGTTTTCGGCCGGTAGGCGCGCAGCGCGCTGGTCTGCCCGAAGGTCGCATCAGCACCGGCAATGCGGCCCGAGTGCTTGCGCATCATCTCGCCGACGGTGCAATCGTCGCGGTCGACTCCGGCGGCGGTGGCGCGGCCTATCCGATTCTGCAACGAGCGGCTCGACACACCTGGCTCAATCTCACCGGTGGATCCATCGGTCAGGGCGGTCCGGTGGCAACCGGTGCGGCGATCGCGTGCCCGGATCGACAGGTGTTCGCGCTGCTCGGGGATGGCGGTGCCATGTACACGATTCAATGTCTGTGGACGCAGGCGCGCGAGCGGCTGAACGTGGTGACGGTGATCTATTCGAACAAGAGCTACGGCATTCTCGATGTCGAGTACCGAAGGCTCGGCATCAACGAAGTGGGCGCGAAAGCGGCAAGCTTGTTCGATCTGTCGAGCCCGAACATCGATTGGATACAACTCGCCGGCAGCATGGGCGTGCCTGGTATGCGGGCGGCGACCTGCGTCGAGTTCGATCACGGCTTGCGGGCCGCGCTCGCAACCGACGGCCCCTACCTGATCGAGGTCGTGCTGTGAGTCAACGTCGCCTCGGAGCCGAAATTTGCCACCGCCCACGTCAGGCGGAAACCTGCAAGTAGGAAATAGGTAAACTGTCCCGGATTTTGCGACAGGCTCGGAGCGTCCGGTGCGGCAAGCGTTGGTTCTCGGTGGCGGTGGTGTGGTCGGTGTGGCCTGGGAGACCGGCGTCGTGGCGGGGATGCTCGATGCCGGGGTGGATCTACGTGCCGCGGAGGCCATCGTCGGGACTTCAGCGGGCAGCATCGTGGGCACACGCATTGCCGCTGGTCAGGACCTGCGGATCGATGCACCAAGGACCGCGGTGGCCATTCCCGCACTCGAGGGTGGGCCGGACATGGCGACGCTCGGCAAAGTATTCGGAAGGTGGGTGGCGATCGAGACGATCGACATCGACTTTCTGAAGGAGATCGGTGCACTCGCGGCGGCGGCGCGAACCATCACCGAGGATGACTTCATTGCCGCAACGGGCGGCAGCGTTGGCGTCGACGATTGGCCACACGAGCGTCTGTCGCTCATTGCGGTCGATGTCGCGACCGGAGCGCTCGCCGTGCACGATCGCGCCAGCGGTGCGCCGCTGCATCGTGCCATTGCGGCGTCCTGTGCGGTGCCGGGGCTGTTTCCGCCAATTGCCATCGGCGCACGACGATTCATGGACGGTGGTGTTCGTTCTTGCACTTCTGCAGACGTGCTCGCCGCACACAGACCCGAATTGACCGTGATCATTGCACCGATCGCAAAAGGAACCGGGGGATTTGGTGCATTGGCCGAGCGCTGTATCGACGAAGAAATCGCGATTCTCGATCGAGCCGGCTCGGCCTGTGTGAAGATCGTGCCCGACGCCGACGATCTAGCGGCGCTCGGCCCAAACCTCATGGACCCGGAGCAGGCGATGCCAGCGCGGACCCGCGGTGAAGCGCGAGGCCGCGCGCTCGCTGACGCACTGCGGGATCGTTGGCGATCCTGAGGATCAGCGTCCGGTGTAGCGAGGCGTGCGGCGCTCGACGAACGACTTCACCGACTCTTCGGCATCATGCTTCGCGCGCCGTGCGATGCCACCGTACTTCGTTTCGTTGGCCGTGGCAGCCGCGAAGCTCGCTTCGAGTCCTGCTCTGATTGCACGCTTCGATACGCGCACCGCAGCGGGTGGCAAATGACACATACGGTCGGCAAGCGCATTGGCCGCCGTCATCAGTTCCTCTACTGGCTCCAAGCGGTCGAGCAAGCCGATGCGAAACGCTTCCTCGGCTTCGACACGCCGGCTCGTGAGGCAGATGTCCATCGCGCGCGACAGTCCGACCACACGCGATAGCAGAAACGACATGCCGCCCTCAGGCGGCAGTGAGCGTTCCTGGAACACGCTGACGAATCGACTGTGGGGTGTGCCGACGCGAAGGTCGCAACAGAGCGCGAGCGAGAAGCCCGCGCCGGCGGCAACACCATTCACCGCCGCAATCATCGGTTTGTCGACCTCGTATAGTGCCCTGCCTTGACGGCTGATCCACGTCTCTTCGTCGAGCAGGCCATTCAGCGGCTGTTCGCGCTCGGATGGTCGCGGACCCTGCAGATCGGCGCCCGAGCAAAATCCGCGCCCGGCGCCGGTCCATATGATCACCCAGACGTCATCGTCGGCATTGAGTTTGTCGATCACGTCGAGAATGTCGAACTTGTCGTCTTGGTCAATGGCGTTGAGTCGTTCGGGCTTGTTGAGTGTGACGGTCGCGACGTGACGATCGCGATCGATGTCGAGTAACAAATGACGATAGGCCATGAACGATCCCTCCCTTGAGATCGCCTCCAGGATAACTCAAGGCGCGCGTGCTGCCAGCCGCGCGAGGAACTGCCTGACTGGGGTGGGGTCGACAGGGCGGTCGGTGTTGGTCTGCACAGCGATCGTGAGGCGGTCGTCGACGAGGTGCAGCGCGTAGGTGCGATAGCCGGGAAAGAAGCCGCCATGACCGATGGCTCGGCGACCGTCGAGCGTGGAAACGCTGAGGCCATAACCGTAGTGGTCGTCGGAGCCGCCGGATTGGCGATAGCCTGCGCTCATCATGAGTGCAAAGCTTGGCGGCCGCACGATACGCCCGGTCGCCAAGGCCGCGTAGAACTCGACCAGCATGGTCGGCGTGGTCGCGAGTCCGCCGCCGGTCCATTCGATGAGCGGGTGGATGGCGAGGTGGCCCTCGTCATCCAGCAACTTGCCGCTGACGCGACCGAGCCGCGTGAGCAGCGTCGGCTCAGAATAGCCGGCAGCGAGGCCGTCGATGGCACGCGTGTTGGCTGGACGCACGTCCGTGAGCGCTAACGGCGTGAGGATGCGCTCTGTGAGCAGCGCGTAATAGTCCCGCCCGGTCGCCCGTTCGATGACGAGGCCGAGCAACAGATAACCGGTATCCGTGTAGCTATAGCCTTGGCCCGGTGCAAACAACGGTGCTTCGTCCAAGATGTAGCCGATCTCTTGGACTACCGGCATGGGTGACTCACGCTGCGTCCACTGATGCCAGGCAACGCCGAGCGCAAAGTCGGGTTCGTGCACGTGATCGCGGAGCCCTGCGCTGTGCGAGAGGAGATGCGAGAGGGTGATCGAGCGCGCGTTCGGTAATCGGTCGAACCAAATCTCCTCGCCCAGCCAACGCGACAGCGGATCGTCGAGAGCAAGCACGCCATCCTCGACTAGCAGCATGGTGAGCGCAGCGACGAACGTCTTGCCGGTGCTGCCACCTTGAAGACGTGTGCGTGCGGTCATCGGCGTACGCGCCTCGACATCGGCGAAGCCTGCAACTGCGGTCTCGATGCGACCGTCCGGATACCGCACCGCGGCGGAAAGTCCGGGTGCTTCGATCTGTGCGCTGAACTCTTCGACGAATATCGCGAGCGACTCGCTGGCAGTAACCGGTATGGAGGTTACGGCGAGCGCGGCGATGACGAGCTTGGTAGTCGACATCACACGCGCTCGCGCGTCGGTCACGCGGCGAATTTCTTGAGGTGGTGGTCGGTATTACCGAACACGGAATCAATGACGACGATGCGTTTGAAGTAGTGACCAATGCGCAGCTCTTCGGTCATGCCCATTCCGCCGTGCAGCTGCACGGCGTTCTCCGCGACGAATATGCCGGCGCGTCCGACGAGATGCTTCAGTGCGTGAATCGTACGCTGTGCCGTGGGCGAGTCGTTGGCCGTCTCCATGGTGGCGCGGTAGAGCAACGACTTGCACTGCTCGTACTCCATGAACATTTCCACCATCCGGTGCTGTAGCACTTGGAAGTCGGATAGCGGATGGCCGAATTGCTGGCGCTCCTGGGTGTATGCGACCGTGTCCTTGTACAGCACTTCCATCGCGCCGACCGCTTCCGCAGAAAGCGCCAGAATTCCGTCATTGGCTACGGCATTGAGAATCTCGAAGCCCTTGCCGACGTCACCGAGGACGGCATCTTTGCCGACGCGCACGTTCTTGAACTTCACTTCCGAAGCTCTCAGACCATCGACCGTCGGGTAGTCGTAGCGCTCGATGCCGTCTGCCTTGGCATCGACTAAGAAGAGGGTGATGCCGTTCGTGTCGACTTGCCCGCCGCTTGTGCGCGCCGAGACGACGATGTGTGTAGCCGTCGCTGCATTTTGCACCACCGACTTGGCGCCATTGATGACGAAGCCGTCGCCATCTGCCTTCGCCGCGGTCACTACATCCTCGAGGTCGAAACGCGCTTGCTCCTCGGCGTAGGCGAACGCGAGTTGCACGCTGCCGTCGATCACGCCGGGCATCAGCTTCTCTTTCAGCGCCTTCGAGCCGCCGCGCCGGAGTGCACCGCCGCCCAATACGATGCTGGCGACGTATGGTTCCACGACCAACCCTTTCCCGAACGATTCCATGAGAATCATGGTCTCGACTTGAGTCCCGCCGAAACCGCCGTCGGCTTCCGCGAATGGCAATGCGAGCCAACCGAGCTCGGCCATCGATCGCCAATGCTCGCGGGAGAAGCCGGGCTCGCCGTCGACGATCTTCTTGCGCGCTTCCAGATCGTAGTTCTCGGCGACGAAGCGCTCAACGCTATCGCTCAAGAGCTGTTGTTCATCCGTGTAGTTGAAATTCATCGATGGGCTCTCCGTTACTTCTGACTCGAGCGGATGCCGAGCACGTTCTTGGCGATGACGTCCTTCTGCACTTCGCTTGCACCGCCGTAGATGGTGTAGGCGCGGCTCGCCAAGTAACTGGCCATCCCGCCGCGCGCGAACTTGGCACCGATCGGCATACCCCAACCGGCCGCATAGATGCCGCCGGCCTCCACCGTCAGCTTGGCGATGCGCTGCTGAATCTCCGTACCTTTGAGCTTCATGATCGACGACTCTGGACCAAGGGCTCCGCCCTTGGCCGCGGCCGCGAGCGATCGGAGTTCGGTGAATTCGAGCGCCATCAAGTCGACCTCGAGTGCTGCCACTTTGGCACGGAACGCGGGTTCGTCCATGAGCGTTGCGTTGCCGCGCTTCACCGATGCTGCGTGTTCCTTGAGCTTCTCGAGCGCCACCAGCGAGCGGGATATGCCGGCGAGTCCGGTTCGTTCGTGCTGCAACAGGCCCTTCGCGTACGTCCAACCCTTTCCTTCTTCGCCGATGCGGTTTTCGACCGGCACCTTCACGTCGGTGATGTACACCGTGTTCACGGAGTGTGCGCCGCCCAACGTGATGATCGGCTTCACTTCGATGCCCGGCTGCTTCATGGGAAACAGCAGGAACGTGATGCCTTCTTGGCGAACGCCCGTGTCCTGTGTGCGCGTCAGGCAGAAGATCCAGTCCGCCATGTGTGCGGCCGTGGTCCAGATCTTGGTGCCATTGACGGTGTAGTATTTTCCGTCTTCGGACAGTACCGCCTTGGTCTTGAGCGATGCGAGGTCGGACCCGGCACCTGGTTCGGAGTATCCCTGGCACCAGTTCACCTTGCGGGCACGGATGTCCGGCAGGAAGCGCTCTTGCTGCTCCTTCGAGCCATAGCCCATGAGGATGGGTGCCAACATGCCGATACCGAACGGCATATCCCACGGCAGTGTCGCCTGTGCGGTCTCTTGTTCCCAGATGTAGTGCTGCGTCGGTGTCCAGCCGGGACCGCCGAACTCCTTCGGCCACTTCGGCACGTCCCAGCCGCCCTTGGCTTTCGCCTTGGCGAACCACTCGTCGCGCCACTTGCCGTAGTCGGCACCGGGCTTGTAGGCACTGCTCGACAGAAACTCACGCACCTCGGCGCGGAACTTCAGGTCGTCCGGTGAGAGATCTATGTCCATGGATCAAGCTCCGAGAAAGACGGAAGGATGCGTCGACTGTAACCAATCGACGCTCGTTTTACTAGAATCTCATTCTAGATTAGGATTCTGCCATGGGCAGCCGCAAGACCGTCATGCGCGCCGGAACGCGCGCGCGCCGGCAATCGATCTTGAGTGCCGCGCTCGACTGCTTCACGCGCTTTGGGCTCGCATCGACCACGGTCGAGGACATCTGCCGTGAGAGCGGCGCGAGCATCGGTAGCCTCTATCACCACTTCGGCAGCAAGGAAGGTGTGGCGAGCGGTGTGTTCATCGACGGCATACAGCGCCTCAATGCCGATCTGGTGAAGAAGCTCAAACGCCGCAAGAGCGCCGAAGCCGGCGTGCGGCTGGTGGTCACACAATACTGCGATTGGGTCACCAAGCATCCGGATCTAGCGCGTTTTCTCCTGCACTCCCGCGACATCGCATTTCCGGACGCTGCACGTGCCGAACTGAAGCGCATTCACCGCGACTACATCGTCGAAGTGTTCTCCTGGTTCGCGCCGTTCGTCACTGCCGGTGACATGAAGCGCCTGCCGCCGGACACCTACGTGCCGATCATCAGTGGCCCGATTCAGGACTACACCCGCAATTGGCTGGCCGGGCAGAGTCAGTCGTCGCCGGTCGAAGTGAAGGGTATTTTTGCCGACGCCGCTTGGGCGGCGATGCGGACGGTACGTTGAGTCGCACCGATTGGCATCGCTTTCGCACGGTGCGGTGCATCCTGAAGCAGGGTGACCGCTTCTTGCTCGTCGTACATCACGGTCGTTTCGTCTTCAATCGGTGGGGTTTGCCGGGCGGACGCATCGAGTATGGTGAGGACTTGATCGCCACAGCCCGGCGTGAATTGCGAGAAGAGCTGTCGGTGCACGTTGCTGATCTCGCCGAAGTGGGTGACTACCGCTACAAAGGCTCGCTGAATCGCGTCTATGGTTGCGAGTTCGATGGCCGCATTCTCGAGTTCGATCGCAGCGAGCTGAAGAAGATCGGCTGGCACACCTTGGCCGAGGTCGTTACGCTCGCCGAGCGCAATACGCTGCATGCTGGCTTCGAGGCGCAGGCCATTCACGACTACTTGAAACTCATTGGGAGTGCGCAGAAATGAGCTACTCGACCATCAAGCTCGAGCGCGGCGACGATGGTGTCGCAATCCTGACGCTGAATAGGCCGAACGCCGCGAATTCCATCAACGAAGTCTTGGCGCGCGAGTTCATGCTCGCGGCGACGGCATGTGACGACGATCCGACGGTCCGCGCAGTTGTGCTGACCGGTGCCGGGACGGTGTTTTGCCTCGGCGGCGATCTGAAGGCATTCGGTGCGGCCGGGGCCGATCTGAAAGGCAAGCTCAAGGAGATCACGGTGTATTTGCACGCCGGCATCGCGCGTCTCACGCGCATGAACGCGCCGGTCGTTGCCGCGGTGAACGGCATTGCCGCGGGTGCAGGGTTCAGCTTGGCCGCGGCCGCCGACTTCACGATTGCGGCGGACAGTGCCTCGTTCGTAATGGCCTACACGAACGCGGGCCTCGCGCCTGACGGCAGCTCGACCTATTTCCTACCGCGGCGCATCGGTGATCGACGCGCGCGGGAGTTGATGCTCACCAATCGCATGCTGTCGGCCGACGAAGCACTCGATTGGGGTGTCGTGAATCAGGTGGTGCCGGCTGCCAAGCTCATGGACGCGGCACTTGGCCAGGCGAGGCGGTTTGCTCAGGGCCCAACGCTTGCGTTCGGTGCCGTCAAGCAGCTGCTCAATGCCTCGTTCGACAACGGGCTAGAAACGCAAATGGAACTCGAGTCGCGTGCCATCGCCGACATGTCCGCGACTCACGACGGCGGCGAGGGCATTGCGGCCTTTCTCGCAAAACGCAAACCGGCGTTCAAGGGAAACTGACATGCCGCTCGGAGCAAAGGCTCATCCAAAGAAGCGCATCGACGTGCTGGGCAAGACGATGGCCTATGTCGAGATTGGCGAGGGCGATCCCATCGTGTTTCAGCACGGCAATCCGACGTCTTCGTATCTCTGGCGCAACGTCATGCCGCATCTGACGAACCAGGGCCGTTGTATCGCGCTCGATCTGATCGGCATGGGCGACTCCGACAAGCTCGAACCCTCGGGCCCCGATCGCTACACATTCGTCGAGCACCGCAAGTATTTCGACGCGGCACTCGACGCGCTGGGTGTGACGAATGACGTCGCGCTCGTCATCCACGATTGGGGCTCGGCGCTCGGGTTCGACTGGGCGAACCGCCATCGCGAAGCGGTGAAGGGCATTTGCTACATGGAGGCAATCGTCAAGCCACTGACCTGGGCCGAGTGGCCCGAGGCCGCGCGCGGCGTGTTCCAGGGGTTTCGTTCCGCGGCCGGCGAGGACATGGTGCTGGCCAAGAACGTGTTCGTAGAGCGTGTGCTGCCAGGGTCGATTCTTCGCAAGCTCACCGATGACGAGATGAACGTCTATCGTGCGCCGTTCAAGGATCCGGGCGAAGGTCGCCGGCCGACGCTCACTTGGCCGCGGCAAATTCCGATCGAGGGCGAACCCGCGGATGTCGTCGCGATCGTCGCCGACTATGGCGCTTGGCTTTCGCAAAGCGACGTGCCAAAACTCTTCATCAATGCCGAGCCGGGTGCCATCTTGACCGGTGCGCCGCGGGCGTTCTGCCGCACTTGGCCGAACCAGACCGAGGTCACGGTGAAAGGCAACCACTTCCTGCAGGAAGACTCGCCCGACGAGATCGGTCAGGCCATTGCCGCTTGGCTAGCGGCGCTAGCGTGAGGATGCTGGCGCATGCGACGGCGTTGAGCACGAGGAAGGCCGCAAACGCTATCTCGTAGCTCTGCTACGCATGCACGATCCGGCCCGCGAGCAGCCTGCCTTAGCACCGACGATTGTCCAGCCGTAGTAGAACCGTTCACGCGCCCTCGCCGCTACTGTTACTTGATGACGGCATCGATGAACTCGCGCGGTGAGACGACGGTTACACCATGCCGAGAGCGTGCGGGAAAGTGTCGTAGGTTGCCGGTGACGAGATACTGCGCGGCGCTCGCTAACGCAACCTCGATGAACATCGCATCAAAGCGATCGGGTAGTTCCAATGCGAGTGGCTCGGCGAGCGTGGCCACGCCTGTGGCCTCGAGGAAGGAGACCAGTTCATCGACGAGCCTTGCGTCGAACGCGAATCGGCTGCGGATCAGCACGTCGCGGTACCCGGAAACGATGCGCTCGTCGTAGCAGAGCGATAGTTGCCCAGACACGAGCATTCGCACGATCGCGGCGGGTGGACCGTGTGGCGAGAGGAGTGCTGAAACCAAGACATTGGTGTCGAGGACGATTCTCAACCGGCGCGTCTCCGCCGCGATTTGGCAATTTCTGTGTCGATCTCAGTCTGGGTCGATGTGGCGAGGCCGCGCGCGTCGGCATCGCGTTGCAGATGTTCGAGTGCGTCTCGCGCGCGACTGCGGCGCAACGCCCAAACGCATTGCTCGAACGTGTCCTCGTCTGTGGCGCTCAAGATGGCGATGGGTTTGCCGTTGCTGGTGACGACCAGCTCACGCTCACGTTCGAGTGTCTGCCACAGTTCCGATGTCTTACCCCGTAAGTCACGGACGGTCACGAATTTCATGGGCACAAATGAGTCATAAATGTGACTACGATAGTAGTCCGAATGGCGCAGATGCCGCAATGCACCAAACCAGCTAGACGCCAGATTCGGCATGCTATCGTCGCTCGAATTGGCGCGAGGGGGAGGGAATCGATGAGTTGGGATGCGGTGGGTGCCATTGGCGAGGTGCTGGGCGCGATTGCCGTGTTCGTCACACTCGCCTACTTGGCACTGCAGATTCGGCAGACGCGCACCGACCTACGGCGCTCGATTCGGCAAGCACGGGGTGAAGCGCTGCGCCAGATTCTGCTAGCCGAAATGGGTAACGAGCGCTTGCTAGCTGCGCGCAAGTCGGCAAATGCCGCGCTCGGTGGCTCGTCGGGTGGATTCACGCGCGAGCTCGAAGTGCGCGCGGGCTTGTGCCGGGAAGACGCTCAGGTGGTGGC
This sequence comes from Gammaproteobacteria bacterium, assembly GCA_003248125.1. Lineage (GTDB taxonomy): Bacteria > Pseudomonadota > Gammaproteobacteria > Pseudomonadales > Azotimanducaceae > SZUA-521. Next base: position 15,704 of record QJXZ01000082.1, on the reverse strand, counting down.
CAACTTCGAGATCGCGAACTGGAGCTATCGGCTGCAAATCATCCCGGAAATTGCCGAGCTGTCGCCATCGGAGCGGCGCGCGTTCGAGAATCACATCGCTGCGAGCTATGGCTATACGCCCGTTGGCCGTCTGTTCTACGAGACGTTCGTCAAGCCCGGCGGATTTCCGAAGGAGACGATCGAATACCTGGAGAGTGTCATTTCGCGTCGTGCAGAGGAAGACGATTGATGCTGAAGCTGTACTACTTTCCCGGTACCTGTGCGCGCGCCTCACACATCGCGCTCCGCGAGGCGAACGCGGAGTTCACGCTCGAGCGCGTCGACTTCATGAAGGCGGCGCAGCGTGGTGACGACTACCGCCGCGTCAATCCCAAAGCGCGCGTACCGGCGCTCGCGACTGAGCGCGGTATCCTGACCGAGACGCCCGCGATCCTGGCATACGTCGCGCAACGGTATCCCGGGGCGGAACTCGCGCCGCTCGACGATCCTTACGAGTTTGCGCGCGTGCAGGCGTTCAACAACTACCTTTGCGCAACCGTTCACGTCGCGCATGCGCATGGCCCGCGCGGTACGCGTTGGGCGGACGATCCAGCGGCGCTTGCCGAATTGAAGCGCAAAGTGCCGGAGACGATGGCCGAGTGTTTTGCCTTGATCGAATCCGAGTTCCTCGTCGGGCCCTGGGTGATGGGCGATGCCTACACGATCGCCGATCCTTATCTCTTCACGATCGGCCAGTGGCTACCGGCCGACGGCGTCGATCCGGCGCGCTTTCCGAAGGTACAAGCGCATCAGGGACGCATGCTGGAGCGTGCGGCGGTTCAGGCCGCACTAGCCGCCGAGACATAGCTCGCCGCGCCTGGCATAGAATCGAATCATTCGCATTGACGGGGAGGCATCCATGAGTCACGACATCGTCATCCGCAATGGTCAGGTCGTCGATGGCACCGGCGCGCCGGCTCGCGTGGCCGATGTCGCCATCGACGGCGATCGCATCGCGGCCATTGGCGCGGACGTCGGAAAGGGCCGCTGTGAGATCGAGGCCGACGGCCGCGTGGTGACACCGGGTTTCGTCGACATTCATTCGCACCTCGATGCGCAAATCGCCTGGGATCCGCTCTTGTCGTCGTCCTGTTGGCACGGCGTCACATCGGTCGTCATCGGCAACTGCGGTGTGACCTTTGCACCCTGCAAACCGAACGATCGGCAGTTCTTGGCTGAAATGATGGAGTCGGTGGAAGACATTCCGGCCGACGGCATCTTGAACGGTCTGCCATGGGATTGGGTGAGTTACGGGGAATACTTGAGTTCCATCGATCGTATGCCGAAGGGCATCAACGTCGGTGGCATGGTTGGCCACTGCGCGGTGCGCTACTACGTGATGGGTGATCGCTCGGCGGACCAAGTCGCTGCCAACAGTGAGGAGATCGCCGAGATGTGCGATCTGGTCGAGGAAGCCATACGCAGTGGCGCATTGGGCTTCTCGACGTCGCGGACTCGGCTGCACAAGGTGCCCGACGGGCGGCACGTGCCGGGTACGTGGGCAGAAACCGAAGAGATGATGGCCATCGGGCGGGTGCTGGGACGGCTCGGCCGTGGCGTGTTCGAGTCGGCGCCGCGTTTCGAAGGCGATACCGAGCACTATGACAAGAGCCGCGCGGAAATCGCGTGGATGTCGGATCTGAGCCGTGAGACCGGCCGTCCGGTGACGTTCGGCATCTCGCAAGCCGATGCACGTCCCGAGTTGTACAAGCGCGCGATCGAGTTCGCCGAGGCTGGCAACCGAGCCGGTGCAAACGTGCGTCCGCAGACGACGGTGCGCGGCATCGGGCTCCTGATCGGTCTCTCCTGTGGCCGCACCCCATGGGACAACGTCGCGGAATGGAAGGTGTTGCGCGATCTCGATCTGGAAGGCAGGCTCGCGATCTTGCGCGATGCGGAACGTCGCGCCGCGCTGATTGCCGAAGCCGACCAACAGCCCGGTTGGGTGGCGCCCGGCAAGGTGTATTTCCTCGATCCCGGTGACGCTGCCTACTACCCGACCACGGCCAATAGCCTTGCCGGGATTGCGAAGTCGATGAACCTCTCGCCGGCCGCGGCGTTCTGTGAGTTGACGCTGCGCAGTGAAGGACGGGCCGTGTTCACCTACGCGATCCTCAATCAGCGCCCCGAAGCAGTGGAAGAAATGATTGGTAACGCCACGGTGGTGTTGGGGCTCGCAGATGCCGGCGCGCATGTCGGCCAGATCATGGACGCGAGTCAACCCACCGTCTTTCTGCGTGATTGGGTACGCGATCGGAAGCTGATGTCGATCGAGCAAGCCGTTCGCCGTCTGACCTCCGACACGGCGGAGTTGTTCGGTATTGCCGATCGCGGCGTGCTGCGGCCCGGTGCATTCGCGGATGTCAATGTCATCGATCTCGCTGGACTCAAGCTACCCGCGCCCGAATATGTGCACGACTTTCCGGGGGGTGCGGGCCGGTTCGTGCAACGTGGGGTCGGCTACGACTACACGATCGTCAACGGTGAAGTGTTCATGGCGCATGGTCAGCATGCCGGCGCGTTTGCCGGCACCGTGTTGCGGAGCTAAATCGGGGACAGTTTACCTATTTCCTACTCACAGGTTTGCGGGCTTGCCCGCGCGTCGAGAGCGCGCCGACGACGAACCTGTGAGTAGGAAATAGGTAAACTGTCCCCATCTACACAAGCCGCTCCGACCGACGATGCTTCCACTATCGGGCTAAATCGTGGCGCTTCTCGAGCTTCTCGTGATTGTGACGCCGGCCACGATCAGCACGAGCGCGAGCACGGAGCTTCCCTGCACGGCTTCGCCGAGCACGCGATCGATCAATACCAGTGAGACGAACGGCGACAGGAATATGAGCTGCGCCATGCTTCCTACATGTGCCGTGCGCGACAACGCGACCTGCCAAAGCAGGAAGGTGACACCCATCTCGATCAAGCCCACCCACACGCCATAGCCAAGCGCAGCCGCGTCCAGCACTGGCAAGCCATCGGTAGCGATGCACACCAGGGTGACGGCCGGTGCGCCGACTGCGAAACCGAACCATAGGTCGACGAGGGCATCACCTTTGAGGCGCACGGATGCCAGCCAATAGCTCGACCACAGCAGTGTGCTACCGAGCGCGAGTGCAACTCCGAAGGGGTCGAGCCCTTCCGCTTCGATGTCAGCGCCGCCGACGATGAGCACGCTGACGCCGACATAGCTCACCATGATGCCGAGCAGTGTGCGGCGCGACAGCGCCTGGCCGAGGATGGGCACCGCGAGCAGTGCGAGCGTGATCGCCCACGTGTAGTTCAGGGGTTGAGCAATCTGCGCCGGGAGCCGGTCGTACGCCTCGAACAACACGAGGTAGTAGCCGAAGGGATTGAGCAGGCCGAGCGCCGCGACCTGGGCGATTCGCGCGGGGCGCATCGACAGTACAGATCGTGTGCGCCCCGACGTCAGCAGCGCCAGCGTGAAGAACGCAAGCGAGATCAGGCTGCCAAGACTCAAGAGCTGTACCGGCGTCATTACGGTGAGCCCCAGCTTGAAGCCCGTGGCGACCGTCGACCAAAGCGCCACGGCGGCAATTCCGCAGGCCAGAGCGATCCGCTCGTTGATCATCTAACCTTTTGATTCCGGCGCGGGTTTTGGCAAGCTACCGGCTTCTCCGTAGGGCAGCAACATGGACTGCGACGAAGCGCTCAAGCGCCACATCATCGCCAATCTCGCGGCGTTCGAAGTGCACGAGATGGGCGATCACCGCCACCGTGCCGCGGCCGTCGCGGTGACGGTCGTCGACGAAGCCTTCGGCGCGAATCTAGCGGGTCTGCCGATGCACGATGCGTGGCAGTCGAGAGCGGCCCTCATTCTGACGCGCCGCTCGAGTCGCCTGCGCAATCATGCTGGGCAGTGGGCACTACCGGGCGGCCGCATCGATGCAGACGAGACGCCAGAGCAGACCGCATTGCGGGAGATGGCGGAGGAAGTCGACCTCGAACTGCCGGTGTCCGCAGTGCTCGGCCGGCTCGACGATTTCAAAACCCGCTCGGGATTCGTCATCACGCCGGTCGTGGTGTGGGCAGGTGCCGGTCACGCGCTCACGCCCCACGAGGCCGAGGTCGAGAGCATTCACCGCATTCCCGTTGCCGAGTTTTTGCGCTCGGATGCGCCGGTCTTGGAGGACATTCCGGAGAGCTCGCGGCCGGTTTTGCGCATGCCGGTGGGCGATTCGTGGATTGCCGCGCCGACTGCTGCGATCCTGTTTCAGTTTCGGGAGGTGTGTATCCACGGCCACCCGACGCGCGTCGCGCACTACGAGCAACCCACCTTTGCGTGGCAGTAATTGCGCTTACCGCGCCGAGTCTGCAGACTCCTCGTTCTCGCTGTCAGAAAACCATTGGGGGAAACATGAGCATCAAGGTGGGCGACAAAGTACCGAACGCCAAGCTCTTCACGATGAAGGATGGGCGGCCGACACCGGTATCGACCGACGATTTGTTCAAAGGCAAGAAGGTGGTGCTGTTCGCGGTGCCGGGTGCGTTCACGCCGACCTGCTCGCAGGCGCACCTGCCCGGCTTCGTGGTGAACGCGGACAAGATCAAGGCGAAAGGCGTCGATAGCATCGTCTGCTTGTCGGTGAACGATGCGTTCGTAATGGCTGCATGGGGCAAGAGCGCCAATGCCGATGAGCTGGTCATGGTCGGCGACGGCAACGGCGAGTTTACCAAGGCGGTCGGTCTGGAGATGGATGGCTCCGGTTTCGGGTTGGGCGCGCGCTCGCAACGCTATGCGATGGTGGTCGAAGACGGCGTGGTGAAGGCGCTCCAAGTGGAGGCACCGGGCAAGTTCGAAGTGAGCAGCGCAGAGGCGATCCTCAAGGCGTTGTGATCGTCTCGCCCTCGATGGCGGTCTTCGGGAAGAACACGTATACGCCGTAGCGTACGTAAGGTGCCGATGACGGGGTATTGGGTGCGACGTTGGTCGGTACGGCGTGCTTCACTGGCGGCAGCGACATGAGATACGCCGTGATCGCTTCCGCATCTTCCTGCTGCATGTGCGCATAGCCGGGCCAGGGCATGATCGGTAGCTGCTGACGGCCGTGCCGATCGATGCCGTACTGGATGTTCTTGGTGATTTCTGCAGCGGACCATCGGCCGAGACCCGTGTCGGGATCGGGTGTCAGGTTGGCTGGGAACACGACCCCGGGTTTGTCGTGGTTGGAATAGGCGATGCCGATGCTGGAGCCTGCCAGATAGCGATCGGCACGGGGTTCGCTCAACAGTTGCCCATCGGTGTGACATGCCGCGCAACTCAGCAGATCGACGAGGTAGCGCCCGCGTTCGATTTGCTGCGCGTCTTCGGCATGAGCGGCGAGCGTGACGATCATCGTCAGTGCTATCGAAAGGGGCTTCACTAGTGACTCCTGGTCGTGGCAACGTCCGGGTCGCGGACACGAATGAGACATTCTTGCGCGGCTGTGGCCACTAGTTCACCCGCTTCCGTGAAAAAATGACCGCGAACGAAGCCGCGAGCGCCCGCGGCACTCGGGCTGGTCTTGGCGAACAGCAACCATTGGTCGGCTCGGAACGGACGATGAAACCAGAGCGCATGATCCAGGCTTGCACCCTGCATCGTCTGTCGGTTGCCGGGGCTCAAGCCGTGCGGCAGCATCGAAGTACTCATGAAATCGAGATCGGACATGTAGGCAAGCATGCAAAGATGCACCTCCGGATCGTCCGGGATGGGATCTCGCGTCTTGAGCCACGTGTGCTTTCGAGGCGGGTGCGCTTCGGCGTGTGTCATCAACAGATTCTCGACTTGCCGTGAGTCGATCGCGTCGAAGCGAAACGCGAAGCGTTTGATCTCTGGACGTTGCTTGGCGAGTGCCGCGTATGCTTCGCGGTCGGAGCGCAGCGCGTGTGGGCCCGGTACGTTCGGCATTGGCACGGTGTGATCGAGACCGGCCTCGTCCTTCTGCCAGGATGCCGACAGGCTGAAGATGGCGCGTCCGCGCTGAATGGCGGCGACGCGGCGCGTGGTGAAGCTCGCACCATCACGGATGCGGTCGACATGATAGAGAATGGGCAATCGGTGATCGCCAGGCCGAAGAAAGTAGGCGTGCAGCGAATGGATTTGGCGCGCCTCGTCGACAGTGCGATCCGCCGCCGCAATTGCCTGCGCTAGCACCTGGCCGCCGAACACGTGCTCGGATTCGGCCACATTGCGGCCGCGGAACAGGTTTTCCTCGATCTTCTCCACGTCGAGCAAATCGATGATGTCTTTCAGAACGGGATTCATGGCAACTCGGGCGACGTCCGGCGGCAATATACCTCATCGACGTGCGGCCAGCGGTCGGTCATCATTCGCGGCTCGATCACTTGGGGAGAAGGTTGATGCTCAAGGTTTACGGGGTCGCACAGAGTCGCGCGTTCCGCGCGTTGTGGATGGCGGAGGAATGTGGTGTGGCCTACGAGCACGTGCCCACGCACTTTCAGACCGACGCGAAGCAGCCGGACTATCTTGCGATCAATCCCAACGGCCGGATCCCGGCAATCGACGACGACGGTGTGATCGTCTGGGAATCGATGGCGGTCAACCTCTATCTGGCCAAGAAATACGGTAAGGCGCTCGGGCCGAAGGATTTGGCCGAAGACGCGCATGCCAGCCAGTGGAGCTTCTGGGTGATGACCGAAGTCGAAAAGCCGCTACTGAATGCGCTGTTCGCACGCACGGGCATGATGGGTGCGAAGAAGGACGACGCGGAAGCCGAGCTGTTGTTCGGCGAATTGAAGAAACCCCTCGAGGTGCTGGATCGACAGCTTGCGCAAAGCCCCTATCTGCTCGGCGATCGCTTCACGGTGGCGGATCTCAATGTCGCCAGCGTTTTGTCGTGGGCGCAGATGGGCGGATTCGATCTGGCGCCTTGGACGCGGGTATCGGCGTGGCTCACTGGTTGCCTGTCGCGACCGGCGGCAGCGAAGGCCCGTGGGGGTCGGTAACTGCCCCCATTCCGGTCACCGATTAATCCGCTTCCAGCAGTAGCGACATGAGCCACGCGCCGAACGCGACCGAGGCGAATACCATCGGTGTCGTGATCGCCGGCAGCGAGTACTGGCTCAGCGACTGCACCGTCCAGGCGTTGGCAAGGCCGGCGAGTGTGGCCAGCGCTGGCAGCGACGGTAAGGCGATTGCGACGCCGGCCAAGGCCGCGCCGCTGAGCACCATCCGCCGCCGCCGCCGGTACGCCTCGACACGACGCATCACGCGATTGCTGAATCCGTCGTCGGCGATGGATTCACCCGCAAGCCATGCGTCGGCTTCATCGATTGCCATTGCTGACTACTCCTTCCGTAAGCGCTGCGCGTAGCTTGGATTTGCCGCGCGTCGCGTGCGACTTGACCGTTCCGAGGGGAAGGCCGGTGATGGTTGCTATCTCCGCGTGCGATAGATCGTGGCCGTGGTTGAGCACGACCACCGTCCGCTCATCCTGACTCAGCTGCCGCAAGGCGACGTTCAGTGCGGGTCCGGCGCGATCGTTGGGTTCGTCGGGGATCGGCGGCGGCTGTCGAAACAGCGCCGCGCGCAGCCGCCGGAATCGCGCCTGACGCCGCATCGCGTTTCTCAACTCGTTGTATGCGATCGACATCAACCAGGTCGAGAACTGCGCCTCGCGTCGAAAGCTGCCGATGTTGCGGTAGGCGCTCAAGAACGCATCTTGAGCGACGTCGTCGACGATCGCCGCGTCGACGTTCAGACCACGCAAGAATCGGCGCACCGTCGATTGATGACGGCGTACCAACTGCTCGAAAGCGCGCACGTCGTCGGTGGCAACGACGCGCGCAATCAATTCCGCGTCAGGCGGTTGCGGCACCCGCTGTTCCCTTCATCCGGTGCAGGATGAGATAGGCAATGCCAATTAGCAGCGGGAAGGCGGCGATGCCGAGTAATGGCGTTTTGGCGCCACTGTCTCCGACTGCGAAGGCGAACACGCCGACCGCGATTGCGACGGCGATGGATATCATGCCACGCCGCAAGTCCGCATTCGCCGGCTGCATATCGCCGAGCTGTCGGACCAGCTCCGGCGTGAGTTCCTGGCCCTTATCGATGGCCTCGCGAATCGTGGCTTGTGCCCCCATGCGCTCTTTCAGCCGATATTTGTACCTGAGTGCGAGCACAGCGGTGACGCATATGAAGAAAACGATCGGAATGAATACGGCTACCACATCTTCTGCCACGGGGCTCTCCTATCAGTTTGCTACCGTTGGACGCCGGCAGTGGCCGAATTGGATGCAAATACCCTGAACACGGTTGCGGCGAGCAGGGTGAGTCCCGCCACGGCTGCCACGGCGGCGTGCCAGTCGAGCCAAGATGCCACGGTACCGATCACGAGATAGGCACCAATACCCATGATCTGCATGCCCATGCCTGCCACCGAGGTCACGGTGGCGCGGGTGTCGTCGTCGATTGCGGCTTGAAGGCGGTCCTGGGTGAGAATCTCACACGCCGCACAGGCTGCGAAGTACAGGGCGAAGGCGAGCCCCGCACCCAGCGCGCTATCGACTTGAGTTATTGCGAGCGGCGCCGCGGTTGCGCCGAAACCGATAGCGATCGTCCTCGCCGACCGGGTACCGAGACGGTGGGCGAAGGCAGTGCCGAGCGAACGCGCAGCATAGGCGCAACCGTACACGAGACCGATCGTACCGAGCGGAATGGCGGTCTTCTCGTTGAGGTAGGGACCCATGAACTCCTCGAGCGAGCCGTAGATGGCGACGAACACGGCGAACAACATGATCAGATGAGCGACCGCCCGGTTACGACGTGCGAGCCTGATACCGCGGCCAAGGGTAGCGGCGAAGTCGCGAGTCTGATCGCCGAGGGTGCGCGCGTCGGCAAATGCGAACGCAGCGACCGCCGCGGCGGCACACGGTGCAAGGGCCGACAAGTAGAGTGGCAGCGCGAAGCCCTGCTCCGCGACGAAACCGCCGCAAAACAGGGCAGTAGCGACGCCGAGGCTACTTGCGGCGGATCCTCGGCCATAGATGCGACTGAAGGATTCGGGGTCGCCGCGTCGCTTCAATGTGTCGTACAAGAGCGCCTCGCTGGTGCCGGACGTGAGGCTCGATCCGAGCCCCCAGACAATGAATCCGAGTGCGTAGCCCCAGAAGGTGGGCGCCGCGATCCACGCCACGAATGCGCTCGCCTTCAGCAGATTGGCCATCACCAGCAGCCACTTGCGCGAGTAGATATCGGCAGCCGTGCCCGATGGCACCTCGAATACGAGCGCCGATGCCGACCAAATGATGAATAGGATCGACAGTTGCATCGGTGTGATGCCGGCCGCGCCCATCATGATCGCGTAGCTCGGATAGATGAGCACGAGCTCTCGCAGATAGCCGTGCGTGTACCAGGCCGCTTCGAAGGTGCGTGTCGAGCTCACGTAGGCGATGGTATGGTAGCCGTCCCAGGATCGTCACCGGCGCCATGAAAATCGTTCGCGTGTATACCGGTTCCGATGGTGAATCACACTTCGAAGACGTCGAGGTCGACCTCGAGGATCACGGTGCGCTCGGTCGAATTTCGAAGCCGATCGCGGCACGTGCCGTCATGTTTCGGGAAGTGGATGGCGACTACGATCTCGATTTCCATACCGCGCCGCGACGACAGTACGTGATCAATTTGACCGGCAGCGTCGACATCGAGATTGGCGATGGCACGATGCGAAGACTGGGCCCGGGAGACATTTTGCTGGCGGAAGATACGACCGGGCGCGGTCACAAGAGCCGGGCGGTCGCCGGCGAACCGCGGCGTTGTCTATTCATACCGCTGGCGGAGGAGCGATGACCAAACTCGACATTCACATGTTTCCGTGCCTGTCCGACAACTACGGGTTCTTGGTGCATGACAGTGCGACCCGTGCCACCGCATCGATCGACACACCCGAAGTCGGCCCCATAGAAGCGGCCTTGAAGCAGAAAGGTTGGCGCCTCACGCACATCATGAACACGCATCATCATTTCGATCACGCCGGTGGCAACTTGGAGTTGAAGAAGAAATGGCAATGCACGATCGTCGGTCCGCGTGCGGATGCCGATCGCATTCCCGGCATCGACGTGCAGGTGGGCGACGGCGACGTGTTCACTCTCGGCGAATCGAAGGCAAAGGTGTTTGACGTGCCTGGCCACACGCGTGGTCACATTGCATACTATTTCGCGGATGCCAAGGTGGCGTTCGTCGGTGACACGCTGTTCGCGCTGGGCTGCGGTCGACTGTTCGAGGGTACGCCCCAGCAGATGTGGACCAGCCTATCCAAGCTCGCTGCCCTGCCGGACGACACGCGGGTGTACTGCGCGCACGAGTACACGCAGTCGAATGCACGCTTCGCGCTCACGGTCGAACCCGACAACGCGGCGCTTGTTCGACGCGCCGAAGAAATCGAAGCCGCGCGATCGCGCGGCGAGGCGACAGTGCCGACCACCATCGGCCTCGAGAAGGCAACTAATCCGTTCTTGCGTCCGACCAGCCGCGACCTGATGCGCACGATCGGCTTGGAGGGCCGTGATCCTGTCACGGTGTTCGCCGAAACGCGTAAGCGCAAGGACCACTTCTGAAACGCAACGTCCTCTTCATCACCGCCGACCAATGGCGGGCCGACTGCTTATCGGCGGTGGGGCATCCGGTAGTGCGGACCCCGACCATCGATACGCTCGCGGCCGACGGTGTGCTGTTCGAACGCCACTTCACGAACGCAGTGCCGTGCGGACCGAGCCGCGCGTGCATGCACACCGGCATGTACCTGCACAATCATCGGTCCGGCACCAACGGCACTCCGCTCGACGCGCGTTTCACCAACTGGGCGCTGGAGGTACGCCGGGTCGGCTACGATCCCGTGCTGTTCGGGTATACGCACACCGCGCCCGATCCGCGTTATCTAGAGCCCGACGATCCGCGGCTCGGCACCGATGAGGGCGTCCTGCCGGGCATCACGCCCATCGTCGATATGGCGACGCACTGCGGCCCGTGGCGCGACTGGCTGCTTGCCCGCGGCTACCCGATTCCCGACGACCACGGCGCCACCTATGGACAGCGACGCGAGGTGGCGGGTGCGCCGAACGTACCTCGCCCTTCACTGTACGACAGCGCCCATACCGACACTTTTTTCCTGGTGCAATCGGCGATCGACTACATAGAAACGGTAAACGGCGACGATGCGCCCGGATGGTGTGTGCACCTGTCGTTGCGCGCACCGCATCCGCCGTGGATTGCTGCAGCACCGTACCATGCGCGGTACGCGATCGGCTCGCTGCCCGGCTGCGTACGTCACGACAGTGCGGAGCGCGAAGGGTCTCTGCATCCGTGGCTTGATACGTTCCTGCACCGCGGACGCAACCAATCGCACGCCGACGACCGCCGCCATCGCCTGTTGCAGGCGAGCTACTACGGGCTAATGGCCGAAGTTGATGACAACTTGGCGCGCCTGTTCGCCTGCGTTCGCGACCTGGGCGCATGGGACGACACGCTTGTCATCTTCACGTCGGATCATGGCGAGCAGATGGGCGACCATTGGTTGTACGGCAAGGCAGGGTTCTTCGATCAGTCGTACGCCATACCACTGGTGATCCGGCGGCCGGATGGCGCGCGCGCAGGCCGCGTCGGCGTGTTCACGGAGCATGTCGATTTGATGCCGACACTGCTCGATTGGCTCGGCATCGAGGTGCCGCGGCAGTGTGATGGGCATTCACTCATGCCGTTCTTGGTGGGGGGCGCAGCCCCTCGGAATTGGCGCGATGCGGCGCATTGGGAGTTCGACTTCCGCGATCCGGACGTGGAGGGGCATTTGGGCCTCACGCAGGAACATTGCCTGTTGAACGTCATTCGCGACCGCAACGGCAAGTACGTGCACTTCGCCAAGCTGCCGCCCCTGTTCTTCGATCTGGAGCAGGATCCCAGCGAACTGACAGATCGGGTCGGTAGCGCGGCGCACCGAGAACGCGTCAACGACTACGCGACACGCCTGCTGTCGTGGCGCATGCAGCATGCCGACAAGACGCTCACTCACTTTAGAGTGACGCGAGAGGCGGGTCTGACCACCCGTCAATGAACGAGTCGACGCGCGGCGCGCTGTATGCGCTCGGCGCGTACGGAACGTGGGGTGTAGCACCCATCTATTTCGTGTGGGCCAAGTTCGCCGGCCCGGACGAAGTGCTCGTGCATCGCGTCGTGTGGTCGGTAGTACTACTCGCTCTACTGGTCACGCTGCAGGGCCGTTGGCGCGAGATGCGCTCACTCGTCGCCGATTCCCGGAAGCTCGGTTGGCTCACGCTTTCCGGGACGCTCATCGCGGTGAATTGGCTGGTCTACATCTGGGCGCTGCAAAACGAGCGTATCGTCGAAGCGAGCCTCGGCTACTACATCAATCCACTGATCAACGTGCTGCTCGGCTACGTGTTTCTCACCGAGCGGCCGAGCCCATTGCAGTGGCTGGCGCTCTCGATTGCCGGGGCGGGCGTCGCCAACGAGATCGCGAACGCCGGGAACGTGCCTTTGGTCGGCTTGTTTCTAGCGCTGTCGTTCGGTACTTACGGACTGGTGCGCAAGCGCGTTGGGGTGGGTTCGGTGATGGGATTGACGGTAGAAACCGCGCTGCTGGCGCCGATTGCGCTCGCGTATTTCGGTTGGCTGTCGGCTACCAGCACGCCGGCTTTCGGCGCCGGCAGCGTCGAACGCGATCTGGGTCTAGTGGCTGCCGGAATCGTGACCGCCATTCCGCTCGTTTGGTTCGCATCGGCTGCGTTGCGGTTGAGCCTGACGGTGCTCGGTCTGTTTCAATACATCGGGCCGACACTCTCATTGCTGTTGGCCGTCTTCATATATGGTGAACCGTTCAGATCCGCACAGGCCGTCACGTTCGGCTGCATTTGGACTGCGCTGGTGATATTCACGACTTCGGCTCTGTATGATCGGGCCAAGCTGAAGCCATTTAGCGATCGCGTGTAGGAGGGCGTATGGCAAATCTGAAGGGGAAGGTCGCGTTCATCACCGGTGCGGGGTCCGGCATAGGTCGCGGCATTGCAGAACGGTTAGCGCGCGATGGCGCCGATGTCTTCATCGCCGACATCGACATGGAAGGCGCCGAGCTGACCGCCAACCTCGTCACCCAACTCGGCCGACGTGCCGTCACGGTGAAGGCCAATGTCGCTTCGCAGGTGCAGATGCAGAAGGCCGCGGCCGACTGCGTCTCGCAGTTCGGCCGGCTCGACATCGCGATCGCGAATGCGGGCATTGGTCGCGGTGGCTCTGTGCTCGACATGGCGCTCAAGGATTGGCAGGACCAAATCGACATCAACCTGACCGGGGTGTTTCTGACCGTACAAGCGGCGGCCCAGCAGATGGTGAAGCTCGGCAACGGCGGCCGAATGGTGTGCATCTCCTCGCTTGCGGCGCTGAATGTGAGTCCGTTCATGTTCGGCTACTCTGCGACGAAAGCCGGTGTTGCGATCATGACCCGTGCGTGGGCACAAGAGCTCGGGCCACACGGCATCACCGTGAACGCCATTGGTCCCGGCGTCATCGAGACACCGCTGGCGCAGGGCTTGGCCGGCGACCCAGGCGGTGCCATCCGTACGAGCCTCGAGTCGCGCACACCGGTCGGACGGGTCGGCAAGCCCGCCGACATCGCTGGCCTGGTGAGTTTTCTGGTCGGTGAAGACGGTGCATTCATGTCAGGCTCGTACGTGCTGATGGACGGTGGATTGCGCGATTCGCGTGGCGGCTGGGAACCGGAAGCAAAGGCCGTGGAAGAAATGGGCAAGCACATGCAAGCCGCCGAAGCCCGTCGTGCCAAGCTTCAACCACTGATCGACGAACGTTGAGGAGAGTAAGCGATGAGCTATGAGCAGATTTTGTTCGAGGTGAACGACGGTGTTGCCTTGGTGACGCTCAATCGGCCCGAGGCAATGAATACGTGGACCGCGGTGATGGCGGCTGAGCTGTCGGATGCAATGCAGCGCAGCAGTGACGACGACGGCATCCGCGCGGTGGTGCTGACCGGTGCAGGCGACAAGGCCTTCTGTGCGGGTGCCGACTTGACCCGCGGCGGGGGCACGTTCAGTGGCCGCGAACGGCGTCAACAGCCCGCAGAGGCGCGTCCGCCCGTCTACCCATTCCAGATTGCGAAGCCCGTCATTGCTGCCATCAACGGCCATGCGGTCGGCGTTGGCATCACGTATCCGATGCTCGCCGACGTACGCATCGTGGCCGAGAACGCGAAAATTGCGTTCGCGTTCGTCCGGCGCGGCGTGCTGCCGGAGCTCGCTTCGCACGTCACGGTCGCGAAAGTGGCGGGCCTCTCCGGTGCCGCCGAACTTCTGCTCACGGGCAAGACGATCAAAGGCAAAGAAGCGGCAGAGATTGGTATCGCGAGCCGCGCGTTGCCGGCCGCGGAAGTACTGCCCGCTGCCTTGGAGATGGCACGTGACATCGCCGCCAACACAGCACCAGCCAGCGTTGCCATTACCAAGCGGCTGCTTTGGGAAGGTATGTCGAGCAACGTGCCTGACATGATGCGCCGCGAAGGGCCACTGTTCGCATGGTTGGGCAACCAGGTCGATGCACGTGAAGGTGTCCTCTCATTCGTGGAGAAACGGTCGCCGAAGTGGGCGCTGTCGGCGAAGGACGTGCCGGCGGACATGCTTTGAGGATCACCCCATGCCCCTCAACTCAGCCGTTGTGGGCCGCCGTTCGCGACGCTTTCAGCACGTCGTCGATGCACGTTGGCTGATGGCCTATGCCGCGGCGCTCGGTGAAACGGCGTCGTGCTATTTCGATACGCGCGAGAAGGTGATCGGGCACCCGCTGTTCCCGGTGTGTGTGGAGTGGCCCGTAGTACTCGATGCGCGCAACATCGAGGGTGCGCAGAGCCTGACGCGCGCAGAAAGCGCGCGCGGCGTGCACGCGACTCACGACGTCGAGCTCCATGCACCTTTTGTCGCCGGCACCGAAGTCTTTACGACGGCGACGATCGCGGCGGTGGAGACGCGCAAGCCTGGTGCGTATCAATTGATGAAGCTCGCGACGGTGTCTGCGAGCGGTGAACCGCTCGCGACCACGTGGCAGGGCAGTTTGCTGCGCGGCGTGCCGGTCAGCGGCGGCGATCGCGTGGCTGAAGCGCCGCCGCCACTGCCGTCGAGGGACCGTGCGGAAGCAGAGGACGTGCGTATTCCGATCGACGTGGCCGCAGGCGCCGCGCATACCTACACGGAGTGCGCGCGAATCTGGAATCCGATTCACACTGACAGAATGGTCGCGCTCGCTGCTGGGCTTCCCGACATCATCCTCCATGGAACCGCGACGCTCGGGCTCGCGATCTCGATGCTGGTTCGCGAACGGCTCGGCGGTGAACCGCTGCGTGTACGGCGTGTGGCCTGCCGCTTCTCCGCCATGGTGTTGATGCCGTCCACGCTGACACTGCGGATCGAGGCCAGTGATGCGCACACATTGTTCTATTCGGTGCTCACCGAACAGGGTGATGCCGCCATCCGAGACGGGATATTGGTGTTTCAGTGAACCCTGGCGTGACCAGATCGGGCGTTGGCAACGCAGCGACTTTGGGCCATGATTGGCGCGGTTTTTTCGAGGCCGAAGTTCGGCGGTGGCCATGTTGGCGACCCTTTCAGAGTTCGAGCGCGCACCTCGCATTCTGCGC
>QJXZ01000224.1 GCA_003248125.1 Gammaproteobacteria bacterium | reverse complement strand
GTGCGCGGCCGTTCGCATTCAACGGCGCTGACAACGGCTCAATCACGCACATCGTGATGATGGACGGCCGCATCTTGGTGCGAAGATTCAACGATGCGAGTCACCTGCGCTGAAGTTCCACACTTCGGGCATCCAGCGATAGGCAACCAACGTTATTGCGAGCAGGATCGCGGCGCTCACTTGCAGCGCGTGTGCTACACCGATCGCATCACTCAAGAAGCCGATCGGTAGGATCCCGACTGGCATTAGTCCATGCGCCATCTGATCGAAGGACATGATGCGGCCGCGCATTGCCGGCGGCGACTCGAGCTGCATCATCGTCCGATTGAGCGCCATCAGTGAGGAGCTGAACATTCCTGCGAGGCCCGTGAGAACTGCCGCGGGGCCAAACGTATCGGCAAGCGTGAACATCAAGATGAAGATGCCCCAGGCCCCGCATCCCAAGAACAGCGCTTTACCCTTACCTTCGAATTCGCCGGCACGGGCGAGTGTCAGAGTGCCGATCAACGCGCCGATACCCAAGCACGTCATCAGCAGGCCGAGATCATCGGGGCCACCGTGCAACACCGAACGGCTGAATGCTGGCATTAGGTTCTGCATCGGCATGCCGAACATCATGGGAAACGTACCCATGATCACGAGGCCGAGCATGAGCCGCGAATTGCGGATGTACGAAAATCCCTCGCCGATATCGCCCAAGATGCTCTGCGCCGCGCGCCTCTCGCTCTGTCCACTGATACGCACGAAACGCACCGAGATCGCCGCACCAGCGTACAACACCGCAATGATGACGTAGACGATGCCGACGCCCATGAACGGAATTTGGTCTTGGACGTGGAACAGCGATATCAAACCACCGGAAACCGCCGGGCCCAGAATACGCGACAGCTGCATGCTCGAAGCGTTGAGTGCGATCGCATTCATGAGCTGACTCTCACCGACGACCTCTGGGATGATCGATTGCCGCGACGGCATCGAGAGGGCGAGCAACGTGCCATTGAAGATGCCGAGCGCGATGAAGTGCCAGAACTGCACTTGCTCGGTGAACACGATGCTCGCCATCAGGATCGCGCCGATACAATTCAGGCTCTGCGCGCCAATCATCAGCGCCTTCTTCGGCAATCGGTCCGCGAGAACGCCGCCGACCAGCGAGAAGAACACCTGCGGCAACATGAACGCGAGCGTCACCCACGCGAGCTTGCCCGCGGAATGTGTCATCTCGTAGATGAGGTAACCGCGCGCCACCATCTGGATGTTCATGGCGAAACTCGAGCATAGCGAACCGGCCCACAGGTACCGATAGTCGCGCACCTCGAGCGATGCGAACATGCGTCCACGCTTCGCGCTACGGGACACTTCAGTCATCTCGCACCGCTTTGAAACTGCGGGCAAGCCCGCTCCCACGAGGGGACGGCATCAGCGACCATGGCGAAACGACATCGCGCGCTCGACGCGCTCGCGTGCAATCGACATGGCTGCTGCGCGCGGGAGCAGGTTGTCCTTCGATGCGCGGGTGAGCACCGCTTCGACGTTCGCGCGGATCTTGTCCCGTATGGTGTCCATCGCCTGCGACTCGCTACCGCCGTGGTACTCGACCGCAGCGCAGATCACTCCGCCAGCATTGGCAACGAAGTCGGGAATCACGAGCACGCCACGCTCGGCGAGAATTTGTTCTGCTTCGGCCGTGGCCGGGATGTTGGCACCTTGGGCAACTACTTTGGTCTGCATACGCGCGGCATTGTCGCCACGAATCACATCGGGACGCGCCGCTGGAATCCAGACGTCGGACGGCACAGCGATCAAATCGTCGTCAGCCAGCGGTTCGCCTTGGTCGAGTTCGGCAACCGACCGCCCCGCCGCCTTGAATTCGATCAAGCGTGGAATGTCGAAGCCCGCTTCGCACGAGCGCGCGCCGCTGCTATCCGACACCGCCACGAGCTTGGCGCCACGTGCCCCAAGAAAGCGCGCGGCATGCTTGCCGACCGAGCCGAACCCCTGCACCACGACCCGCGCGCCCTCGAGCTTCATGCCGCAGAACGGTTGCGCGACTTCGAGCGCGTGCGCCAAACCGAACCCGGTCGCGCCGATCTCGTCGAGCGGAATGCCGCCAACCTCACGCGGTAGGCCGACGGAGCGTCCCATGAC
>QJXZ01000235.1 GCA_003248125.1 Gammaproteobacteria bacterium | reverse complement strand
ATCGGCGAAGTATTCGACGGTTTGGGTTTGTACCAACGTGCGGAAGCGTTGTTCGCCGATAGTTTCGACACCTATCGCCGCGAGTTGGGTGAGCACGCCCCAGAAACGATGAGTGCGTTGCTCGGGCTCGCGGGCGCTCAGTGGCGGCTCGGACGCTACGATGATGCCGAGCCGGCGCTACGACGGGTAGTCGCGGAAAGGCAACAGCGGCTTGGGCGCGAGCACGACGAGACGCTCAAGGCTGTGAACGCGTTGGCGAACCTGCTCTATACACGCGGTGAGTTGGATGCTGCGGAAGAACTCTACCGGGAAGTCTGGCAATCCTATCGGGTTGCGCATGGCGATGACTCGACGCTCACGATCGGGGCACTTCACAATCTGGCCAACGTACTCGACACCATTGGCCGTCGCGACGAGGCGCTGTCGTACCGCGAGCTGGTGCTCGAGCGCCGCCAAGCGCTGCAGGGTCGCGATCATCCAGATGCGCTGGGCGCGGCGATGCAACTGGCGAGCGCGTACGTCGATGTAAACCGACTGGACGATGCCGAAGCACTTGCGACAGCGACTCACGCCGAGATGACCGCGGTCCTCGGTGCTGAGCACCCGACCACGCTGATGATGCTCGGCAACCTGGCTGGCATCGATCTAGCGCGTGGTCGATTGGATATTGCGGTCGACCGTTACCGCGAGCAGCTTCGAGGGTTCGAGCAAGTGCTGGGCGCCAAGCACGATCGCACATTGTTGGCGCATCGCAATCTGGCGCTCGCCTACGAGATCGGCGGACGGTTCCAAGCGGCCGAAGCCGAACTGACCACTGCAATCGCGGGGTTGACCGACGCACTCGGCGCCGACAGCTTCATGGTGCTCGATAGCCGCGCCGCGCGCGCATTGCTCTGGGCGCGCCAAGAACGTAACGCAGCCGCAAAGTCCGAGTACCAAGCCGTTTTGCCCGGTCTCGAACGTGCGGTCGGGCCGAACAACCGACGCGTGCTGGAGGCGCTCTACAACCTGGCGTGTGTAGAAACGAGATTGGGCGAGCACGATGCCGCGTTGGAGGCGCTGGAGCGCGCGGTCGATGGCGGCCTACGCGATCCTGCAATGTTGGCTGACGCAGACCTCGCGCCGCTGCACGGTGATCCACGATTCCAAGCATTGGCAGCACGTGTGCAAGACGACGAGTATGGGGACGATCGATCGTGATGCTTGACCTGTATAACGTGTGGTGGTCCGCCAATCCAGGAGACCAAGATGAAGTCGCTCGCGTATGCCTTACTGCTGTAATCGCTCGTGGTCATCGGCCCGACCGCGTTGGCTGGCGAGACGTCCAGCATGGATGAGATGGCCGCCACCATGCAGCGTATTCGTGCCACCGAGGATCCCGCTGAGCGCGAGAGATTGCTCGAACAGCACCTCGACCAGATGCATGCAGAAATGGCAATGATGCACCGTAGCATGGGCCGCATGATGGAGCAGTTGGACGCGCAACAGCAGGAAACCAAGCGCCTCCACGACCATCGTGAGTCCAAGAATCGCTGAGAGCGCTGCCTGCGGTCATCGCGCCGCCTGGATTGCCGCTAGATTCGAACGATCACCAGTTTCAGTGGCGCTGGGCCGCGGACGTTGCCCCTTGTGCTTGACATCGCTGGTGTGTCACCGACGTTCCTTGACCTGAGAGTTGGACACAGGATGTAGGTTCTGAACGTATGAGGCGCTTGATCGTTCGACAGTTGCTACTCGACCCATTGCGCACGTTGTTGACCACCGGCGCGTTGGCCGCAGTTGTCGCAGCCATCTTGGTGCTGGAGGGATTCAACGAAGGGCTAATCGAGCAACTCGGCAACGCGGTCATCGAGCGAGATGCTGATCTCGTCGCGACGCAGGCGGGCATCGCCAACATGACCGGTACCCGCTCGGTGCTTCCACAGTTTGCGCGCCGCGAAGTGGAAGCGGTGGCTGGCGTGGCGGTCGCGCACCCACTCACCGGCATTCCGGCAATCTATAGCCGCGACGATGTACGCACGCCGATCTTCCTGCTGGTTTACGACTCCGCCGGTGGCCCCGCGCGGCTCGACGTTGGACGCGCACCGACCGAAGCACGCGACATCGTGGTCGATCGGTCGCTGGCCGCGAAATACGACCTCGAGGT
>QJXZ01000322.1 GCA_003248125.1 Gammaproteobacteria bacterium | reverse complement strand
TCGGGGCCGTCACCATCGGCGCGGCGCGATGCGACACGGTGATCACGCCTCTCGACTTGTTCGTCGGTAGCACGCTCGACACACCCGAAGTGCTCAACGTGGTGCGATTTCTCATGCTCCTCGACGTCGATGGCGATGCCGACAACGGCATCGTCATCACCGAAAGCGTCCGCAACCTCGCAGCAGACTGGTCCGCGGTCGACTTCTCAACCAGCAACTTCGAGGCGGAGATCGCCAACATCGTCGATGCGCTCACCAATGCTGGCCAATCTCCGGTGCTTGCCGACATCGCGACGGCGCGCGCGCACTTGCTCGACACGGTTGCCTGTGCGCACGCCGGGTTCTACTGGTTGTGGTTCGGACCGAAAGAAGGTCCCAGCACGGCGGGCTACTTGACCGTGTACCCGCAGGAAATCGACGGCGTGGCACTCGCCGGTGGCGGTGCGGGTGGGACCGGGTTGGCATTCTCGGCAGGTGCCGACGGCATTACCTACGGCGACTCGACTCGTCTCGACTTCGACAACGACACCGGCGACGCGACGTTTAGCGCAGACTTTGTCAGCATCGATCAGCTCGATGGCCAAACGTTCTACGGCGATCGCGCGGTCGCCCCGATCCCAGATGCAAGATACCGATTCGTTGGATTTCGCGAAGGCGCTTGCTGCCTGGACGCGTACACGATCGAACTATTGGGCGACAATCGCGCCTTGGCGACAGGGTCGACATTGCCCTGGTGGGACCTGCCGTACGACGTCGGGTACGAAGGCACGCTCGAAGCGGGCAAGATCGAGTTCAGCCAGTCCGCCGCCTGGGACTACTCTGACGGCGGTTCGTTCGTCTCTGACGGCGGTTCGTTCGTCGGCAACGTGGACCTGGAGGCCGACCCGCCGACGATCACGATCGGCGATGTCGACCCGATCGTCGCCTACGGCTGCAAGATCGGTTGAGGCGCTGACACGATCTCAGCTGCGCGTCACGATAGGCGTGAGGCGGTAGCGCGGCTTGGGCTGCGTAGCTTGGCGATCATTGACCGCAATGAGCGACCCGAGCGCCGCGGCAAACCCGCTGCGCTCGACGATCGATTGATCGTCGCTGGGTAGGCGCCCGGTGATCGCAACCGTGAGTTGCGGAAACGCGATCGGGAACAACACCAACCCCACCAGCGCGAGTAACAGTTGGCTGCTGTCGAGCTCAGCCGCCAGCTCGCCTGCGGTTTGCGCTTCGAGGATTGCATCGATCGCGCGCCGCCACGCTTCGGCTCGGTCGGTCCCACCCTGTGGCGTAGCGCTCAACGCTGCCCAAACCAAGAGCCGCATCCACGGTCCGGCGGCCGACTGCACGCGGACGGCGTCGGCCAACTGCTCACTGAGCGCTACCCCGGGCTTGAAGAAAGCAAGCTCTGCCCGTTCCAACTGCGCCTCGCACACGGCGGCGAAGAGGCCATCCTTGCTGCCGAAGTAGTGGTACAGCATGCGCTTGTTGACGCCGGCGGCGGCGGCGATGCGATCGACCCGAGCACCGGCCGGCCCCACGGCTGCGAATTCTTCGAGCGCCGCAGCGAGGATGTCGGCACGCGTCCGGTCTGGGTTTCGTTCGGACATCGGTGAGTAACTGTTTAGTTACCTTCGAGCCTACGTCATCGCCACGCGCCGGTCCAGAAGCAAGCACCCAGCATTGCAACGCAGATTTGGACGAACTGAAGTAACCACCTAGTTACTTTCTGCAGCCGCAACCGCCGGCGCGCCCGGCCCCACAGGCATGATGAACAGATCGCGGTCCTCATTGGCGATGAGTAGGGTCTCATCGTCGCGCCAGGCCACGGCCTCGACGATCTTGGTCACCAACCGATTGATGGGGTAAGTCACCGCAGCTCCGGCCAGCCAGTTCACGCCATCGGCGGGCCGCTCGAATACCCACACCGCAATGTAGGTGAGTACAGCGAGCCGATTGCCGTCGGGCGAGAGCTCGGCTGCGGTGGGCAGCACGATGTCGTCGCGGCGGCTGACCAGGGTGAGCACGTTGTCGCGGTCGGTGTAGTTGGTATCGAGCCGGTAGAGCTTGGTGCCGGGTTGCCAACCAGCCTGCTCGCCGGGTTTGCGGTGCTTGGTCAAGAAGTGCAGCTTACCGTCTGCTACGAACACGGCCTC
>QJXZ01000334.1 GCA_003248125.1 Gammaproteobacteria bacterium | reverse complement strand
CCGGATCCGCGCCAATGCTGCTCGTTTCATCGACGCACAGTCCGGACTGGGGTACGGACTTGCCGGCATCGTCTTGCATCGTATCGTTGCTGCAGCCTGGTGCGCCGTCGCGACAAGCGAGCGTCAGCCCCGACCACTCGGTGTAGGGTCGGCCCATGAATCCCAGTATCGTGTCGCAGGTGAGCCCCTCGCCGCAGTCGTCATCGACGCGACAGCCGCGCGGCTTGCCGATGTTGAAGAGCCCGAACTCGCGCTCGCCGTTGCTGAATCCACCGATCGGGGTCTGGCCGAGCGCCATCGGATGGCCAGGATTGATCGCTGCCACTTCGCTGGTGCCCGAATTCTGCCCAAGCTTGATCAGCGGAATGTTCTGACGCGTGATGCGGCGTGCGTCGGACCATTCGGCAGAGTCGACGGCGCCGAACGCGTCGTCGTAGTCGCCGCCGGTAGACGCCTCGATCGGCGCGTAGGGTTCGGAAGCGGTGGTATCGCCGAACAGAAAGTGGATCCGACCTTCGTGTGTATAGCTGAATCCGAGATCGGTACCGAAATACTCGGCGCGGATCGGCTGGACGTTGTCGGGATGCAGTTGCGCACCCTCGCCGGTGAACGGCCCAAGGTACTCGGTCGCGACGACCGATGGATCGGCCGAACCATCGCTTGCGATGATCAACATGGCAATGGCTACGACACCGGCGCGGCCGAGTGTACTCGTCAGGACGGAACCGGTGCGTCGGGGTGCAAGAGATTGCATTGCTTCAGCTCCTCCCACAATGCGGGTGGCGTTGGCAGACCTACCAGCCGTGCGTTGTCTTCCATCTCGGCGGTGGTCTGCGAACCGGGGATCACGCTCACCACCAAGGGATGGGCCAACACGAACTGCAACGCGGCCTGCGGCAGCTCGACGCCGTGGCGTCGGCAAATCGCGTCGATTTCGCGCGCTTTGACGACGATCTCCGTTGGTGCGTCGGCGTAGTTGTAGGTGCCGCCACCGGCCAGTATGCCCGAGTTGTATGGGCCGCCGACGACGATACCCACTCCGCGCGCTGCGCACGCGGGAAACAACGTTTCGAGTGGCGTCTGCTCGAGTAGCGTGTAACGACCGGCGAGTAGAAACAGATCGGGGTCGACTAGCTCGAGCAAGCGTGCGCATGCTTCCCATTCGTTGACGCCGGCGCCGATCGCCGCGACGGTACCGGCACTCCTGAGTTCGCTGAGTGCACGCCAGCCACCGCCATCGATGAGTTCGCGGATGCGTGCTTCCGATGCCTCGCGGCTACCGTGCACGAGTGCGCAGACGTCGTGCACGTACAAGATGTCCGCGCGCTCGAGGCCGAGCCGTGCGAGGCTCGATTCGAACGACCGCATCACGCCATCGTAGGAATAGTCGTAGTCGAAGCGGACCTGTGGCGTATCGACGAAGAAACCGCCGTTCACTTCGTCTTTGGCGCACGGTTCGAGTACGCGACCGACCTTGGTCGACAACACGAAATCGGCGCGGCGTCGTGCCTTGAGCGCGCGTCCGACGCGTTGCTCCGCAAGGCCGAGACCGTAAAACGGCGCGGTGTCGAAGTAGCGCACGCCGGCCGCCCACGCGGCGGCCAGCGTCGCGTCGCAGTCGGCCTCGGCCAGTGGCCGCAAATAGTTGCCGAGCGGCGCCGAGCCGAAGCCGAGCGCCGTGAACTCGAGACGCTTGCCGGCACGGGTTACGAACGGCCGTCGGCGCGCCGCGATTCCTGCATCAGCCATTGCGAGGCAACTGGCGCGGTGCCATACCCCTTCTTCCCATCCCGGCCGGAGTATCTAACATGTTAGCTGGACGGGCAAGCGCCGCGACTGGTCGATCGCTACGCGGCTGGCCATGACGTGTGATAACGGCGCCAGCGCTTTGTGGGCGGGAAAACGGCGTGATTCTCTAGCCGTGCTCGTCCGTGCCCTGCGCGACGTACCTAGTTGCTGCCCGTAAATCTGACATGTTAGCCTCGGTTCGATCGACACCGGGGGGAGTCGGCGTGAGCCGTGACAGCAAGGCGCCACAAGCGTGGGTGAATCCTGCGTTCGCTGCCGAGAAGGGTGCGAGCGTGGCGCGCGGGCTTACGCTCGGCAGCGAGATTCGTCGCAAAGCCCGGGCCGGCCTCGCGCTCGGCTCGTTCGTCATCGAGTTGCCGAGCAGTACGACGCTGCGGACGCTGGCAATGGCGGGCTTCGATTTCGCGGTACTCGATCTCGAGCATTCGCCCTTGGGCTTGAGCGCACTGGAGCCGTTGATTGCGGCCGGACAGGCTGCGGGCCTGGCTGTCTTGGTCCGGCCATGGACCACCGAAGATGGCCTCATCGGCAAGATTCTCGACATGGGCGCCAACGGCATCATGGCGCCGCGCATCGACTCGGTTGAGCGTGCGCGCGCCATCGTCGATCAGGTGCGCTATGGCGGTGGCCGCGGCCGCGGTTTTGCGCCGTTGACACGCTACGATGCACTCGAAACACCGCTCGATGAGCTCAACGCAGCGACGTTTCTGGTCGTGCAGATCGAAGGCCAGCAAGGCATCGACGCCGCGCCGCAGATCGCGAAGCTGCCGGGCATCGATGCGTTGTTCGTCGGTCCGTACGACCTTGCCTTGTCGATTGGCGTTGCACCCGGCAGTCCACAGGTGCATGCGGCCGCCGCCGGCTTCGCAAAATCGATGCCCTCGGACCGATTGCTGGGTATCTATGTCGACGACCCGGTGCAGTCTGCCGCTTGGGCAGCGCGGCGTTTCACGGTGCAATGCGTGAGTTTCGATGGCCGTATGTTGGCGAACGGCGCACGTGCCGTGGCGTCGGCTGCGAAGACCGACAAACGCAAACGCGGCCGTACGGCGGGCAAGAGTCGATCCCGATGAGCGCGCCGGCCGAGCAATCGATGATCGAGTCTTGCGCGGCGTCGTTGGCGCGCGCGGAGGCCGAGCGACGGCCGATTCCGCCGTTGACCGATACGCATACCGATCTGAGTGTCGCCAACGCTTACCGCATTCAGCAGCTCAACATCGATCGACGTATTGCCGCTGGCGAACGGCTCGTCGGTCACAAAATCGGTCTCACGTCGAAGGCCATGCAGGACCAGTTCGGCGTCAATGAGCCTGACTTCGGTCACTTGCTCGATACCATGGTGGTCGCGAACGGCGCGCCGCTCGACCTCGACCAGCTCATCGACCCACGCATCGAAATCGAACCGGCATTCGTGCTGGGCAAGCCGTTGCGTGGCCCGGGTGTTTCACCTGCCGACGTGATCGCCGCGACCGATTATGTGTCGGTGTGCTTCGAGATCATCGATTCACGGATCATCGATTGGCGTATCAAGCTACAAGACACCGTGGCCGACAATGGTTCGTCGGCGCGACTCGTGCTGGGCACACAGCGTGTTCGACCGACCGCGGTGAAACTCGCCGATCTAGCCACCACACTCGCGCTCGACGGCACGGTGGTCGAGCGCGGCAATACCAGCGCGATTCTCGGTGACCCAGCGAACTCCGTGGCGTGGTTCGCGAATCGAATCGCAGAGTACGGCCTAGGGCTCGATGCGGGTCACATCGTGTTGCCAGGCACCTGCACACGCTCGTGGCGCATCCATGGTCGGCGCCAACTCGGCGGTCGCATCGATGGTCTCGGCGAGCTGTTGGTCGCGGTGCGTGGAACGCCGATCGTGACGGACAAGGTATGAATCCCCAGGAGAGCCTTCAACATGCGTGACACGAGTGCGAGCGGGCTCGAGGCGACGATCCGCGAATACTTCGACGGCTGCAACGAAGCGAATGTCGAGAAGATGCTGAGCTGCTTCGAACCGGACGCCGTTCACTACTTCCCTGCTGGCGCGCCGCAAGGCACGTTTGCCGGTGCCACGACGATCGCGCAGGGGTGGGTAAATGCGGTACGTAATCTGGGTTCCATTTGGACCATAGACCGCGTCATCGTCGATGCGCCGCGATTGGAAGCGGTCATCGAATGGACGCACTTCAAGCCGAAGCAGGGTGTACATCTGCGCGGTGACGAGTGGTACGTGTTCTCGGACCGTGGCCTCATTCGCGAGATTCGTGCGTATTACGGATGTCCGCCGGCGCCGGGTGCACCGCGCAGTCACGAATTGGGTGATTTCGACTACCCGGCGCGGGGCTACCCCATGGCACCGCCGGCAGTGAAGCGCGGCTAGGTGCCGTGACCGGCGTATGAAAATCACGGCCACACAGAGCTTCGTGCTCCAAGTGCCGATCGGCTCGACGATCGCCGACAGCATGCAAACGGTCACGCATCTCGAGTTTGCGGGGCTCACAGTGGACACCGATGCCGGTATCCAAGGCACCGGATACACCATGACTGTCGGTGCCGGCGGCCGCGTGATTCAGACCGCAATCGACACGTTGCTGGCAGATGCGCTGATCGGCAAGGATCCGCACAACGTCCGCGAGATTTGGCAGCAGCTCTATTTCGGCAAAGCGCATTGGATCGGCCGCGCCGGCGCCACCACGATGGCGCAGTCGGCAGTCGATATCGCGCTCTGGGACATCGTGGCCAAGGCGGCAGGACGGCCGTTGTGGCAGGTGCTTGGTGGCGGCCGGGAAGCCGACATCCCCATCTACAACACGCATGCCGGCTGGCTGAACTACAGCGCATCGCAGCTCGTCGACGAGGCGCAAGCGCTGCTCGACCAGGGATATACGGCGCTCAAGATGAAGGTAGGCAAGCCCGATGCCCGCGAAGACCGCGCGCGTGTGGCAGCAGTGCGCAAGGCGGTGGGTGAGGGTGTGTTGCTCATGGTCGACGCCAATCAGAAGTGGGATCTCATGCACGCATGCGCCGCTGCCAGTTTGCTCGAGGAGTTCGAGCTCGGTTGGCTGGAAGAACCGCTGCATCCGGACGACATTCGTTCGCACCGCGTCTTGAACGAGCACACCGCGATTCCCATCGCGCTCGGCGAACACGTCTACACGACGCAGGCATTCCGCGACTACATCGAGCAGGGTGCCGTCGACCTGATACAGGTAGACGTGTGTCGCGTGGGTGGTATCACGCCGTGGCTCGAAGTGGCCGCCATGGCGAACGCGTTCAACATCCGTGTATGCCCGCACGCCGGCGACCTCATGCAGGTGCACCAGCACTTGGTGAAGGTGATTCCGAATCATTGGTTACTCGAGGTCATTCCGATCTGGGAACGCGGGCCGTTTCGACATCAGATCGAGTTGCGCGACGGGAAGTGCATTTCGCCCAGCGTGCCAGGCGCTTCGACCGACTTCACGGCCGAGGCATTCGATCGCTACCGCACCAGCTGAGGACGTATCGATGACGGTCGTAGCCGTAGGTCTCGGATTTCCCGAAGCGCCGGTGAAGTTACCCGATGGCGATCTACTGGTCGTGGAGATGGATCCTGGCAAAGGCTGCATTACTCGCATTGCGAGCGACGGCAGCACACGGCGCCAGATCGCGCACACCGGCCGGCCGAACGGCCTCGCGCTGGATCGTAACGGGTTCGTGTGGGTGGCCGAGACAGCACAGCGTGCGCTCTTGAAAGTGAGCCTCGCCGGCGAATGCGAGACCATTGCCACGGATTGCGATGGCATGCCGTTCTTGTTCTTGAACGACCTCGCGTTCGGACCGAATGGCGATGTCTATCTGACCGATTCGGGCGTCGAACTGGAAGCGCTCGCGCCGGGCGGTGTTGCGAATCCCGACTATCGCTCGCTCGATTACGACGGCCGCGTGTTCCGAATCGATCCGCGGCTGCGAACCGTCGAGTGTATCGATCGTGGAATCGAATTCGCCAACGGCATTGCGTTTGGCCCCGATGGTGCGCTGTACGTTGCCGAAACGCTCACCGGCAACATCTATCGATACGCGGCGCGCGGTGGCCGGGTGACGGGTGGGCGCGAACTGTTCGCGAATGTCATCGAATCGTTCGATGAAGCGGTGCTGAAGGGACCCGATGGCATGAAGTTCGCCGTCGACGGCCGTTTGTTCGTGTGCGTGTTCGGGCAAGGCGACGTGACCGTGCTCGATCCGAGCGGCGCAGTGGTCGAGCGCATCCACACGCAAGGCGGCCATCCGACCAACCTCGCATTCGGCGCGCCGGGCGAACGTTGCATCTACGTCACCGAGGTCGATACCGGCTCGCTACAGCTCTTGAAGGTGGGCGTCGACGGTCTGCCGCTGCACGGTTAGCTACCAGGGCACCTCACCCGGTTTCGGCGGCACCAGATAGCGGCCGGCACCGTCGCGGCGCGGAAACGGGAATTGGCCGCGCCCAGTCGGCGGATTGGCTTGCAGCGCCTCGAGCTTCGCCTGGTCCACCTCCACACCGAAGCCCGGCGCATCGCCTAGAACGATGCAGCCGTCCTCGATGCGATGGTCGAAGGTGAGGCAATGCTCGCGCCCGGGGTCGACCACTTCCATCATCCAGTGATTCGGCAGCGCAGCGGCAACGTGCGCCATGTAATTCGCCTGAGCGTTCATCATCGACACGGGCAGGCCGTAAGCATGCGCGAAGTTGGCGACCTGCCGGCATCCCGTCACGCCGGAGTGCCCCGTCCAGACGTTCACCACGTCGACCGCCTCATTGGCGATCAGTGGATAGAGGTCGTCTAAACTGTGCAAGTTTTCGCCAGTCGCGACGGCGGCCGCGACTTGTTGCGAGACCAGCCTCAGGCCGTCGTAGTCCCACCGCCGTGCCGGCTCCTCGACCCAAACGAGATCGAACGACTCCTCGATGCGGCAGATGTAGCGCACGGCTTGCTTCGGCGCCCAGTACTCGTTCGAGTCGATCATCAAGAGCGGTTTCTCGGATGCGACGCTCAACGCGTCGCGGACGATGGCGAGTCGTCGCATGTCCGCATCGACGTCGAGTCCTACCTTGAGCTTGCCGCCGTCGATGCCTTGCTCGGCCATGCGTCGGTAGAAAGCGAACAACTCGTCGTCCGACAGGCAATAGTCGAGCCCGCTCGCGTACGCCTTGACGCGGCCTTCGCGCGCGCCGAGTGTGCGCCAGAGCGGCTCGCCCGCAATCTTCGCCTTCAGGTCCCACAGCGCCATGTCGATGGCGCTCAAGGCCGCGCTCACCGCGCCTTCGTTGC
>QJXZ01000315.1 GCA_003248125.1 Gammaproteobacteria bacterium | reverse complement strand
CATGGGCCGCTGTGGTCGCGTCGCGCCCGGGGTTTGCTTCCGCTTGTATTCGCAAGCCGATCACCTGACCCAACCGGAATACACGGATCCCGAAATTCTGCGCACCAACCTGGCCCAGGTGGTGTTGCAGATGCGGGCGTTCGATCTCGGTGAAATCGAACGATTTCCCTTCATCGATGCGCCGGATCCGCGCGCCATCAAGGACGCGATGACGCTACTCACGGAATTGGCAGCGATCGACGGTGATCGTCTCACGGAGGTCGGCATTTCAATGGCCCGTTTGCCCGTGGATCCGCGCCTGTCGCGCATGCTGGTCGCGGCGTCTCGGCTTGGGGCACTGCGAGAACTCTTGATCGTCACTAGTGGTCTTGCCGTCGTCGACCCGCGCGAGCGCCCGCTGGAGCACCGTGCGGCCGCGGACGCCGCGCATCGAGCATTTCGTGACGACCGGTCCGACTTCTCATCGTTGGTGCGTCTTTGGACGTGGTACGAAGAGGCCCGCCAGTCCCTCGGCGCGAGTGCGCTCAAGCGGGCGTGCCGTGAGCGATTCCTTTCCGTGTCGCGCTTGCGGGAATGGCGGGACTTGCATCGGCAACTCACCTTGTCGTGTCGCGACCTTGGCTGGCGCGTGAGTGCATTCGATGCGAAATATGATGCCGTTCACCGTTCCATCCTCGCCGGTTCGCTGAGCCTGATCGGCTTGAAGTCCGAGGCGGGTGAGTATCACGGCGCGCGTAACATCGCTTTTCGCATCTTCCCGGGATCGGGGTTGGTCAAGGCGGGTCCCCGCTGGGTGGTGGCAGCCGAAATCTCGGAGACTGCACGCGTGTATGCGCGCACGGTCGCCGCGGTCGAGCCGCGATGGATCGAGGAGATGGCAAGCCATCTCTTGAAACGCAGCCATGCGGAGCCGCATTGGGACGCCAAGCGTGGCGAGGCGATGATTTACGAGCGCGCCACGCTGTACGGCCTGCCCGTGGTGGAACGCCGGCGAATTTCGCAGAAACGAATCGATCGGGCAGGCGCGCGCGACGCACTCATTCGCGAAGGCCTCGTCGCTGGTGCGATGGTGCGTAAACCGGCGTGTGTCGTGCACAACCTCGCTTTGGTGCAAGAAGTCCGCGAGCTGGAAGCAAAACATAGGCGCCGCGATCTGCTCGTCTCGGAAGCGGCGTTGGTGGACTTCTACGACGCACGTGTACCTGCCGACGTCGTCGACGTGCGCTCATTCGAACGCTGGCGGCATGGTATCGAGGCGGCGGATCCGCGATCGCTCTTCATGACACGCGATGACGTACTCAGCCAAGGGTTGGTCGATGACCTCGAAGCCCAGTTCCCGATGCAACTGGATCTCGCGGGTGTCAGCTTCGATCTGAAGTACGCATTCGCGCCTGGCGCGGCGGACGACGGTTTGTCGATCCAGGTGCCCGTCGGCATGTTGCCGGAGTTGAAGCCGGAACCGCTGGAGTGGCTCGTGCCGGGGCTGTTGGCGGCCAAGTGTGAAGCGTTGTTGCGCTCGCTCCCCAAGGCGTTGCGAAGGGCACTTGCACCCATACCGGACAAACTCGATGCGGTGATGCGCGCGCTCGAGCGCGATGAGAGCTATCGGCGCGGCAGACTGGACCTGGCACTCGGTCGCGTCATGGCGCAGCAATTCGATCTACGAGTACCGGGCGACGCCTGGCACGTCGAACGGCTACCGGATCATTTGCGAATGAACATACAAGTGCGAAGCGACGACGGTCGCCTGCTCGATCAAGGTCGCGTGCTCGATGAGCTACGGCACAAACTCGGTGCCAAGGTGAGCGCGCGTCTCGACGACGCCAATCGTGCCGACCACGAAGCGGCCGATCTCGAACGCTTTCCCGAGGCCGGGGTTCCGGAGCGCCAGGTGCTGGTCGATGGCAAGGCGCAGGTGGTGGTGTTTCCGGCATTGGTCGAACGCGATGGTCACGTGGACTTGGTGATGACCAAGACCCCCACCGAGCAGGCCGAGAAGTCGAGGCAGGGATACAGCAGGTTGGTGCAGAACGGTGATCGCCAGACCAGTCGCTACATGCGTCGCCTGGTGCGTGAGCAGCGCACGCTAGGACTCCACTACGCGTCGCTGGGCACGGCCGATCGATTGGTCGAAGAAATCCTGCATGCCGCGACATGGTCCTGCTTCTTCGAGGGCGAGCCGCTGCCGCGGGATGGCGACACGTACCGACGGCGTATCGAAAGCCGCCGTGGGAACTGGATGCCGGTATTCGAGCGCGTGCTCGAGGCGGCGGCATCGACGCTCGCGCGGCGATTCGAGGTCGCGCGGCGGCTGGATGCGGAAACCTCACCCGCGTTTGCCGAGACGATTGCCGATCTTTCCGCACAATTAGCCGCGCTCGTACCGGCCGACTTTCTGTCGCGCACTCCAGCGGCGCGGCTGGTTGATTTGCCCCGCTATCTGCGAGCAATGGTGGCGCGTCTCGACGGATTGCAGGGGCGTGTCGAAAAGGACAAGGAACTGACTGACGTGGTGCGGGGATTCGATGCTCGCATCGAGCGCTTGGCACGCGGCGGTTGCGAATCGCAAACCATCACCGAGCTCCGCTTCGCGATCGAGGAGCTGCGCGTGGCGCTGTTCGCGCAACGGATCGGGACGCGCGAGAAGACGTCGCCGAAGCGCGTCGATGAGATGGTGCGCCGTGCGGAAATGCTCGCCGGTATTCGGTAGCTCCGTTGAACCATGGGCTGTGCGTCGTGTCATACTGCGAGGGCCCGACCGAGTCGGGCACCATTCGTAACCGACCTAGATATGCAATGACTGCGGGGCGACCCGCGCCTGGAGGAGATAGAGATGAAGAAACGCACGTTGAGGCCGATCGCAGCCGCCGTTGGCACGGCATTCGTGGCCACGCTCGCGACGGCGTCTTTCGCCAATGCAGGTACGAGCCCGTTTCAAGCCGATGCACTGCCCGCCGGCTATGGCTTGCTCGCGGCGGCGGACGATGCCGAAGCCAAATGCGGAGAAGACAAAGGCGGCGAGGCCAAGTGCGGAGAAGACAAGGGGGGAGAGGGCAAGTGCGGTGAAGATGCCGCCAGCGGCGACGAAGGCAAGGCTGAAGAAGGTAAGTGTGGCGAGGGCAAGTGCGGTGAAGGGAAGTGCGGAGGCGCTGCCTGATCGGGCTTGATCCATTTGGGTAGACGCCCGTCCAGGGAGTCGACCATGGAAACTGCAGTATCCGGCGCAGGGCTTGGCTTGCGGCGTGCTCTATTCGACGCGCTCGACGGGGCAGACCTCGCCGACGTAGGGTTCATGGAGTACGCGCCGGAAAACTGGATGCGGGTCGGCGGCCGTCTCGGTCGCCGGTTCCGCGCCTACTGCGAACGCTTTCCGATGGTTGCCCATGGCCTTTCGCTCTCGCTCGGCAGTCCGGCGCCGCTCGACACCGAATACTTGCGCGAACTGAAGCCGTTCCTCGATTCGCATGGCGTCTTATGCTTCACGGAGCATCTGAGCTATTGCAGCGATCACGGCCATCTCTATGACCTCATGCCCATTCCGTTCACCGAAGAGGCAGTCGCGCACGTGGCATCGCGGATTCGCGAAACGCAAGCGATCCTCAACCGACGGATCGGGATCGAGCACGTCTCCTACTATGCGACACCTGCACAGCGAATCACCGAGATCGAGTTTCTGAACGCCGTGCTCGAGGAGGCGGATTGCGGGCTGCTGCTCGACGTCAACAACGTATACGTCAACAGCATCAACGCTGGCTATGACGCGCGCGAGTTCATCGATGCGCTGCCTGGCGATCGGATTCTCTACGTACACATTGCGGGCCACTATGTCGAGGCCGAGGATCTGCGCATCGATACGCACGGTAGCGACGTGATCGAACCTGTGTGGGCGCTGCTCGACCACGCCTATGAACGGTTTGGACCGTTGCCCACGCTGCTCGAACGCGATTTCAACTTCCCGCCGATCGCGCATCTGCTGAGCGAGGTACGCCGCATCGACCAACACCAACGACGTTGCCGTACTGCCGGACATGTCGCGTCGGGGTGACAATCTGCCAGCCTATCGTGCCGCGCAGATCGAGTTTGCGGCACATGTGCGCAATCCGAAGGCCAATCCGCGACCCGCAGATATAGAGCCGCGGCGCATGCAGATCTACGTTGATCTGATCTACAACAACATCGAAAGCTTCCTCGCCAATACCTTTCGGGTCGTACGAGCCATCTTGGCAGACGATGCATGGCATGAGCTGGTGCGCGACTTCGTGCATCGACATGCATCATCGAGCCCATTTTTCCAAGAGATCCCGCTCGAGTTCCTCGCCTTTCTCGGCGAGGGTCGAAGCGCTGCCAATGATCCGCCATTCCTGCTCGAGCTCGCGCACTACGAGTGGGTCGAGCTCGCGCTCGATCTCGATTGTGACGAAGTACCGGAGTCGAACATCGTGGGAGCGGGGGATTTGCTCGCCATGCACCCGGTCGTTTCGCCGCTTGCCTGGCTCTTGAGCTACCGCTATCCGGTGCATCGTATTGGCGCCGGCTACCAGCCGGAAACAGCGCCCGATGAGCCGACATTCTTGATCGTCTACCGCGGCCGCGACGATCGTGTGCGATTCTTGGAGGCCAATCGTGTCACAGCACGATTGATCCAATTGCTCGAGGCCGATGGCAACCTCACTGGTCAATCGGCGCTCGAGCAAATCGCGGCCGAGCTCGAAAGCACCGAGGCCGGTTTCCAGCGCGACGACGTGCTGCAATCGGGGCGCGAGACACTGGAGCACCTCGCCGATTGCGCTATCATTGCCGGCGTGCGCGTTACCGGTTGATTCCACCTTGTCGCCCCCAGTCGTCTCGTGGCTGATTGCCATTGCGGTCTCGATCCCGGCTCCGCTCGCCTTGGCAGAGGAAAAGAACCCGGACCCCTGGGAGGGATTGAATCGGAAGGTGCAGAAGTTCAACGATGCGGCCGATCGCCGATTGTTGAAGCCGATCGCGAAAGGATACACGAAGGTAGTGCCCCGGGTGTTGAGACGAGGGGTGAGCAACTTCTTCTCCAACCTCACTTATCCCGTGGTTGTCGTGAATCAGCTCTTGCAGGGCAAGTTGCGCGAGGGTGCGTCCGATACTGGCCGCTTCCTCTTCAACTCGATCGTCGGAATCGGCGGATTGTTCGATCCGGCCACCCGTGTCGGCATCGCGCGGCACGAGGAGGACTTCGGCCAGACACTCGGTAAATGGGGCATCTACAGCGGTCCCTATGTCGTCGTGCCGTTCTTGGGACCCCGTACCATTCGCGATGGCGCCGGTTCGTTCGCCGACTCGTATATGTTTGCGCCGCGCTATGCCGAAGACGAGACCGTGCGCTATGGGCTGACCGGGCTGTATTTCCTCGACGGTCGCGCGGCGCTGTTGGATGTCGAAGAGCTGATCTCGGGCGACCGCTATGCCTTCATGCGCGATGCCTACCTGCAGCGACGCGAGTATCTGGTCCACGACGGCGACCTGGAGGATGCGTTCCTCGAGGACGATTGGGAAGATTGAGCCACAATTCGCACATGTTGCGTCTTGTTGGTGCCGCCTCGAAGGAGTAGGGTGCGCCTCCCATGTCAGGGCGATACGACGGTGGCGCCCCTGGAATTGCAGCAGTGATCTGCAGGCGGTCGCAGCGGTGAGCTTGTTCGTCATCGACCCGGATCGGGGCGCGGGTGAGGCGCTCTGTGGTCGTCTTCGCGATTTGGGATTCGAAACGACCCACCTCGCCGACCTCGCTGATGCAGCTGCGCGTATCGGCAACGAGTCTCCCGTACTGGTGCTGTTGTGCGCTGGCCGACAGTTCGATGTCGCCCTCGAACGCCTCAAACAAATAGTCTTGCAACATCCGAATGTGGCAGTCGCGCTGGTTAGCGACGCACCACTCGACAAGACCGATGTACTTGCGGCGATACGGCGTGGCGCAATCGACGTGTTCGACTGCGTCGCGGTAGCCGGGCTCGATAGTTTGATTCGAGATGCCATCGCACGGGTTTCGACGAATCGCGCTAGCGCTACCTCGGCCGAACAACGAGCACGCGGTGCTGAAGTGCAGCTGCGTGAGCTGCAGCGTGACCAGCGCGCCGGGCGAT
Organism: Gammaproteobacteria bacterium; assembly: GCA_003248125.1. Lineage (GTDB taxonomy): Bacteria > Pseudomonadota > Gammaproteobacteria > Pseudomonadales > Azotimanducaceae > SZUA-521. Next base: position 989 of record QJXZ01000315.1, on the reverse strand, counting down.
ACATCCAGATGGGCATGCTGCCGCCGAGCCCTATGGCGGTGGACGATTTCCGGTTGTGCCACAGAATCTTTCCGTCTTTGATGATGAGCGGCGATTTCGTCGACTACTTCCGCATCAGCCATCGGCATTTCGCGTTCTACATGGCCGACGTATCCGGACACGGAGCCTCGTCCGCGTTCGTCACGGTGCTGTTGAAGAACTTCTCGCGGCGGCTGCGTCGCGAGTTTCGGCCGCGTATGCTGAAAGCGCCGGGCGAAATCTTGGCGTGGCTAAATCGTGAGCTGCTCGATAATGAAATCGACAAACACGTCGCCATGTTCGTGGGCGTGATCGACGCCACGACCGGACAGCTTGCGTACGCGAATGGCGGCCATTTTCCGTCCGCGCTCTTGGTCGACGATGACGGGTGTAGGGTGCTGGAGTTGGCTGGCAAGCCGGTCGGTTTGTTTCGTGATGTGTCTTGGGAGTCGCGACAGCAGCACCTATGCCAGCGATTCGTGTTGACGTTGGTCTCTGATGGCGTGATGGAAGTCATCGACAAGACGCGCCTCGCGGACAAGGAAATGGAGTTGGCCGCCGCCGTGTCGCGCTGCTACGCGACTGGCCGGCCGATCTGGGAAGAATTGGATCTGGCCGCAAGGGAGCCGAGTCCGGACGACATGGCATGCCTGATGATCACGCGAGGCTTACCGTGAACCGTAGTGCGACAGCAGGCCGCATCCTAGTCGCGGAACACGATGGTGTGTATTTGATGAAGTTCGTCGGCGACGTGCGCTTGACGTTGTGCGCGGCCGTGGACCAATTCCTCGACACCATGCTTTCAGATCCGAAATTTCGTTCGGTCGTCATCGATTTGACAGGCGCAGATGGCATCGACAGCACGTCGCTGGGCGTACTGGCTAAGTTATCCATTCGAACGCAAGAGCGGTTCGGGTTCCGGCCGACGCTGGTATCGACGCGCACGGACGTCACCCGCGTTCTGCGTAGCA
>QJXZ01000079.1 GCA_003248125.1 Gammaproteobacteria bacterium | reverse complement strand
AACTTCCCCGATTGGCAGGCCTTGCGCCGGGAGAAACTTGCGATCACTCGAGGGTTGAATGCGGACGGCGTTGCGGTGTTGCCGGACGACCTGGATCGTGACGGCATCGATTCCCGGCTCGGGATCGTGACGTTCGGCACGACGCCGAGCGCCGATGTGCAGTTGCTCGACTATCGAGTGGCCGACCGGGTCGCGCAGTTTCGCACCCGTGCAGGCGTCGTCGATGCGGCGGTGCCGGGAGGTGGCCGACATCGCGCGCTGACGGTAGGCGCAGTGCTCGCCACGCTGATCGCGCTCGGTCGACCGCTGACGCCGGCGTTGCGGCTCGCCGAGCGGCTGATACCAGCTGGCCGCGGCCGGCGTGAGCGCCTCGGCGCGCTGACCGTCATCGACGACAGCTACAACGCCAACCCGGTCAGCATGCGCGCCGCGCTCGAGTTGTTGCGCGACGAGCCGGGCCAGCGCTACGCCATCGTCGGCGAAATGCTGGAACTCGGCGCCGATGGCCCACGGCTGCATCGCGAGCTCGCAAGCGCGTGCGTGGGGCTCGATGGCGTGTTGTGCGTAGGCGAAGGTATGCGCCCACTCCATGAGGCGCTGCCAGCGCAGCAGCGCTTGGGATATTTCGAGCGCGCAAACGACGTGGATCTAAAAGCCTTGAGGACGCGTCTCGATGCGCCCGCCACTGTGCTGGTGAAGGGCTCGAATCGCGTGTTTTGGGCGTGCCACTTCGTCGAACGCCTGCGCAGCGCCTGGATGTGAGGCACAAAAAAAGGCCCGGGTATTTCACCGGGCCTAGTCCATTTAGGAGTCACACATACCGGGCAATCGTCCGGGGGAGGAGAGATCACCCTTTCGTCGTCGCCTAGTCGTTGGGGGAGGGGGAGACGCGGCGGCGACATTGGAAGTAAAGCGCAAAGCCCGAGTGCGACCAGTGAACTGGTTCCCCTTTTTCGATTCTGGTCTCCACGATCCCGCTTCTTGTAGGATGCAGGCCATGGTTCAGGCCCTGATCCGCGCATGATCGTCGACGCCTTGGGTCGCCGCTTTCGAAGCCTCCGCGTCAGTTTGACCGCGGCATGCAACTACGCCTGCGGCTATTGCGTGCCGGATGGAAAGCGGTTGATCGCAGCCGAGGACGAGCTGTCGGGCACCGATCTCGCCCGCGCGGTCGAGCTGCTGGTCGCTGCCACCGGAATCGACAAGTTACGCATCACGGGCGGTGAGCCGCTCGTCTCGCCAAAATTCGACGAGTTCCTGACTGTGGTCGGGGGTCTGCCGGTCGCCGATGTTTCACTCACGACCAACGGCCAGCTGCTCGAGCGCAAGCTGCCCGCCATCCTGGCGAGCGGCATGCGCCGCATCAACGTCAGCCTCGATACGTTGAATCCGCTCGGATTTCGCGCGATCGCCCGTGGCGGCGATCTGGCGTCGGTGCTGCGTGGCATCGACGCGGCGCTCGACGCCGGCATGCGCGTCAAGGTCAACATGGTGCCGATGCGTAGCGCCAACCTCGATCAAATTCTGCCGATGCTCGAGTACTGCCTCGCTCGTGGCATCGAGCTGCGTTTCATCGAACTCATGAACATGGGCCATCTGAAGACCAGTGCAAGCTACGGTCGCGAGTTCGTCGGTCGCGATGAAATACTCGCAGGCATCGCCCCGCGCTTCGAGTACGAGCGTACCGATGCACCCTTCGACTCGACCGCCATCCGATTCGAGATCGCGGGACACGGTGTGTTCGGCATCATTGCCAACGAATCTGAGCCGTTCTGCAACGCCTGCACGCGTCTGAGATTGTCGTCGAACGGTTATCTCTACGGTTGCCTGTCGAACGCGCGCCGCCATGCGATACACGACTTGCTGGCATTGCCCGAGCATATGGCGTTGTCGCGCCTGCAAAGCCGGCTTGTGACCGCACTTGGTGACAAGCAGCAAGCGTTCCGTGGCGAAGTCACTGTCATGAAGTTCATCGGCGGCTGACGAGACCGCGGCGACTCTGCCTATGTCTACCAGCACGCTGCGCATCACGGAGTTGCTCGGCGACGGCATTGGGCCCGAGCTCGAAGCGGCCGTCGCAACCGTGGCCGCTGCACTGCCTATCAAGCTCGAATTCGACAAGATCGACTGGTCGCTTGCGGCACGCGAAGCGCAAGGAGAGTCCGCGTTGAATGCTGGCGTCGATTCCTTGCAGCGCACCCGCGTCGCGTTGAAGTACCCGACCGTCACACGCGGGCTGAGTCCGAATGCGATTCTCCGGCGGCGCTGCGACTTCAGTGTCATCTATCGGCCGGCAATCTCGATTCCCGGAATCTCCAGCAACTTCAAAGAGAACGTGAACCTGCACATCGTTCGCGTCGCCACCGGCGGCACCTACGAAGATCCCGGGCAGCTGATTGGTCACCATGCCGCCGTGTCGCTACGGTTGGTAGAACGGGATCCATGCGAACATGCCGCCGCGTTTGCCTTCGAACTCGCGCGCCGCAGCGGATGGAGCGTCACCAGCGCTTCCAAGCACACCATTCAGAAGGTGACCGACGGACTGTTCGAGTCGGTAGTCGACGAGGTACACGACCGCTATCCGTTCGTCGAGCATCGACGCGAGCTGTTCGATGCGCTGCTCGCCAAGATCATCATCTCGCCGCAGCAGTATCAGGTGGTTTTGGTGTTGAACGAATACGGCGACTTCCTTTCCGACATGGCATCTGGCTTGGTGGGCAGTCTCGGCACGGGCGCATCGGGAAACTTCGCGTTCGACGACGACAACTCGGTGACGCTCGCCATGTTCGATCCGGCCGGCGGCACCGCGCCGGACATAGCAGGTAAGAACGTCTGCAATCCGAGCGCGATTTTGCTGGCACTCGGCATGTTGCTCGATCATGTTGGCCGCCCCGATCTCGGTAGCCGATTGCGCGACAGCATCGTCGAGACGATCGGTACCGGTGCCACGACACGCGATCTACAGGGTTCGTTGTCGACCACCCAGTTCACGTCAGCGGTGGTGGACCGTATGCGTTCGAAGCTTGCACCGTGAATCGAGACGACATCGACTCTCTGTTCGAGTTGCTGAGTGCGCGCGGACGCCGGCTCCCACCGGTCGAACGATGGCATCCGGAACGCTCGGGTGACAGTCGTATGCGCATTGACCGCAGCGGCGGCTGGCATTACCAGGGCACGCCGATCGGGCGGCCGGCGATGGTGAAGTTGTTCTCGTCCGTGCTGCGCAAAGACGAAGATGGATACGTGCTCGTCACACCACACGAGAAACTATCGATCGAAGTGGACGATGCGCCATTCATTGCAGTCGCGATGGAGCGGCGCGGAGAGGGCGCGACGCAAGAGATCGCTTTTCGAACCAACGTCGATGACATCGTGGTGGCCGGTGGCGAGCATCCGATCGAAGTTCGTAACGCGGGCGGGCCGCGACCATACGTCGAGGTTCGAAGAGGCCTGCATGCGTTGATCAACCGCAGCGTGTACTACCAACTCGTCGACTGCGGCGAGCAGCTTGCGCCGGGTGTTTTCGGTGTCAGAAGCCGCGGCACTAGCTTCGAGCTCGGTCGGTTCTGATTGAACTCGAACGAACCTGAACAGCTTCTACATATTCGGATAGTTCGGGCCGCCGCCGCCCTCGGGTACCACCCACGTGATGTTCTGCGCAGGATCCTTGATGTCGCAGGTCTTGCAGTGCACGCAGTTCTGCGCGTTGATCTGGAAGCGCTTCGAGCCATTCTCTTCGACCACTTCGTAGACACCGGCCGGGCAATAGCGCTGCGCGGGTTCGTCGTATTCAGGCAGATTGCGGGCGATCGGAATCGACGGATCTGCGAGCACGAGGTGACACGGCTGGTCTTCCTCGTGATTCGTATTCGACAAAAACACCGATGACAGCTTGTCGAAGGAGAGCTTGTTGTCCGGCTTGGGGTACTCGATGCGCTTTGCTTCGCTGGCTTTGGCGAGCGTCGCGTAGTCCGGCTTCGGATCCGACAGCGTAAACGGCAGCCGGCCACGAAAGAAGGTTTGATCGACCCAAGTGAACGCAGAGCCGAGGAACGTGCCAAAGCGATGAATCGCCGGTCCGGCATTGCGCGCCTCATATAGCTCCTCATAGAGCCAAGAGTGCTCGAAGCGGTCGCGAAAGTCGTCGAGCACGCTGCCGGACTCGCCTCGTGCGAGCGCAGCGACCACCGACTCGGCGGCGAGCATGCCGGACTTCATTGCAGTGTGGCTGCCCTTGACCTTCAGCATGTTGAGGAACCCAGCATCGTCACCAAGCATCAAGGCACCGGGCAACGCGAGCTTCGGCAGCGCGGGCAGACCGCCCTTGACGATCGCGCGGGCACCGTAGGCTACGCGTTTGCCACCTTCGAGGAACGGCGCGATCAGCGGGTGGTGCTTGAAGCGCTGGAATTCGTCGAATGGGCTCAAGTGCGGGTTGCGGTAGCCCAGATCGATGATGAGCCCAACTGCGATCTGCGAGTTCTGCATGTGATACAGATAGGAGCCGGAGAAGCCGCCAGTGCCGTGCTTGAGGGGCCAACCGACCGTATGCAGCACCTTTCCAGGTACGTGAACTTCGGGCGGCACGTCCCATAGCTCCTTGAAACCGATCGCATAGTGTTGTTGCGCCGAATCCTTGGCGAGATCGAATTTGGCGATGAGTTGTTTGCCGAGGTGGCCGCGGCATCCTTCGGCGAACAGCGTGTATTTGCCGTGCAACTCGTAGCCGGCCTGAAACGTGCTCTTGTGCTCGCCATTCGCACTGATGCCCATGTCGGTAGTTGCGACACCTTTGACGCTGCCGTCGTCGTTGTAAAGCACCTCGGACGCGGCGAATCCCGGAAACACATTGACGCCCAATGCTTCGGCTTGCTCGGCCAACCACCGGCACAAGTTGCCGAGGCTGATCGCGAAGTTACCGTGGTTGTGGGTCGCCTTCGGAACGAAGTAGGACGGCAGCTTGATCCGGTTCCGCTCGTTGACGAGGTAGTAGACGTTGTCCTCAGTAACGGGGTTGTCGAGGGGCGCGCCCATCGAACGCCAATCGGGAAAGAGCTCGTTCAGCGCGCGCGGCTCGAACACTGCGCCGGAGAGGATGTGTGCACCTATCTCCGAACCCTTCTCGACGACGCACACTGAAATCTCCGACCCTGACGTTTGCGCAAGCTGCATGGTTCTGCACGCGGCGCTCAGGCCCGCCGGGCCCCCGCCGACGATGACGACATCGAATTCCATGGCTTCGCGTTCAATGGCTTCCACTCGGATCTCCAATGCAGTGCGGGGTGGGAGCGAGCGCGGGCCAATTCCGAATCGAAGCACTCGCGGCGCCATTATAGGAAATCGATTTGCGCTTCTCTATGCGGGAAATCGTGGCCCCGCGTTGCCTTGACCCCCGGGGATGAGGGAGACAGAATACCGCGCCCTCGGGCCAGCACGGCCCGTCGCTTTTTCTCTCGTCTGCACAATTCACGAGCCGAGGATCGGATGAAGGTATTGGTTCCTGTCAAACGCGTCGTCGACGCGAACGTGAAGGTGAGGGTGAAGCCGGACAAGACCGGCGTCGACCTCAACAACGTCAAAATGGCCGTTAACCCTTTCTGTGAAATCGCCATCGAAGAAGCGGTGCGACTCAAGGAATCCGGAGTTGCCACCGAAGTCGTGGCCGTATCCGTCGGTGCAACGAACTGCCAGGAACAACTGCGCACCTGTCTCGCGCTCGGCGCCGATCGCGCGATTCTCGTGCAGGTGGACGACGCCGTGCAGCCGCTCGGCGTTGCAAAGCTATTGAAGGCCATCTTCGACAAAGAGCAGCCCGGGCTCGTACTGTTCGGCAAGCAGAGCATCGACGGCGACAACAGTCAGACCGGCCAAATGTTCGCGGCCCTCGCAGGATTGCCGCAGGGCACGTTCGCATCGAAACTGACGGTCGCCGATGGCAAAGCGTCGGTGGTGCGTGAAGTCGATGGGGGGCTGCAGACGGTCGAGCTCAAGCTGCCGGCCGTCATCACCACTGACCTGCGTCTGAACGAACCGCGCTATGCGTCGCTGCCGAACATCATGAAGGCGAAGAAGAAGCCGCTCGACACGGTTTCGCCAGCAGACCTCGGCGTCGAGTTGAAGACCACCGTCGAAACCGTGTCGGTCGAACCGCCCCCGGAGCGCAAAGCAGGTATCAAGGTGGAGAGCGTCGAACAACTCGTCGACAAGCTGCGCAATGAAGCCAAGGTGATTTCATGAGTATTCTCGTCGTTGCCGAACACGACAACAAAGCACTCAAACCCGTCACACTCAACGTACTGGCCGCCGCTGCCGCCATAGGCGGAGAAATCGACGTGCTGGTCGCTGGTGCCGGGTGTGAAGCAGTCGCCAAGCAAGCATCGGCAGCGGCCGGCGTGCGCAAAGCCCTGCTCGCCGACAACCCCGCATATGAGCATCAGTTGGCCGAGAATCTCGGCGCACTCGTCGCCGACCTGGGCAAGGGCTACGGACACGTGCTCGCTGCGCACACCACCACGGGCAAGAATTTCTTGCCGCGAGCGGCCGCATTGCTCGACGTGGGACAGATATCCGACATCATCGGAGTGGTGGCGCCCGATACGTTTCAGCGCCCGATCTACGCCGGCAACGCGATTGCAACGGTGAAGTCCTCCGACGCGATCAAGGTGCTATCGGTGCGTGGCACAGGGTTCGATCCGGTTGCAGCCAGCGGCGGCTCGGGCCAGATCGAGGCCGTGTCATCGGTCCACGATCTCGGGCTATCGACGTTCATTGGTGAAGAGATCGCCAAAAGCGAGCGGCCGGAACTCACCGCCGCGCGAGTCGTCATATCGGGCGGCCGCGGGATGCAGAACGGCGAGAATTTCAAGCTGCTCGAAGGCATTGCCGACAAACTCGGGGCCGCAATTGGCGCATCCCGCGCCGCGGTCGACGCCGGCTTCGTGCCGAACGACATGCAAGTGGGCCAAACCGGTAAGATCGTGGCGCCGGAGCTCTATATCGCGGTCGGCATCTCGGGTGCCATCCAGCACCTTGCCGGCATGAAGGATTCGAAGGTCATCGTCGCCATCAACAAGGATGCCGATGCACCGATCTTCCAAGTTGCCGACTACGGGCTGGTTGCCGATCTCTTTCAAGCGCTGCCCG
>QJXZ01000300.1 GCA_003248125.1 Gammaproteobacteria bacterium | reverse complement strand
CGATTCTCGCGCCGCAGTTGCCGCTGCCGATTCCGCGCCCCATCGCCATGGGCGAACCCAGTACAGACTACCCTTGGCATTGGTCCATCTACAGCTGGCTCGACGGCGAGTGCGCGTCGCGCGAAAACATTGCGAATCTCGACGAGTTTGCGCGCTCGGTTGCCGACTTTCTCGCTGCGCTGCAACGTATCGAATGCGCAGATGGCCCACCACCCGGACCACACAACTTCTGGCGCGGTGGCTCGCTCGACGTGTATGACGCCGAGACCCGACAGGCCATCCACGCGCTTCGTGGTGTCATCGATGGCGACTCGTCGAGCACGTTGTGGGAAGCCGCGCGTACGTGCGCATGGCGAGGACGACCCGCGTGGTTGCACGGCGACGTCGCGGCAGGCAACCTGCTGGTCGACGAGGGTGAGTTAAGTGCCGTCATCGATTTCGGGTGCTGCGCGGTCGGCGACCCTGCATGCGACATGGCGATCGCTTGGACGCTGTTCGACGGCAATGCACGTGATTCGTTCATGAAACGGCTCGCGATCGACGAAGGCACTTGGCTGCGCGGTCGTGGCTGGGTGTTGTGGAAGGCCTTGATCACGCTCGCCAAGGACCCAGCGCGCACTTCGATCGACGCGCATGAAGCCAATCGCGTACTCGAAGAGGTGCTGAGTGACCCATGCTGAAGGCAATCTGTCCCAAGCCATGAACACAATCTTCGATGAGCACAATGGCTACGCCGTGGTCATACCCGAATCTGCCGCCGGTCAGACCGTGAACATACGCAGTGGTGCGCGCAACGACATCCACGTCATGCATGCCGAGACTCCCGATCAGTCCACGATCTATTTCGAGGTGACCGCTTATCCGTCGGTGCGCGCGCACGACGCGCTGGTTGCAGCACAGCGTACGTTCCTCGCGGACAATGCCACGGGCGAGACCATCGGCGATGTCCGTGTCACGATACTGAGTGACAGACCGGCCACGACGTTCGACTTCGAGGGCTTTCTGCAGGGGCGAATCAAAACGAGGCGCTTCTGTTTCGTCGATACGGCGCGTACCTACCGCGTGGTGTACGACCCTACGTCGGCACGCAATGAAGCAGTGCTCACGACGCTGCGCTTCTTGGCCGACGATCCCCGGCCATCGCGCTGAGCCAGGTCGAGCCCGCTGCTCAATTGCTCTGCTACTTGCGCACGCGTAGAGCCGTTGCGTGACGCCGAGATGCATCGGTTGGTCTGCGTGTAGAATTGCCGCGCCCACGACCAAGGAGTATCTCTTCACGATGGCAAGAATCGCCCCCCTTGCTATGGGCTTGCTCGCAATCGGCATCGCCACTACCGCCTGCGAACGATTGGACGTCTACTCACCGATTAGCGACTTGCCAGTTGCCGACGAACGTCTAGCCGAGTGCCTCGGAAGTCTCGACCCAAGTGTCTACAAGAAGCAGGGTGACGTACGACGATTGCGCTGCAATTCGAACGTCGGCAAGCCCATCCAGAGCATAGAGGGCATCGACAAGCTGATCGAACTGGAGCACGTCGACGTTTCGTTCAATCAGATTACCGACGCAGCACCACTGGCGCGATTGCCGCGGCTGCAGGTCCTCGACGCGGCGCACAACGACTTGGTGAGCTTACCGGCCTCGATGATCTCTCTGACGGCGTTGAACGTCGAGAACAACGAGATCGAGAATCTCGACTGGATAAGTGACTATCACAGTCTCGTTCTCTTGGCGCTTGCCAAGAACAGAATCACAGACCTTCGCCCCGTGGCCGCCCTCCCTGCGCTCCGGGAACTGCGTCTTGCCGGCAACGACATTCGCGACATCGAGCCTTTGAGCAAAGTGCACACCTTGGTTCAGCTCGACCTCGGCGAGAACGAGGTTGCCGACATCTCGCCGCTCGCCGGCTTGCCGGCGCTGCGTGTGTTGCGCTTGAGCGGCAATCTGATCTCGGATCTCAGCCCGCTCGCCTCGCTCGCCGCAATCGCCGATCTGGACCTCTCAAACAATCCCATCGTCGACATTTCGTCACTTGCCAAATTGACCACGCTCGAGCGCCTCAACCTGGATGGCACCGGCATCACGGATATCACGCCCCTGCTCAACCTCGGTCGATTGGAGCACGTGAGCTTGCGCGGCGCCGGTCCCATTCCTTGTAGCCAAATCGACCAGCTCGC
>QJXZ01000141.1 GCA_003248125.1 Gammaproteobacteria bacterium | reverse complement strand
GAAGAACAGCGCGACGCTCAAACCCTCGCCGGGGCGCACGCGCGTCAGCAGCGTCAGTGCCCGTTCGAATGGCGTCAGATCTTCGTGACTAACGTGACTCACGTTGCCCAATTCCTCCCACGTCGCAGCGCACTATGCCTGCGCCGAAGATACCCCTCAAGCGTCTCCCGATTGCTGCGCGGCGGCGCGGACGCTGGCGCCCGTCTGACCGAACATCATGCGCCGTTGCGCCTCGCTCATCTCCCCGGTCGGCCGGCGCAGGTCCTTGCCAACGTCCATGCCGCGCTGCACGGCTGGCCGTACCTTGATGGCATCGAACCAACGCCGGACACCGGGGTAGGCGTCCATGGACTGCCCGAACCGCTTGTACGGCACGACCCACGGCCACGTCGCGATATCGGCAATCGAGTAGTCGCCGGCCAGATATTCATTACGATCGAGGCTACGTTCCATGACTGCGAACAGCCGATCGTACTCGTTGGCGTAACGGGTATGGGAATAGTCGTGCGCGGCCGCGCCACCCGGCGCGTAGTTGACGAAATGCGACAACTGGCCCGCCATGGGGCCCAGGCCACCGACCTGCCAGAACAACCACTGCAGCACGCCAAAGCGGCGATGCAACTCGCTGGGCAGGAACTGGCCAGACTTCTCGGCCAAGTACACGAGGATGGCGCCCGACTCGAAGATCGACAATGCGCCGCCCGGTGCGTCGTGGTCGACGATCGCAGGCATGCGGTTATTAGGGCTGATGGTCAAAAACTCCGGCTTGAACTGATCACCTCGACCGAGGTTGACCGGCTTCAGCGCGTACTCGAGACCACACTCCTCGAGCATGATCGAGATCTTCCAGCCGTTTGGTGTAGGCGCAAAGTAGAGATCGATCACTGGTCCTCCGCTGAATTGCCCTTGAATGCGTGACGCAGACGTTCGAACGCCGTTGGTGAGTGGTCGGTTTCGAGCCGAGCTGCGATGATCCGCGCGCACTCGAGCGGCGACGTCGACGACGTGTCGATTTCGAGATCGTAGACGCAGGCTTCGTGGATCCTGTCGAAGTGAGAGGTCGCCGTCCCGGGGAAGCGACCGGGACGTCCTGCTTCCCGAGCATTGACTACCTCGAGCGAGCAGCGCACGCCGACGAACAAAACCCACAGACCAGCCAACGCTTCCACGTAGTCGCTCAGATACGACGTCTCGAACATGAGGTCGTCGATGATGACGTTGTTGCCCTCGCGGGCGAATGCGGCAATGGCACGCCGCATACCTTTCAGCATGCGTTCACCGATGTCGCCGAAGCGCACGTCCGTTACACGCTGTTCGCCGCGATCGACGGGCACGACGTTGAGTCCCCGCGCGCCAGGTGTGCCCGGCGGCGAATTGAGGCCGCGGTAACGTCCGGCCAGCCCATCCCGGAATTGATCGAGCGCAATGTGTTGCCACGGATCGGGCAGCAACTGCTGCAGCGCAATCGCGAGCGTCGTCTTACCGGCGCTCGAGGAGCCGTTCAACAAAATGATGCGGCCTGGTTTCATCGGTGCACGAAACGCAAATTGGATCGCATACTATCCACTTACGCAGTGGCCCGACAATTGCGGCACACGGCACGGTGGGTAAGGCGCGGAGGCGGGGTGCAAGCGATTCTCGGAATAGCCGTCTTGTTGACAGTGAGCTGGCTGCTGAGCGAGCGACGCGCCGACGTTCGCGTTCGACCGATTTTGGTTGCGCTCGCCATTCAGTTTGCGTTCGCGGTCGTGCTGTTGCGATTTCCCGGCACCCGAGACCTGTTGCTGCTCGCCAACCATGCCGTCACAGCGATCGAACGGGCGACTGTCGCCGGCGCCGGCTTCGTGTTCGGCTTCTTGGGTGGTGCGCCGCAGGACCAGGTCGAGGGGCTCAATCGCCTATACGTCTTTGCGTTTCGCGTGCTGCCACAGATCATCCTGTTCAGCGTGCTGGTGGCGGTGTTTTGGTATTGGCGGATTCTGCCGCACGTGATTCGGGCTTTCGCGTGGGCACTGAAGCGTTCGCTCGGCGTCGGCGGTGCCGTTGGCGTCGCCGCCAGCTCCAGTGTCTTCCTCGGGATGGTCGAGTCACCGCTCGTCATTCGCGCCTATCTGCACAACGTGTCGCGATCCGAGTTCTTCGTGGTGATGACCTGCGGGATGTCCACTGTCGCTGGGTCGATCATGGTCTTGTATGCGAACGTGTTGGGGCCCGTCATCGAAGGCGCGTTGGGACACGTATTGATCGCGTCCATCGTCAATGTCGTTGGTGCCGTAACGGTCGCTCGGATCATGATTCCCGACGACGGCACGACCGCCGGCGGCGACGTCGCCGTGGAGCTCGACTATGCGAGCACCATGGATGCGGTTACGCGGGGCACGGCCGATGGCCTGCGGCTCGCCGTCAACGTCGGGGCCATGCTCATCGTGCTGGTCAGCCTAGTGGCGTTGGTCAACGGCGGTTTGTCGCTGATCCCCATCGGCGGCGAGGGCCTTACACTCGAACGGATGATGGGATGGGTGTTTGCACCCATCGCGTGGTTGATCGGTGTGCCGTGGCACGAAGCAGCGGCCGGCGGCGCGTTGCTCGGTACCAAGCTGGTGCTGAACGAGTTGGTCGCCTACATCAATCTGTCGCAACTACCGGCCGAAGAACTGTCTGCGAATACGCGGCTCATTCTCACCTACGCGCTGTGCGGGTTCGCGAATTTCGGCAGCCTCGGCATCATGCTTGGCGGCTTGATGGCGCTGGTGCCAGAGCGTCGCGCGGAGCTGTTGACTCTGGCGCCGAAAACGTTGATCTCCGGTACGATCGTCACGTGTATGACCGGTGCCATCGCCGGGTTGGTGACTGCGATGTAGCCACGGTCTAGCTGCACATTTTCGACGCGCGAGCGGCGCGCTAGCCAAGGCCGCCGAAGTCGCGCACGCCCTCGACAATGCGCGCAACTCCCGTGTCGTCGATGTCGAGATGCAACACCCAACGCGAACCGCGGATTCGAATGCGACGCTGCTCGAGATGGGCGGTGAGCTCGGGCAGTGCCACACCGGCGTCGACGAATACCATGTTGGTTGCGCACGACACTTCAAGGCCCAGTTTCGTCAACGATTCGGCGAGCCGCGCCGCGCGACGATGGTCGTCGGCGAGACGTTCGACGTGATGGGCCAGGGCATGCAGCCCCGCGGCCGCCGCCACGCCTGCTTGCCGCATGCCACCGCCGAGCACCTTACGCCAACGCCGCGCCTGCGCAACGAACTCACTTCTGCCCAGCAGCACCGAGCCGAGCGGCGCGCCCAAGCCCTTCGACAAGCACACCGACACGCTGTCGCAGTGGCGGGCAATCTCGCGCGCATCTATGCCGAGTGCGATCGCCGCGTTGAACAAGCGTGCACCGTCGAGGTGTAGTGCCAACCCGCGCCGGTCACAGAGTTCGCGCGCGAGCACGAAATAGTCGGCACCGATGGCCTTGCCGCCTTGCGTATTCTCGAGGCACAACAGCCGCGTGCGCGCGAAGTGAAAGTCGGCCGGCTTGATGACCGTCTCGACCGCCCGAAGATCGAGCGTGCCGTCCGGCGCGAATGGAATCGGTTGCGGTTGGATGCCGCCAAGCACCGCCGCACCGCCACCTTCGAATCGATACGTGTGCGCCATCTGGCCGGCGATGTACTCGTCGCCCCGCCCGCAGTGAGTGAGCAACGCGGCGAGATTCGATTGCGTGCCGGTGGGGAGGAACAAACCTGCTTCGAAGCCGAGCCGTTGCGCGAGCGACGCCTCTAGTTCGTTGACCGTGGGATCTTCGCCGTAGACGTCGTCGCCGACTTCGGCCCGCGCCATTGCCGCGCGCATGGCGGCAGTCGGCTGCGTCACCGTGTCGGAACGCAAATCGACCCACGTCTCGGACATCGCCAAGGATCCGCGGGGCGCGCCCGCCGCCGCTATTCGGCCGAAGCCGCGAGCGAGACCGCGTAGACACCCGCTTGCCGTGCCGAGTCCATGACGTGAATCATGGCTTCGGTGGTCGATTGGGGGTGTGGCTGAATAATGACCGGCGCCTCGGGATTCTCGGCATGCAGGCGCTCGATGTTGGCCCGCACGGACCGCCAATCGACATCGCGCTGCGCGATGGTGATGCGGTCACGATTGGAAATCTTGACGACGATGCTCTTCTTTTCCGGATCGACCGTCTTCGGCTTGTCTTCGTCCGGCTGATTGACGTCGAGGCCGACTTCCTTGACGAATGTGGCGGTTACGATGAAGAAGATCAGCATGATGAACACGACGTCCAGCATGGGCGTCAGGTTGATCTGTTCTTCGCCTTCTTCGGTGGCGCTCGAAAAACGACGTCGCACCTTCCCCTCCGGATGTTGCTTATTGGCGGCCCCATTCCACCGCCGCAGTCTAACTCAACTCCTCGCTAGGCCGCATCCGTCCGCCCGGCCCGCTGGCGCACCGTGTGGCGCCTGAGCCCGACCGCGAGCACCGCGCCGCAGGCGAGGGCGATCACCAGCGATTGCGGCCGCTGCCACAGAAAGTCGAAGCCGTCGTACAACAGCAGCGTCCGACGCGTATTGTCTTCGAGCAAGCCACCGAGAATGAAGCCGAGCAGCAAAGGCGCCAGTGGAAACTCGAAGCGCCGTAGCACGAATGCACCTGCCGCCAATGGAATCATCAACCATAGATCGAATGCCGACAGCGAGGTCAGATAAACGCCCACCATCGCGAAAAAGAGCACCATCGGCACCAGCACCACGTGACGCAGACGAATGAGGCGCGCCAGCAAGGGGATCAGCGGCAGATTGAGCACCAACAGCACGAGGTTGCCGACGTACATCGACAGGATAACGCCCCAGAACACGTCCGGCGCATCGATCAATAGCCGTGGGCCGGGCTCGACGCCATAGCTCACCATCACGCCGAGGAGCACGGCCGTCGTTCCCGAGCCCGGCACGCCGAGGGTCAAGAGCGGCACGAAGGAGCCACTGCAGGCCGCATTGTTGGCAGCTTCCGGTGCCGCGACCCCGACCGGATCACCCGGTGGTGCATCGGCGCGGCGCGCGCGGCGCTCGAGATCGTAAGCGAGAAAGCTGGCGAGCGTCGCCCCTGCCCCGGGGAGCATCCCAATCAGGAACCCCAGCACACCGCTGCGGCCAATCGCCGGTGCGATTTCCTGCATTTCGCTGCGCGTCAGGACCACGGGATCCGTGATGGCTGTAGGTGGCGCAACGTCGTCGTCGGCTGCGAGTCGCAGCGCCTCGGCCAACGCGAACACGCTCATCGCAACCAAAACGAACGACAAGCCGTCGATAAGCTCGATTTGGCCGAACGTGAAGCGCGGCACACCCGCGCCTTGGTCGGTGCCGATGGTGGCGAGCATCAAGCCGAGCACCGCCGTGACCAGACTCTTGATCACAGCCCCCCGCGCGGCGAATACCGCCACGCAACAGAGCGCCAGAATCACGAGCAGCATGTACTCGGGCGATTGGAAATGCAGCGCAAGTGCGGCCAGGTAACCGGCGGTACCACAGAGCAGCAAGGTGCCGATGGTGCCGCCGGCGAATGACGCCCAAGCTGCAATCGCAAGTGCGTGGCCGGCGCGACCCTGCCGGGCTAGCGGGTAACCGTCGAACGACGTCGCTACGGTGCTGGCGACGCCGGGCGCATTGATCAGTATCGAAGACGTGGAGCCGCCGAACACCGCGCCGTAGTACACCCCGGCCATGAGGATGAGACCGCCAGCGGGATCGAGCCCCCATGCCAACGGGATCATCAGTGCGATCGCCGTGATGGGTCCGAGGCCAGGCAGCATGCCGACCACGGTGCCAACCACGCAGCCGATCGCCACCCAACCGAGGTTGGCAGGTTCGAGCGCAGTCGCGAGGCCGGTGGCGAGTCCTTCCCACATCGTCATTGCATCCAGCTGCCGCGCGGCAAGGTGAGGCCGAGCAAGAGTTCGGTGATCACCCAGCCACAAGCGGCAATGGCAAGCGCGACGCCGATGATCCAGGGCCAGCGGGTTTCACCCATCACGCGAAAGGCCGGTATCAACAACACGGGCACGGCAAGCCAGAGGGAGAGGAAAGGTACCAGCGAGGCGAACGCGATCATGCATCCGATCAGTGCCACCGGCCGCGCAATCACCATCGGCTGAGCGCCGGTCGGCCGCATTGCCGCCAACGCGAACGCCAAGGAGATCAGCGCGATCGCATACAGCGTCGGCAGCGTCCGCGAGTTGATGGGCTCGGCTGCCAGGTAGGCATCGAGTGATATGGAACGCGCGAAATACGCATAGCCGGCGCCGATCGCGACCAGCCCAACGGCAAGCCAGCGTGACCGGCTCAGCGGCTGAAACCGAGCTGCTCGAGTGCGGCTGCCAAACGCACGCGTTCCGCCTCGAGAAAAGATGAGAATTCCGTTCCGGCCGCAAAGCGATCATCCCAGCCATGGCGCGTGCGCGTCGCGTGCCAGACGTCGGAAGCGGCCAATCGCTCGAAGCGTTGGATATGGTCCTGCACGGCATCGTCGTCGATCCCGGCGGGTGCGAACACGCCACGCCAGTTGGCGACGACCACGTCGAAGCCGAGTTCGGTGAAGGCGGGCACGCCCGGCAACGCGGGCAGCCGCGACGGGGCGCTCACGACCAGCGCACGGACATCTCCGGACGCTAGAAACCCGAGGGTCTCGCCGACACCCGAGGACAAGACATCGAGTTCGCCGCCGAGCAGCGCGATGGCGGCCTTGCCGCCGCCGTCGTACGGTAAATAGCGCACGGCGCGTGGTGCGATGCCCGCCGCGCTGGCGGCGAGCGCCACGACCACATGGTCGAGACTGCCGCGCACCGAACCGCCGCCGAAGTTGATCGAGCGGGGATCGCGCGCCAGCGCCGCGATTACATCCGTCCAGGTCTCGAAGGTACTGTCGCTGCGCACCCACATGGCGCCGAAGTCGGCGATCAATACCGCAATCGGTGTCAGGTCGCGATAACTGTGCGGAAATAGTCCCTGCAGTTCGCGGATGACGAGTGGCGTCGAGTTGATGAGCAATGCGTCGGCGCGATGTGCGCCCAGGCTCGCGAACTGACTCATCGCGCGACCACCGCCGCCACCGGTAACGTTCTCGTATGACACTGAAGCCGCGAGTCCAAGACGTTGTAGATCGGCGCCCAC
>QJXZ01000041.1 GCA_003248125.1 Gammaproteobacteria bacterium | reverse complement strand
TGCCCATCTATCTCGAGGATGCGGAGTTGTCGGCCGAACTCAAGGTCAGTCTATCGCGCATTCAGGCGCTCAAAATTTCGGACCGAGATTTCGAGAGCAAGCTCCTTGCCGCGATCGGTAGCGCTGCTGCTCAGATCAAGCCCGCACCGAGGCCGCGCGGGAAGTTGCGCTCCCAATGGCTGGCTGCGCTCGGCCTGTTCGCAATCGTTTGCCTCGCGATGGTTGGCTATGCGCTTCGCACGCCGGAGCCAACCACCCCCAAGTATGCGGAACTTCTGGATCGGCCCATGGTGGCGGTGCTGAAGATCGAGAATCAGAGCGGCGATCCCAAGTGGGATTTTCTGAGTCTGGGACTGATGGATGAGATCATCGTCGGCTTGCAGAGATTCAAGAGCTTCCCCGTCGTTTCCAGAGGCGCTGCCCTGTCGTTGTCCAATCGGTCCGCACCGGTCACGCAAATTGCGGACGAACTGAATGCTTCCTATGTGATGGACGGCAGCCTTCGTGTTGGAGAGCACTCACTAATCGTGCTGGCAACGCTCAGCGATGGTAGTGGCAATCAGGTTTGGGCTCGGCGCTTCGAACTGAGCCGAGACCTCGACACCCTGTTCTCGACGGTCGACGAGCTCGCTGCGGCGGTTGCAGGCGCGGTGCGGGATTCGGAAGTGCAACGCATCTCGACGTCCGAGTCACGTCCCGAGATGGCCGCTTGGGAACACTACATGAAGGCACTGGGCGCCATTTTGAACTGGCAGTCGCAGCGGTATGTGGAAGCCGCGGCAAATGCTCGGAAGGCAATCGAAGCCGACCCGAACATGCCGGAAGCGTGGTGGGCGCTCGGTGAAATCGAGGCGTTGAATCTCATGCGGATGGCGCCCGAAGACGAGGGCTATAACGACAAATTCGAGGAAGTCACCTCCTACTTCCGTCGAGCGCATGAGATCAGTCCCTTCCAGGGGGCTGCCTGCGGCTGTCTCGGGATGACGCTCGCTGCTCAGGGCCGCAATGATGAGGCGTTGCTGCTACTCGAAGAAGCGCTGGTCGCCAACCCGCTGTCTTCGGCGCTCAGGGTGGATTACTCGCAGGTGCTGGTTGCCATGGGGCTTTTCGACGAAGCACGCGCAATGGCAACCGGTGCGGCGGAAATGGAGCCGATTGGCAAGGACCTGGGCGTGACGTACATGACTCGCGCATTGGCCGACTTCGGACAACAGCGCTATGCCGATGCGTTGAAGAACATCCGCCGGGCTGAGCTCGTACACTCCACCAACGAACTCGTCATGCCGACGGCGGTCGTACTGCTGTACCTGCTCGGCGACGCGGAGGGCGCGCGCCGGACCTATCGGGCGATGCGTCTGACGTTCCCCGACCTAGTCCTCACCAACCCCTACACGATGCTGCTCTATCAGGAGATCGACCGGATCATTGCCAGCCAGCGCGCGGCGGGCCACATGCTACCGGCGGCAGGCTGGCGCGACGTGATTGCGCGGGTTGAGCACCCAGTGCTCGCGGGTTGATTGCATTGAGCATTTCCGCGCGGCGTTGGGTTTCGGTAGTAGGATTGCTGAACTCGGGGATAGGAGCAGAACGATCGCTACAGTCACCGTCTACAGCACTTCCCGATGCCCGTACTGCGTCAGAGCGAAGACCCTGTTGACCACGTCGGGGATTGGCTTCGGTGAAGTGCTGATCGATTCCGACGAGGCGGCGATGCAGGAATTCGTCCAGGTGACGAACGGTGCGCGCACGGTGCCGCAGATCATCATCGATGGTGTGCCTATTGGCGGCTTGTCGGAACTGATGAAGCTGCAACAGGAAGGACGACTCGACGGACTGATGTAAGTCCGGGCTCGGCGTAGTGGCGAACCTTACTCCGGCAGCTGTTGCCCATTGCCGCCCCATTCCTCGGGCAATTCCGCGTACTTCGGCAGCCCGTCGAGCATGTCGATGATGCGTTCTTGATAGTGCACGTGCATCGTTGGTTCGAACGGAAAGCCAATGAGTAGGCTCGCCATGACGTCGATCATGTCCTCGCCTTCGAGTGGATGCGCGTTCATCACGGCACCGCCGCAGTTGGTGCAATGCTGTCGGTGACTGCGCGGCATCTTGATGAAGGTCTTCAGCAATGAAGCGCCCTTTGTGACCTCGACATCTTGGGTCTGCCACAGCGTTACCG
>QJXZ01000281.1 GCA_003248125.1 Gammaproteobacteria bacterium | reverse complement strand
TCGGTCTGCAGTATCGCGAGGAAGGCCGCAAGACCACGGTCAATCCCATTTTCATTGGTTCGGTGAATTCGTTTGGCATGTTGATCGGCGGGGAGTCGGTCGCGGGTCTGTCCGAGAACCGCAACTTCGATGAAGAACGCGACATCTACGCCGCATTCATGGAATTCCAGATCCCGCTGCTCGAGAACGTCGACGTGCAACTCGCCGGTCGGTACGAAGACTACGGCGGTGGCATCGGCGATACCTTCGACCCGAAGCTTGGCATCCGCTGGCAGGCCACGCCCTCCCTCGTATTGCGCGCGTCCGCGAGCACGTCGTTCCGCGGTCCGGCGATCTCGCAGGTCGAGGAAGGCACGGGCTATAGCCTGGAATTTGGCGTGCGCGATCGGCTCGGCGAGCGCGGCGACGCGGTAGGCGATGCAAACGGCGATCAATGCGTCCGCACTGGTCAGTGCGCGGCACCGGCCATCGAAACGGCGCCGTCCATCATCATCGTCAAGCAGGGTCGGCCGTCACCGAATCTACAACCGGAGGAAGCGACTACCTACAACTTCGGCTTCATCTGGACCCCGCAGGAAGGCTTCCTACAGGGGCTGACGGTGGGCATCGATTACTACGACATCGAACTCAAGGACAAGATCATCGACGTGCCGACGCAGGCGTTTCTGACGCCCGAGTTCGATGCGTTCAGCGCCGCGCTCGCGGCTGGCGATTTCGTCATCGTCGAGCCGAGCGCGGGCGACTTCGGCGCAGCTTGCGATCCGAACGACCCCATCTACAGTTACGCGGGTGGCGGTGCCAGGGCCGAACAATGCCAGGTGAATCCCAACGCCTATGCGTTCGAAAGCATCACGCGGCGCGCGGACTTGAGCCGCGACCTGCAGATCATCTCCGGGGATGCGATCAATACTGGCAAAGTGGAGACGAACGGCATCGACGCCAACGTGGCGTATGTGTGGGACACGAACAATTGGGTCCGACTTCCCTGTTGGACAGCCCGACTTCGATGCTGCCGGATACACCAATCGCGACCCATTTCGCCGGCTGTCGCGGTCGATGCCCGATCTCAAGGGCAGCGCCGGTCTCGATTGGGTGCGTGGTGCACACTCGGCCGGCATCACGATGCGGTTCGTCGGCGAGTATCACGACAACGCAGCACCAGATCTGCGGCTGCACGATTCGCTCGATCCGTACTACTCGTTCGACGTGCGCTACGGCTACACCTTCGAACTCGCGAATGATTCCTCGCTCCAAATCACGCTCGGCGCACTCGACCTGTTCGACGCACCGATCCCGTTCGTCAAGGACAGCCGTGGCGTCGACCTGACGGTGATCGACGCGCGGGGTAGGCGTATCTACGGTTCGCTGACTTATCGTATGTAAGTCAGAGAAGGGGCACTGGGTGGAGGGGCTGGCTCGAAGCCGCCCCTCTGCCTACTTACGCCATCTTCAGAATTGCGCGCCACTGCGGCGCCGTCACCGGCAACACCGACAGGCGGTTGCCGCGGCGGGTGAGCGCGAAATCGCCGAGCTTTGCATTCGCCTTCAACGCCTCGAGTGAAATGACTTCCGGCAGTTTCTTGACGAATTTGATGTCCACTACGTCCCAACGCGGATCTTCTGGATCGCTCTTGGGATCGAAGTGTGAATCGTCCGGATCGAACTGCGTGGCGTCCGGGTAGGCTTCGCGCACGACCTGGGCAATGCCTGCGACCCCCACGTTGTCACAGCTAGAGTGGTAGAAGAGCACCTCGTCGCCGCGCTTCATCTGCCGCATGTAGTTGCGCGCTTGGTAGTTGCGCACGCCGTCCCACGCGGTGGTCTTGCGCGGACGCTTGGCGAGATCGTCGATGCTGAACGTGTCGGGCTCGGACTTCATCAGCCAATAGGCCATCTTTCGTCTCCTCCGTCTGCTCCAGCAAGCATCTGACCTTAGCACGTAGAATCGCGCCACTTGAAACCGATGCCGGAACGACCGATGACGAGCGTAAGACTGCACGGTAAACGCGTGCTCATCACTCAAGCGAACGACTACATGGGCCCCGCGACCATCGAGGTGTTCGCCGCTGAAGGAGCGACCATACTTGCAGATACGCGCGACCTGCGCGTAGCCGGTGCTTGCGATGCGTTGATCGAGGAAAGCGGTCGGGTCGACGTGCTGGTCGCGAATCTGGCGGGCCCCAACTTGAGCGGCACGCTCGTCACCGACATCGACGATGCGCGTTGGGCGAGCCTGTTCGACATCATGGTGCATCCCTTGCATCGCTTGACGCGTGCTGTGCTACCCCAGATGTACGAACGCAAGGCCGGCAAGATCGTCGTGTACGGTAGTGCGGTGGCGCTCAAGGGGTTGCCGACTGTTGCGGCCTACAGCGCGGCGCGGGCGGCACAGGTCGGCTACGTGCAAGCGGTGGGCGTGGAGGCCGCACGCCGCAACGTGCAGGTCAATTTGATTGCGCAAAACTATGTCGAGAATCCGGTCTACTACCCACCCGATCTGCAAGCCAAGGAATCGTTCCAAGCGTCGCTGAAGCGGCAAGTGCCGCTCGGCAGGCTCGCGACCGCGCGCGAAGATGCGTTCTTCGCACTCTTTCTCGCCAGCGAAGAGAGCAACTTCTTCGTCGGCCAGGCGATTCCGTTCAGCGGCGGGTGGGTGCAGCGCTGAAACTGGTGACAGTTACCGATTTCCCGATTGCAGGTGCCATCTTGCTATGAGGCCGTGGGAAATCGGTAACTGTCAGCAATTTCAGCGACGAGGCGAAGTCAGGAACTCGAGCATCGCGCCAATCACACGGTGCGTTGCGGGCCGGTCGTCGACGAGATCGAATGCATGTGGCGCCCCGGCATGATTGATCAGCGTGATGCGCCGATCGAAAGCGATCGCATCCGCGACGAAGCGATCGATGGAGGCGTTGAGCCCCGGCATGGCATCGGCACCGGCCCGAACGATCATGAGCTCGGTCGCCGCCGGCACGTCCGCCACGCTTCGGCCGCCGGACGGGTTTGCGAATCGAAACTGCCCCGCGGCCGCGGTGACGTCGTTGGCGCCCTCACCATCGAGCATGTAGCCGTAGGCGAGCAGCGCCCGATCGACGATTTCACCTCGACCTTTGGTAAGCGCCCCGAGCGCATTCGGTACGTTGCCCGAGCAG
>QJXZ01000361.1 GCA_003248125.1 Gammaproteobacteria bacterium | reverse complement strand
AGACGGTCGACTTGGAAGCGGCACGCGAGATCGTTTACGGCATGCCGTACGAGCAATGGAAGCGCGAGCATCAGAAGCCGGCGAGCGCGGAGCAACTGTCCAAGTTCGAGCAATCGTCGCACTGACGCCTCGTTTGATTGCCCCGGCCATCGAGCTCGAGCGCGTCGCCAAGCACTTCGCGCACGTCACCGCGGTTCAGGATCTCGACCTGAGCGTGCCGCGCGGATGCGTGTTCGGCGTGCTTGGCCCCAACGGCGCCGGCAAGACCACGTCCATCCGCATGATCGTCGGCATCTTGCGTCCCGATCAGGGCAGCTTGCGTGTGCTCGGCGAGTCGGAACCCAGCGCAATAAAGCGACAGCTCGGCTACCTGCCAGAAGAAAAAGGGCTGTACAAGAAGATGCGCGTGCTCGAGCTGGTTGCCTACTTCGGACGCCTGAAGGGCATGTCGCGGCGAAGTGCCAAGGACGCCGGTCAGGTGCTACTGGAACGATTCGGACTCGGTGATTGGCGCGACGAGAAGTGCGAGAGTTTGTCGAAAGGCATGGGGCAGAAGGTGCAGATCGCAGGTACGCTGATCCACCAGCCCGAGCTGATCGTGCTCGACGAGCCATTTTCGGGGCTCGATCCGGTCAACGTCGAGCTGGTACGCGAAGTCATCCTCGAGCAAAAGGCGGCCAACCGCACGGTGTTGCTGTCGACGCACGTGATGGAACAGGCCGAGCAAATATGTGACGCGATCGTGCTGATCAATCATGGCCGCAAACTCGTCGATGGCACCATTTCCGATGTTCGCAAGCAAACGGCACGCACCGTGATACTCGATTACGAAGGCGACGGTCGAGTGCTCGGCGAGTTGCCCGGTGTCGCACGTGTCAACGATGCGGGTCGCCATGCCGAGCTGTCGCTCGCTCCGGACGCGGATCCGCAAGCACTGCTCGAGCAGCTGGTAGGACGGCTCACGATTCGGCGTTTCGATACGCGCGAGGCGAGCCTGCACGAAGTGTTCGTGCGTGCGGTGAAGACCGATGATGCGCATCGATCCGCGTAGCGCCACGTTGGTTGCGGGCCGCGAATATCTCGACAACGTGAGGACGCGCGGCTTTTGGCTCAGCATCTTGTTGCTGCCCGTGCTGGTGACCGCGGCGGCGGCGATACCGGCCATCCTGACCGACTCGGAAGCCGCCGCGCGCTATGCCGTGATCGACCAATCCGGTTGGGTGGCGAACGCGGTGCACGCGCGCGTAGTCGGCGACGACGTGCGCGCGGTGCTCTATGTTGCGATGGCAAGCGATCCTGCGAGGCTGCCATCACCACTCGACGAAATCGTTCCGACGCTGGAGACCGAGGGTGACCGCGCCGCGTTCGAGCAGCTATGTGTCGAGCTGATCGTCGAACTCGAGCGCAATGCCACCGAGATCGTCGCCCCGCAGACGCTCGCCGAGCGATTCGCCCACTGGTGGACGGTCGACCCCGACGCCGTGGTCGCCATCGACGACGACATCACGTTGCGGCGGTTTCGACTGCAGGGCGGAGTGGGAACGGATCGCGATACGTTGAACGGCCTGTTGGCCGCCGAACGGCTGATGGGCTACTTCGTCATCCCGGAAGATCCGGTGGCGAGCGGCGAGGGGGCCGCATACGTGACACGCAAGCTCACCAACCCCGACCTGCGACGTTGGTACGAGCGGCTGGTCACCGACGTGATCCGCGACCGGCGCTTGCGCGAGGAGAACGTCGATGCCGAGATCGCGAGCTGGATTCAAACGCCGGTGCGGTTTGCACCAGTTCGACTCACCGACGAAGGCGCAGAGACCGAAGCCGACATCACCGACACCATTGCGCAATGGGCGCCGGTTGCGTTCGTGTACTTGTTGTGGATCTCCGTGTTTGCGACCACGCAAATGTTGCTCACCAACACGATCGAAGAGAAGTCGAACAAGCTGGTGGAAGTGTTGCTGTCGTCGGTGGCGCCCATCGATCTCATGGCCGGCAAGATACTCGGCATTGCGGCCACGGGGCTGACCATCGTGGCCACTTGGCTGCTGGTGCTGATTGGCGTGGTACTGGGTTTGCCGAAGGTACTCGGCGCCACGCTCACCGTCGATCTCACGGGACTACTGGATCATCCGGCGTACTTGGTCTCGTTCGTCATGTACTACGTACTCGGCTACTTCTTTTACGCCGCCATCCTTTGCGGCCTCGGGTCACTGGCCAACAACCTGAAGGAAGCGCAGAACCTGATGATGCCCGTGCAGCTCTGCTTACTCATTCCGCTCTTGGTGATGGTTCCGATCGGCCGCGACCCGACCGGCGGACTGGCCGTGGCATTGTCCTGGTTTCCGCCGTTTACGCCGTTCGTGATGATGAACCGTGCCGCATTCCCGCCCCATTGGCTGACGTACCTCGGCACTACCTTGCTCATGATCGGATGTATCTATGTGGCGCTGCGGGTCGCGACGCGAGTCTTTGCGATGGGCATTCTCATGACCGGTAAGCCGCCGAAGCTCCGGCAACTCGTCAAGTTGCTACGCGGACGCCACCATGCCGCCTGAGGGCGCCGCCTGGATCGCGCCGAGTGCAGAACTGTACGGCGACATCCGACTCATGGTCGGCGCGAGTATCTGGCCCAAAGCGGTGCTGCGGGCTGAGGGCCAATACATCGAGATCGGTGCCTACAGCAACGTTCAAGACCAGGTGGTGATCCACTACGGCGCCGGCACGCCGAGCTTGGTCGGTGCCTACTGCTCGATTGCTCATCACGCCACCATCCATGGCGCCACCGTGGGGGATTGCTGCCTGATCGGCATCAACGCAACCCTCATGGACGGCGTCGAGATCGGCGCCAACTCCATCGTGGCCGGGCACGCGATCATCATCGAAGGCACCCAGATTCCGGCCAATTCGGTGGTGGCCGGCGTGCCAGGGCGCGTGGTGGCCCGGCGCGATAACTACGTCGCGAACAAGATGAACGCGTGGGCCTACTATCGGAATGCACAGGCGTACGCCCGCGGCGACTACCGGCTATGGTCGAGTCCGGCGCACGTCCGCGAGATGGAGGACATGCGGAAGGTGTTCGAGCGTGAGGCGAAAATGGCAGCTGGCGCTTGAATTTACGCGCCGTGTGAGATTGGATACGGGCCGATGACCGATACCGAACAACCGAACCGCTTGGCGAAAATCTGGCGCGACTGGCGCGGGTTTTTCGTGTTCGTCGCCATCATGTTGCTGTTCCGTTCCGCGATCGCCGACTGGAACCAAGTGCCCTCGGGCAGCATGAAGCCGTCGATCTTGGTTGGCGACCGGGTGGTGGTCGACAAGCTCGCTTACGATCTGCGTGTGCCGTTCACGTTGCTCCGGATCGCACACTTCAACGAGCCGGCACGCGGCGACGTCGTGACATTTCCTTCCCCGGCCGACGAACGCTTGTTCATCAAACGCGTGATCGGCCTACCCGGCGACGTCATCGAGCTGCGCGACAATCAACTGATCGTGAATGGCGAGCCCGCTCGCTATACGGAGCTGACTGCGGCCGAGATCGCCGCGCTCAACGTCGAGAACAAGGACGACTACCGCTTCTACTGGGAATCGGTTGGCGCCATGCGCCACCTGGTGATGCTGGCACGTCAGCCACGCCCCGGGCGATCGTTCCCGGCCCGCCGCGTACCGAATGGCCACTACTTCGTGCTCGGCGACAACCGCGACGACAGCGGCGATTCGCGCGTCATTGGTTGGGTATCCCGTGAACGGATCCTCGGCCGCGCCATGGGCGTCGCATTCTCGCTCGACTACGACAACCACTACGCGCCGCGCCTGGACCGGTTTTTCGCGAGCCTGCCTTAGTCGCTCACCTACCTGCGCAGCACACGCAGCAGCCAAGCCGCGAGCAGCGCTACCGCGATGGCCGCGCCAACCAGCACGAGGCTCGCGAGCAGATAGTTGATGAGCACATCGACGTCGAGTTCGAGCTCGCGCACCAGCCAATAGATCGCGGCTGCGGCCGCTAACGCGCCGAGCAGCACACTACGTGCCAATCGATCGCGGGTGCTTCGCTTGCGCATTCCCGGGCTCACGAGCTCGTCCCCGAAGCCGTGGTCTCGATGGGTCGCGAGCGCGGCATCTTGAGCCCGAAGTACACCACCAGCGTTGCGAGTGCATAAGCACCCAAGAACGCGACGAACGCCCGATCGTAGCTGCCGGTGAGATCGAACATCCAACCCGCGAACGGCACCCCGGTGACCTGCAGCGGCAACATGGCAGGTCGCATCATACCGAGCGCGCGGCCGAACGCCTCACGGCCGAAGCGCCTCGCGACCAACGCGCCTTGCAGCGGTACGAAGCCACCCATGCCGAAACCGAACGCCGCTGCACCAACGGCAAACAATCCATAGCTGCCGCCGATCAGCATGACCACCTGCCCCAAGACCTGCGCGGCGATCGAGGCGAGCAGTGCGTTGCGCGGCCGGGTGCGGTCGATGAGCCAACCGAACGACATCTTGCCCACAACACCCGCACCCGCGCAGATCGACATCAACACCGATGCTTCGAACAGCGAATAACCCATGTCGCTGACGCGCGGCACCAAGTGTGTGAGTGTCGCACTCTGGCAAGATATCAGCAGCCCGAGCGACACCACCAATACCCAGAACTCGCGTCCGCGCAGCAGTGCGCGGGCATCGAGGCGCGGACGCGGCAGTGTGACTGACGCACGCGGCGCCCGGGCGCCATCGGGTAACAGGCCCATGTCCTCGGGTCGCGTCACCACCCAGCGCAGCACCACTGGCACGACGACGATCGCGGTGAACCCCGCGTACACGAGGAACGCCTCGCGCCATCCCCACTGGCCGATGATGGTCGCGGTGACGGCCGGCATCACCACGCCCGAGAGCGAGATGCCGGTCGCCGCGATACCGAGCGCAAAACCCCGGCGCGCATCGAACCAGTTGGTAACGAGCTTGGCGGTCGCAAGGCCACCCATCGAACCAGCGCCAACGCCAATGAACGCGGCCAGCACCAGGTAGAACTGAAATGCGTTCGCGACTTGGCTCAGTGCAAGGAAGCCCAAGCTCATCGACAGCGCACCGGCGCCAATCACGCGTCGAATCGGAAAGCGGTCGAGGGCGCGCCCGATCAAGGGTGCAGCGAGCGCGCCCACGGTCTGCGTGACCGTCAGCCCGAGCGCCACACCGAGCCGTGAGTCACCGAACTCGGTGGCGATCGCCTTGAAGAACACACCGTACGAATAGAAGAAGAAGCCAACCGCGACGAAATCGACGAAGAACGCAACCGCCACGATCCGCCAGCCAAAGAAGATGCGGCGCCGCGCCGCTGGCGGTGTGGTAATCACGAAGCGGAATCCAGACCGATGTGCAGTGAGCGCGCCATTCTACGTCGATGGGAGGCTGGTATGTCGGCGTGCCGAGATCAGCCATTCCGCGGAATGGCGCGCGAACTCGTACCATTCGAAAGCGCACCCCCGTGAACGGCGCACGGCAGTTGTGGCGGATCCCATCCGCGCCAAGAATACCGACAAGTGTCCGTCGTGCGTGGGGTGACATTGCCGGCTTCCAAAGCACCAGAGCTCACTCAAGCCGATCTCGATCGCCGAATCGCGGCCGGCGCAACGACCGCGCTACACGTCGGCGCAACATGCCGCGTCACCGACGCCGAAGGCGCGCGCTTCACCGACTGCGTGTTCGAGCGCACTTCGTTCAAGCATGCCAATCTGGCCGGCGCCCGCTTCAGCAACTGCACGTTCAAAGACGTGAGTCTTCGAAGCGCCGATCTCACCGACAGCGTGTTCGATCATTGCGAGTTCTACGACGTCGATAGCGACACCGGCTGCGACTTTTCCTATGCCGATCTGCGCCGGGCACGTTTCGATCGGTGCGACGTCACCACCGCGAAGTTCGAGCGCATCAGAGCCTGGAGCATCGAGCTCGTCGCCTGTCAGGCGAGCGGTGCCGATTTCAGCGCGGCCGATTTCACGCTCGATCGCGGCAATCTGCCAAGCGCTACGTTCGAGCAATGCAACCTCGCCTACGCCGACCTGTCGGCGACCAACCTCGCCGGCGCAAAACTCACTGGCTCGCGACTCGTGCACGCCATGCTCGTCGGTACCCGATTGGACGGTGCCGATCTGTCGGGTTGCGCGCTAGACAATATCGAAGCCAAGGGTGCTACCTTCACGGCCACCGACCTGCGCGGCGCGTCGTTCAACAACTTGGATCCACGGGTGACGGACTTGAGCGACGCGCGCATGAACCCCGAGCAGGGGCTGCTCATCCTCGCCGCGCTCGGCATCCGGATCGATTGATGCGATTCACCTCGCCGACTTACTCCGGCGGCAGAATCTCCAGCAGCTCGACCTCGAACACCAACGCTTGATTCGGCCCGATGCGGCCACCGGCACCGCGCTCGCCATAGGCGAGCTCCGGCGGCACGTACAGCTTCCACTTCGAACCGACCGACATGAGCTGCAGGGCTTCCACCCAGCCACGGATGACACCGTTGACGGGAAATACGGCCGGCTCGCCGCGTTCCACGGAGCTGTCGAACACGCTGCCGTCGGGCAACGTGCCCTGATAGTGCGTCTTCACCCGATCGTTGACGGTGGGCCGCGTGCCTTCTGCGGCGACCAACACCTCGTACTGCAGCCCGGACGGCAGTGTAGTGACACCTTCGCGCCGGCCGTTCTCGGCGAGGAACGCCCGCGACCGCTCGAGGTTGGCGACGCTCGCCGACTGCCGCGATGCCTCGCGCTCGGCGTTCAGGGCATTGATGCCCGCCAGCACTTCTTGCTCGGAAACGCGCGCTTCGGCACCCTTCAAGCCGTCGCTCAATCCGGCGCTGAACGCGTCCGCATCCAGCGCCTCACCGTATTGGCCGGCGACGTTCCCGGCGATGTTGTAACCGAGCCCGTAGCTGGCCTTGGCAATGTCGGAGTCGAGCGACTGATCGGCTTTCGGCGCGTCCGGTGGCTGGCTCTGCGGGCAACCGGCCACCGCCAAGAGCAGTGTGGCGGCAAGCGCCAACCGGCCCATTGCGGCGGTGCTCACACGTTTTCCATCGGCCCCTTGCGGCACCCCGGGATTACTCATATGGTTGACCTCGATTACGTTACATAACGGATACACTGGGCGCAGGCGACTCGCGTACGCTCGATGCCCAGTAGGACCGCAAG
>QJXZ01000015.1 GCA_003248125.1 Gammaproteobacteria bacterium | reverse complement strand
GTTCGGCCCGGCCGCGTTCATTACGCGCGCGCGCAAGGAAGGCCTGCGCGACTTCGGTGCCTGCATGGCGCCGACCACCGCTTTCCAGATACTGCAAGGGATCGAGACATTGCCGCTGCGGATGGCGCGGCACGTCGAGAATGCACAGCGCGTGGCGGAGTTCTTGGCGGTCGCTGATGGGGTGGAACGAGTCCACTATCCGGGCTTGCCATCGCACCCCGATCACGCGTTGGCTACGCGTCTGTTGCCGCACGGGTGCGGCGCGGTGATGTCATTCGATATCGCTGGTGGTCGCGATGCGGGGCGCGCCTTCATCGAGTCGCTGGCGTTGTTTTCGCATTTGGCGAATGTCGGTGACGCGAAGTCGCTGGTCATTCATCCGGCCAGCACTACGCACCACCGCATGGATGCGGAGGCACTGCGGGCTGCGGGTATCGGCGAAGGCATGATCCGCCTCTCGGTTGGACTCGAGGATTGCGACGATCTACTAGATGACCTAGGCAAGGCGCTGCGACGCGCCACCACGAGGCGCTGACGATGTGGATCGAGCTCGATGCGCAGAGGGTGTTTGCGTCGAACGGCAGCGGCCATGGTACGGCCGAGCCGATCGTGTTTTTGCATGGCGCTGGCATGGACCACACGATCTGGGTGATGCCGGTCCGCTATTTCGCGCGCCATGGCCGCAAGGTGATCGCACCCGACCTACCGGGCCATGGCCGCTCCAGCGGTGCGGCGCTCACGCGTATTGAAGACCATGCGGCCTGGCTGGTGCGACTATTCGATGCATGCGCTATCGATCGCGCGTCAGTCGTCGGTCACAGCATGGGCTCGCTCATCGCGTTCGCGTTTGCCGCACGATACGCGAATAGATGCCGGTCGATTGCGCTACTGGGCCCATCGGTGCCGATGCCGGTCACGTCGCGCCTGCTCGATGCCGCCGCCGCGGATGATCACGATGCGATTGCCATGGCCAACAGTTGGAGCCACAGCGCCCGCGGCCAACTTGGCGGTAACGACGATCCCGGACATTGGATGCTGGGCACCGGCGAACGACTGCTCGAGCGTGCCGCACCGGGGGTGTTCCATGCCGATCTCGAGGCATGCAATACATTCGATGGCTCCGCGCTCGACGTGACGGTACCGGCGTTGGTGTTGGTCGGTGACGCCGATCAAATGACGCCGGCCAAGGCCGGTCTCGATGTTGCCCGGCGATTGCCCAATGCGCGCATCGTACGGCTGCCGAATTGCGGACACTCGATGCTGTCGGAAGCGCCAAATCAGGTACTCGACGCGCTGCGCGACTTCCTCTGATCTGCCATCCCAGTTGGCACCGAGTTCTTCTCAGATACCGTGCTCGCTGCGGTACTTGCTCCAACGCGCGAACGATTCGTGAATTGCCGCAACGCGCGCGTCGACCGCTGTCTGCAGCTCGGGGTGGGTGAATATGTAGGGGTCGTTCGCTTGGATGGCGGCGAGCACCATGTCGCCGACTAGGGCCGCATCGAGAGCGGTGGAAAAGATCTGCTGCAGTCGCTCTGCGCGTTCGGCATCGGCGACATCGGCAGTCAGCACCAGAGATGCAGTGTCGTTCTCGGTCTTCAGGTCGACGGGCCGATTGCGTCCCGAGTCGAAGATGCCAGTCGAGACGACACCGGGGCACAGCACCGAAACGCCGATGTCGTGCGGTTCGAGGTCGGCACGCATTGTCTCCGACAGACCTACGACGGCAAATTTCGTCGTGTTGTAGACACCGAGGCCCGGAATGGCCATGTGACCTGCCATCGACGCCGTGTTGACGATGTGGCCACCCTCACCATGTGCTTTGATGCGATTGACGAAGGTCTGAACGCCGTTGATCACGCCGGCGAGGTTGACGCCCATAACCCAATCCCAATCCTTGTAGTCCATGGCATCCAGCGGTCCACCGACTGCGACGCCGGCGTTGTTGCAAACCACGTGCACCTTGTCGAACGCGGCTTCCGTACGGCGCGCGGCTTGCTCCATGGCGTTGCGGTCGGTGACGTCGACCTGCAGGGCAAGCACGTCCGCGTTGCTCTTCTCGAATTCAGCTTCGACGCGTTCGAGCGCCGCCTCTTCGATGTCGGCGATCACGACTTTCATGCCTGCTGCCGAGAACGAGCGCGCCATGGCGAGGCCCATACCGCTGGCGCCTCCGGTGATGAAGGCAACTTTGCCGGCCACATCTTTCATTTTTGTCCCCCTTGTCTGCTGACGAGCGGCGATTGTATTACCGATTCGCCGCAGCATACCGCGCGCGTCCGGTTGCGACGCCGATTCGTTTGGGCACAATGAGCGCGCACGTTATGAAAAGAATCAAGTTGGGAGGGAAGCATGGGTGAGCTCGTGTTGGCGGGCGCTTTGTTCGTGGCGACGCATCTCGGCATCAGCAGCACGCCTTTGCGCGGCATGCTGGCGCGTTCGATTGGTGAGCGCGCCTATCGCGGCGTCTATTCGGTCGTTGCGTTCGCGACACTGATCTATCTGGTAGTGACGTTCAACGGTACGCCGCAATTCGACTATCTGTGGGGACCCGATCCTGCGCTCCGGTGGGTGCCGCTGATTGTCATGCCGATTGCGTTGGTGTTCATGCTCGGCGGCTTCCTCACCCGCAATCCGACTGCGGTTGGTCAAGAGGCGCAGATCAAGATCGTCGGTGAGGGCACTGGCATGGTGCGCATAACGCGCCATCCATTCCAGTGGGCGGTGGTGATGTGGGCGGTCGCGCACATCATAGCCAGCGGTGACACGACCTCGCTGGTGTTTTTCGGCAGCCTCGGATTGGTGTCGTTCTTCGGCACCTTTCTGATGGATCGCAAGAAGGCTCGTAGCTTGGGTGCGGATTGGGCGGCGTTCGCGAAGGCGACGTCGAACGTGCCGTTCGCTGCGATCGTCGGCGGCCGCAATCGGCTGGTCGTCGGCGAGCTATGGCAACCGGTCGTGATCGGCGTGGCAGCCTACGCGCTCTTGTTGTGGGGCCACGAGTTCATCTCGGGTGTGGCCCTTTTCTGAGGCATATGTGCACGCCTCACGGCAGCGCTTGCAACGTCGCCTGCAGCTCGCGCTCACGGCCGGCGAAGAAGTGATCACAGCCGGTAATGCCGTGCAGCCGCAGGTTCGTCGGCGCCCACTCGCGTAGCATGTCCGGATCAATGAACGCGTCGCGGTCGCCGTAGATCACGTCGCAATCGCCGGTGATGGGGGGCAGCTGCATGCGGCCGGCCGGTGGGGCGATCAAGATCAGGCGTGCCGGAGAGAGCCGCTGCGCGGCGCTGGCCGCCATCGCGGCGCCGAACGAATAGCCAACGATCCATAGCGGTGCATCGGGATGCATGCCGACAATGAATTGCGCGGCGGCGACGACATCGTCGACCTCGCCGGAGCCGCCGTCCCAGTCGCCATCGCTGGCGCCAACACCGCGGAAATTGAAGCGCAGACATGCTCGTGCTCGCGAGGCGAGTGCGCGTGCCGCGCAATCGAGCACACCGTCGTACATCGAACCACCGTATTGCGGATGCGGGTGGCAAAACACGAGCGCCGCGCCTGCGACGTCATCGCCGTCTTCGAATAGACCCTCGAGGTGTCCGATCGGTGCCGGAATAGCCACGTGCTTCGCGCTCACCATCGAAATCCTGCGCGGGTCACGACCCCGTCCAGACTCAAGCGTAGATTCGTCATGCCGTGCTCCGCGTGTTGCATCCGCCAATTCAGCATTTGTTGTGCGCATTGCGCAACGACCGTCGCGTGGTCGGGCTCGGCGGCTAGATTGCAGAGCTCATCTGGGTCGCACTCGAGATCGAACAACACGGGCGGCAGCGCGGCGAAGTGCACGTACTTGTGTCGGGCGCCGCGCAGCACGCATAGCGATCGCCCATGCAACGGAATTTCAACATCGCCCCATTGCATGTCGCGGAAGTCGTACTCCCAGTGCGCTTCGGTACGCCAGCCTGGCGGCGTGTCGTCCGAGCGAAGAAAGGGACACAGCGATCGGCCATCGCATTCGACCGGCGTGCTCAAGCCGACGCGGTCGAGCAGCGTCGGCATCACATCGACGTGTTCGGTGAATTCGGTCACGGTCGAGCCGTGACGTTCGGTGGCGGTCGGGTCGCGGATGATCAACGGCACATGGTAGGACTGATCGAAGTAGCCCGCCTTGCCGAGCATCCAGTGATCACCCATCTGTTCGCCGTGATCCGACGTGAATACGATGAACGTGTCGTGCCACTGACCCGTTTCCTCGAGTGCCGCGAACAGTCGTCCGAGATTGTCGTCGACCTCGCTCATGAGCCCGTAATAGCTCGCTTGCAGCCGGCGTGCTTTGTCCGGTGCGACGATAGGAAGGCGCGTATCGGTCTGTCCAAGCGCCGCAGCTAGCCAAGGATGTTGTGCCGCTTCGGCTTCCGGGGTTGCTGCGCGCACGTACGGGGGCAATTGGTGCGGAGGATACATCGCGTTGTACGGCGCCGGCGCAATCCACGGCGGATGCGGCCGCAGCAGTGACAGATGCACGCACCAGGGTCGGTTGCGCTGCTCCGTGACATAGTCGATCACGCAATCGGTCAGGAAACGCGTGTCGTGGTCGGCGGCGGCGATTGCGAGCGGCAGCGGCGTGGCGCCGCCGTCTTCCCATTCCGTGCCAGCGGCCTTCTGGTAGTAGATGCGAGTCGGATCGGCCGGTACTGCGTAGCCGAGTTGCGCGAGGCGCTCACACCACGCCGCCGTGTCGCCCAAGTTGACGTGCACGAGGGCGTCGAGGCCAGGCAGGATCCCTTCATAGGTACGCAGCGCCGGATGATCGCTCGGATAGTCTCGCGGGTCGGCGCTGGTGTCGGTGTAGCCGAACAACACAGGATTCCAGCCAGCCGCGCGCATCACTTGCGCCCAATTGCGATGCCGACGGTCCAGCGGCGTGCCGTTGGTCACCGAGCGGTGATTCATGAGGTAAAGACCGGTGTGCATGGTTGCGCGGCTCGGTCCGCACGGGCTCGCTTGGGCGTAGTGCGCTGCAAACACCACACCCGCCCGAGCGAGTGCATCGAGGTGCGGAGTACGCACACAAGGGTGGTCGCGCACCGACAAACAGTCGCCTCGCCATTGATCCGCGGTGACGAAGAGAATGTTCAAGAGGGCCTTGGACCGCTCGGAGTGCGGATAGTTCGTGGCGGAAAAGCTTTGCCAAGGGGCTTGAAAATGCACGTCTGCGGTATACGCTTGCGAACATTTTTTGCGTGTCGGGGAGTCATAGCGCGTGATTCAAGCAGACGGATTGACCCGTCGATACGGCACGTTTCTAGCCGTCGACTCGGTCAATTTCAAGATCGGACCGGGGGAGATCGTCGGGCTGTTGGGGCACAACGGCGCCGGAAAGACCACGATCATGAAGATGCTGACCGGCTTTCTCGAGCCGAGCGCGGGCACCATCACTGTCGATGGGGTCGATGTCGCAGAGGCACCCAAGCAGGTGCAGCAGTCACTCGGCTACCTTCCGGAGAGCCTGCCGCTCTATCCGGAAATGACGGTGATGGATTTTTTGGACTTCACTGCCGAACTCAGAGGGGTACGTGACGGCCGCGCGCGGGCGATACGGGAAGCGGTCGCCGCCACCGAGCTCGAGGAGAAGGCCTTCGATCCGATCCATACGCTATCGCGGGGCTATCGGCAGCGCGTGGGCGTTGCGCAGGCGATCTTGCACAAGCCACGATTCTTGGTGCTCGACGAGCCGACCAACGGCCTCGATCCGGGGCAGACGCAGCACATGCGCGATTTGATCGTCGAGCTCGCCAAGGACGCCACGGTCATTCTCTCCACGCACATCATGCAGGAGGTCAATGCAGTCTGCGGTCGCGTAATGATCTTGCGGCAGGGTCGGCTGGTACTGGACGACAGCATCGCAGCGCTCACACGCAGCGAGCGGTTGTCGCTCGCAACCAACGGTGATCGCGAGCAGGTGACCAGGGTCTTGTCGGGCATCGCCGGTGCAGGTGCAGCTGAACCGGTCGCCATGCGCGACGGCCAACATCACTATCGAGTGCCGCTCTCGGGCGACATCGATGCCGTGACGGCTGCGGTCGCCAGCGCGTTGGTCGGTGCAGGTCTCTCGGTGTACGCAATTGCACCGGAGCATCGCGATCTGGAGACCGTATTCCGGGAAGTCAGCGATGCGCGCGAGGTGGCAGCATGAACCCATCCATCCGGCGGATCGCGGGCAAGGAGCTGACGCTGTTCTTCGCGTCGCCCATCGGCTATCTGTTCTTGTTCATCTTCCTCGCGATCACGCTGTTCGTGTTCTTCTGGGGAGAGGCATTCTTCGCGCGCAACATCGCCGACGTGCGACCGTTGTTCGAGTGGTTGCCGATTTTGCTGTTGCTGCTGTGCGCGGCGCTGACGATGCGCATGTGGAGCGAAGAGCGAAGGTCAGGAACCCTCGAATTCGTCACCACGGTACCAGTCACGACGTGGTCGTTCGTGCTGGGTAAGTTTTCGGCCTGCTGGATCCTGCTCGCCATCGCGTTGGTTCTGACGCTGCCCATTCCCGTCACCGTGGCGTGGATTGGAAATCTCGATTGGGGGCCGGTGATAGCTGGCTACTTGGCCGCGCTCCTATTGGGTGGCGCCTATCTGACGATCGGGCTGACCATCAGCGCGAGCAGCGATAACCAGATCGTGAGTCTGATTCTCACCGTGCTCGCGTGTGCGATCGTCTACATGATCGGCAGCCCGGTGATCACCGACTTGGTCGGTGGACAGCTGGCCGAGTTGATGCGCGCGCTGGGCACCGGCTCGCGATTCGAGTCGATCACGCGCGGCGTCGTCGATTTCCGCGACCTGTACTACTACGGCAGCTTGATGGCCGTGTTCTTGACGCTCAACGTCTACGCACTGGAGCGGCATCGGTGGGCGACCGACGGCGATCGTGGCCGCCACAACCACTGGCGCATCGGCACGGGCCTGTTGGTCGCCAACCTTTTGATCGCGAACGTCTGGCTGGCATCGTTGACGAACGCACGCCTCGATATGACCGCCGGCGGTATCTACTCGATCTCGGATGCGACGCGGAACTACCTTGGTCAGCTGCGCGAACCGCTGTTGATTCGCGGCTATTTCTCGAGCAAGACCCATCCGCTGCTCGCGCCGCTCGTACCGCAGCTCAAAGACCTCCTTTCCGAGTTCGAGGTGGCGGGTGAAGGCAACGTTCGGGTC
>QJXZ01000297.1 GCA_003248125.1 Gammaproteobacteria bacterium | reverse complement strand
GGCGCGTAGCCGGCGATGGTGGCGATGGCATCGCTGACAGCGGGGGCAGCGAGCACCTGTACCGCGAGCACTAGGCCGACGATCAACATGCCCCAAAACGCGATGTTCGACATCGTGCGGCCAGATTCGCCGCCTAGCCTGCTGAATCGAGCGCCGGCGAGGCGAATGAGCGCGCGCAATACGTAGCCGATGACGATGGCCCCGATCAAGAAGCCGAGCGCAGTGACGGTGATGTCCATGGGTCTCATGCGTCGGCCGAATGGGCTGCCGACTCGGAGCGGGCACACCCCGAGGCGTCGACGTCGACACCCGGCGTGGTATCGGGACAAAGATCTTCGCCGTCGTCCACACCATCGTGATCGTCGTCGATATGGGTCGGGCAGTCGTCGGGGCCCGAAGTGAGCGCCGTGGTCAGACGACAGCGGTCCTCGTCTATCGACGGGCTCGGCGCGGCATCCGTGGACGCCTCTATCGGATCGCTGGGCTCGACCACGCCACGCTGGTCACTACAAGCGGTGCACAACAGCAGCAGGGAAATGGCTATGTGACGCAGAGCGAACATCAGCTACGCAGAATCACGAAATCGATGCGCCGATTGCGTTTACGGCCCTCGGCCGTCTCGTTGTTGGCGATCGGCCGGGTTTCGCCGAAGCCGGCGGACGTGATGCGGTAATCGGCCAAACCGGTGTTGGCGAGCAGGTAGGTACGCACAGCCTCGGCGCGGCGCTGGGACAGGTCGTAGTTGAGCTCGTCGCTGCCAAACGAGTCGGTGTGCCCTTCCACGGTGAACGCAGAACCGTCGTAGATCGACATCGCTTCTTGAACCTTGGCCAACAGACCGAAATGCTCCGCTCGCAGCTCGGCCGAACCGATGTCGAATGTCAGCCCGACGAGCCTCAGCACCACCGCGTTCGAGGTGCGTAGCACCTCGGCTTCACCTTCGCTGAACAGCGCCTCGACCTGCTCGAGCTGCACGCGCCGTGCTTCCTGCTCCTCGAGCAAGGAGCTGAGCGCCACGCTCTCCTGCGAGACGCCACCGAGGGTCGTTTCCAGCGACGCGATGCGCTCGTCGCGCTCCTCGACGGCGAGTCGAAGGTCGGCCTCGCGCTTCTGTGCGTTTTTGGCTTCGGCGACGATGGCGTCGGCGGTGGAAGCGACGCCATTCGACAGATTCGGGGTAATGTCGAGGGCATCGGCAATGCGCAACACCGGTTTCTCACTGTCTAGCAGAACCTGCTCGAGCAAGGTGTCTTCGTCTTCCACCGCCTTGATCACAGCGGTGAGGTAGAGGGCATGGCTCAATTGCTCGCGGGCTTGCCTGGCGAGCAGGCGTGGCCGGTCGGTGTCGTAACGATCTTCGATCAGCGACTTCTCGGCTTCGGCGAGCGTTCGCCGCGCTTCCTTTAGCGAGCGCGGCGCATACCGCTCGACCTTGTCCTCATCGGCCCGTGCGAGCAGCTGACGTGCGTCGATCAATATCGCGCCCTTGATGGCATCCAGCTCGGTCGACCGGTACAGCGCAAGTGCCTCTTGCGCCAAACGCTGGGCGCGGTCGGAGCGCCCTCCTTCCAGCGTGCTGGCGGCACGGCGGAGTTGATCTTCAGCTTTCTCGAAGGATTTGGCGGTCAATCGGTCGGCGTTCGCCGACAGCGCATCGGCGCGCGCTTCCATCACATTGGCGAACGTGACCTTGGCGAGTGGTGCGGCGGCATTGGCCTTGGCTAGCGCGGCCTCGGCGTCCGCGATATAGCGGCGGATGGTCTCGAGCGATCGGCTGCGCTCGAAATTGGTTCGGGCACGTGCGTGTGCCGCGATCGCGTCTTCCCAGGCGTTTGGGGTCAGCACGTCGAGTTGTTCTTGTTTCGCCCGGTCCAAAGCGGCCTCGAGCGCCGCGAACAGCGTCGCTTCCAGCTCGCTCACAGCAGCAACGGTACCCGCGAGCGCTAGTCCGAACAGTAGTGCAATGACACGCATGGAAACTTCCGGTTGTCGGCCGTCGGCAACGGCGACCGGCGGCGCATGGATGAGTCAGGGCGCATCTTAAGTGAGGTGTTGGCGCCGTCAATCGGCAGACGAGGCGCCGACGTTCAGGATGGGTTCGATTGCCCAGCGCGAGCATCCCATTGGCCGGCGGCGGACGCGGGATCGCCGCCATTTCGTCGTCTCCGCAACTTGCACCCGGGCGCCGGATGGGTCACTACTTCAATTTCGGGCATCGAACCGCCCTAACATAGTCGTTGATTCCGAAAGAGGGTAACGATGCCGACATCGAGGGAGCTCGGCTGGCGCGAATGGGTCGCACTGCCGGCGCTGGGGCTCAGGCGCATCAAGGCGAAGGTCGACACCGGCGCACGGACGTCCGCGCTCCATGCGTTCTCGATCGAGCGATTCCGCCGCGGTCGCCGCGACTGGGTACGATTCGGAATGCACCCCTTGCAGCGCGATCGGCGCATCGAAGTGCTCTGTGAGTCGCCACTCGCGGACCGCCGGCGCGTAACGGACTCGGGTGGTCATGCTGAGTTACGCTACGTCATCGAGAGCGAAGTCGTAATCGGCAACGACCGACGTACGATCGAGATTACGCTCACCAATCGTGACTCGATGCGCTTTCGAATGCTGTTGGGCCGCACTGCGCTCGGGGGCTTTCTCGTGAATCCGAGACGGTCGTATCTGGCCGGGGATCCCGATCTTTGAACCAAACGAAGAGGAGATGACGTATGCGGATTGCCATACTGTCGCGAAATCCCAAGCTGTACTCGACGAATCGGCTGAAAGAAGCCGCCATCACACGCGGCCATGAAGTGCGTATCGTCGACCATTTGCATTGTTTCATGGACATCACGGCCGCCAAGCCCACCGTGCACTACCGCAACGAGGAATTCGGCCGCAACCACTTCGATGCAATCATTCCCCGTATCGGCGCATCCGTGACGTTTTATGGCACGGCCGTGGCGCGCCAGTTCGAGATGATGGGTGTGTACGGTGTGAACGAGTCGGTCGCCATCACTCGGGCGCGCGACAAGCTGCGCTCCATGCAGCTACTTTCTCGACACGGTGTGGGCATTCCGGTCACCGCGTTCGCCAATCGTCCGGACGACATCAGCGGCCTCATTCGCGAAGTGGGTGGTGCGCCTTTGGTCGTGAAGCTGTTGGAAGGCACGCAGGGGATCGGCGTGGTACTGGCTGAGACGAAAAAAGCGGCGGAGTCGGTAATTCAGGCGTTCATGGGGCTTGGTTCCAACATTTTGGTGCAGGAGTTCATCAAGGAATCGAAGGGCTCCGACATTCGTTGTTTCGTGGTCGGCAACAAAGTGATCGCGGCCATGCAGAGACAGGCTCCGGAAGGCGAATTCCGGTCGAATCTGCATCGCGGTGGCAGCGCGACGCTCGTGAAACTGACGCCGGCGGAGCGCCGCACCGCGGTACGTGCCGCGAGCGTGATGGGGCTCAATGTGGCAGGCGTCGACATTTTGCGATCCAATCGTGGGCCGCTGGTGATGGAGGTGAATTCATCGCCGGGGCTGCGTGGCATCGAAGAAGCGACCGGCAAGAACGTCGCCGGCATGATCATCGAGTTCATCGAGCAGAATGCGAAGGCAGGCAAAACCAGGACGAAGGGCCGCGGCTGACGCTGCTGCCGCGAGTGAATTCGCCATTGGCGGCGTGACGGTTGCACCGGGCACACGACGCGTCGTCGAACTGCCGGTGGCTTCGCTGTATACGCACGCAGCGCCGCTCCATTTGCCGGTGCACGTCGTGTGCGGGAAGCGCGCTGGTGCGCGGTTGTTCCTGTCCGCTGCAGTTCATGGCGACGAACTGAACGGGGTCGAGATTATCCGCCGTGTGCTGGCGCATCGGGCCCTGCGGTCACTGCGCGGTGTGCTGGTCGCGGTTCCGGTCGTCAACGCGTTCGGCATGATCCAGCATTCGCGCTATCTGCCCGACCGACGCGACCTGAACCGATCCTTTCCGGGCTCCGCCACCGGATCTTTGGCGGCGCGCCTTGCTCATCTCATGCTGGAACACGTGATCAGACCTTGCGCATTCGGCATCGACTTGCACACTGGGTCTTCGCATCGCGCCAACTTGCCGCAGATTCGCGCCGACCTGTCCGATGCGGAAACGCGCTCACTCGCGCAATCTTTCGGTGTGCCCGTGCTCATCGATGCCGGTGTTCGGGATGGTTCGCTGCGCGGCGAAGCGAGTGCAATCGGCGTGCGCACGTTGTTGTACGAAGCCGGCGAAGCGTTGCGCTATGACGAATTGGGCATCCGAGTCGGCGTGCAGGGCATACTCAACGTCATGCGAGGTCTGGGGATGGTTGCGGGGCGTCGTGAGCCGCCGCGCGCCGAGCCGTTCATCGCCCATTCGTCCACTTGGGTGCGTGCGCCATCGAGTGGCGTCGTGATAGCCAAGAGCGCGCTCGGCGACCACGTCGCGAAGGGCAATGTGCTCGCGGAAGTGACGGATCCCTCGGATTTCTTCAGCGGTGAGTCGACCGACGTGGTTGCTTCCGCGAGCGGCGTGGTCATCGGTCGCACCCACTTACCGCTTGTCAACGAAGGCGATGCATTGTTCCATATCGCGCGTTTCGAAGACGCCGAAAGCGTGGCCGCGGAAGTCGCGAGCTTTCATCAAGACGTTTTCGACCCCGAACAGCAGTACTGACCGAGTCATCAAACTTGCAAGACAGCGAAGCCGGCGCGATCCCGGCGCAAAGTGCCGAGTTGCGCGCCAGTGTGCCGTGGATCGTCCGCAACGGCATCGGCATTCAGATCATGGAAACCCTGGCAGTAGGGGCGTTCCTCACGGCGTTCGCCGTCCAGCTCGGTGCCAGCAACTTCGTCATCGGCCTGCTCGCGGCGGTTCCGCATTTGTCGCAACTGGCGCAGTTGCCGGCATTGTGGAGCGTCGAGCGTAGCCGCGATCGCAAGCGGGTGTACTTCCTGAGCGGGATGGTGGCGCGGCCGATGTTGCTCGTCATTGCCGCTGCGGCCTTCGTGCCGAACGCCGATCTCGCCCTTGGCATCATCGTCGTCGCTTTCTTCGTGCGCTACGTCGCCGGCGCGTACTTGTCGTGTGCCTGGGGCTCCTGGATGCGAGACCTGGTGCCGGACCGCTTGATGGGCGAGATCTTCGCGGCGCGGCAGCGCAAGATGATTTTCATCGGCGCCGTGCTGAGCTTGCTGGCTGCCGGATTCGTCGACGTGTGGCGCGAATGGATCGACTTGCCGACCACTTATGGCTACGCGTTCATCTATTCGCTGGCGTTCATCGGCGGCGCCTATAGTGTGTACGCGGGACGCCGCATCCACGAGCCACCGATGATCGTGGAGCCCGCGGTTGGCGGATGGCTTGGCCAACTTCGTGCGCCGTTCCAGAACCAGAATTTCCGCAGGCTCATATCCTTTCTGGCTAGCTGGAATTTCGCGATCAATCTGGCCGCGCCCTTTTTCACCGTGCACATGCTGAAGCGTATGGAACTCAATCTCGCGGTGATCGTCGGATTGGGCACGCTGAGTCAGATGGCCGCGTTTCTGATGGTGTCGCAATGGGGTGCCATCGCCGACCGGTTCAGCAACAAATCCGTGTTGAGTGTCTGCGCACCGCTGTTCGTGCTGTGCATCTTCGCTTGGACGTTCACGATGTTCCCGGATCGGCACGAGGGCACCATTCCGCTCTTGATCGCCATCCATATCTTCACTGGCGTCGCGAGTGCCGGTGTGAGTCTCGCGTCGGGCAACGTTACGCTGAAGTTGGCGCCGCGCGGCAACGCTACTTCCTACCTCGCCGTCAACTCGCTGGTCAATTCCATTGCAGCTGGTTCAGCATCGATGATCGGCGGACTCACGGCGGACTTTTTCTTGTCGCGCAGCCTGTCGGTGATATTCCGCTACCACGAACCGACCGGTGATACGGAGTTCGATGCCATGAGCTTCTCACAGTGGGATTTCTTCTTCCTGCTGGCAGCCGTCGTCGGCGTGTATGCATTGCATCGGCTGTCGCTGGTGCGCGAAGAAGGTCACGTCAAGGAAGGTGTAGTCATCGAGACGCTGCTCACGAATGCGCGGCGGGGCATGCGCAATCTGTCGACGGTCGCCGGTTTGCGGGCGGCCACGGAGTTTCCGATCGAATGGTTGCGACGTGCGCGCCGCCGGGAGCAGGATGCAGTCGATCGAGAGCGTGAGGACTGACGCGGGAGGCAGCACGTGAAAGCGGCATTGATGGAGCGTGGCCGGATCTGGGTAGACGACGTGCCGGATCCGGTGCCTGGCCCTGGCGAGGTGTTGGTCAAGACGCGCGCTTGTGGCATCTGTGGATCGGATCTGCACGCTGCAAAGCATACCGATGACTTCGTCGCCACCAGCCGTGAGGCCGGCGGCGCGTTCAAGCTCACGACCTTCGCGCCGGTGGTGCTCGGCCACGAGTTCTGTGCCGAGGTGGTCGACTATGGGCCGGACACGCGGCGTGCCATCGACCGTGGCAGCCTGGTCTGCTCGGTGCCCATGCTGCTGCGTGCCGAACCCATCGGCATCGGCTATTCGGAAGTCGCACCGGGCGGCTTCGGCGAATACATGGTGTTGTCGGAGTCTCTTACCGTACCGGTACCGGCCGGCACGCCGT
This sequence comes from Gammaproteobacteria bacterium, assembly GCA_003248125.1. GTDB lineage: Bacteria > Pseudomonadota > Gammaproteobacteria > Pseudomonadales > Azotimanducaceae > SZUA-521. The sequence goes on along the minus strand of QJXZ01000297.1, from coordinate 632 downwards.
TCGAGCATGCCGCGCTCACGGAGCCGATGGCAGTCGGTTACCACGCGGTGGTCAAGGCGCAACTCACGGGTGACGAGGCGGTGCTCGTGCTCGGCTGCGGACCGGTCGGGCTAGCGGTGCTGATCGCGTTACGGCAGGCCGGTTTCGACGACGTGTCCGCCGCGGACTTCTCGCCGGGTCGGCGTGCTTTGGCGCTGCGGGTGGGCGCGGCACAGGCGATCGACCCGCGGCAGAGCTCGCCGTTCGCTGCGCTGCCATCGGCTAGCCACGGCAAGCGCCGCACGACGGTGATTTTCGAATGTGTCGGCGTTCCTGGGATGATCGATCGGATCTTCTTGGGCGCGCCCGCGGACGCTCGCATCGTCGTGGTGGGCGTGTGTCTCGAGCGTGACACCAGTCGGCCGCTGATCGCCATCAACAAGGAACTGAACGTGCAATACGTGCTCGGCTACACCGTCGAAGAGTTTGCGCACGCGCTGCAGTGTATTGCCGATGGCACTTTCGACGTGGCGCCGCTCATCACTGGCAGAGTCGGTTTGTCCGGCGTCGCCGCTGCGTTCAATGCTCTCGCGGACCCGGAGCAGCACGCGAAGGTTCTGGTGGAGCCGTCGTTGTAGCAGCACCCGCGGTAT
>QJXZ01000265.1 GCA_003248125.1 Gammaproteobacteria bacterium | reverse complement strand
CCGGACCGCTGGAGCATCGAGGTGCGCTGCATCGTCCTCTACCCCTAGCTCGCCTCGAAGGCGAACTTTGCCTCGGAGGCGAACTTTGCCTCGGTGGTGACCTTCAGGCAGAGAGGCAGCCCTGCTTGACGAGCAGTCGGGCTTCGCGAGATTACGTAGACTTGATCTATTTTTAGACTAAGTCTACGCTCCACGTCCCATGAGCCTACGCGAACAGAAGAGAGCCGCGCTCCGCGAGCAGATCCTCGCTGCCTGCGGCGACTTGTTCCGCAGCCGCGGTTTCGACGAAACGACCATTCCCGACATTCTCGAAGCGGTCGGCATCAGCCGCCAGACCTTCTTCAACTACTTCGCCGGCAAGGAAGCCGTACTCACCGAGCTCGGTCTCGCCTGGCTGCGGCAACAAGCCGAAGTGCCGCGCATCGACGCCCGCTCCACCCGCCAAGGCAGCATTCTGGAGGGCGCGCGGCGCGCAATCCTCGCCCAAATGGCGGCCGTCGAGGCCGATCCTACGTTCATGAAGTTAGTCTTCACTCGCTCGGGACTCCTCTTTCCCTCTGGGCCGAGCACCGATGGCATTGCGCTCGTCATGCGCGCCGCCCAACAAGCCGGCGAGGTGCGCACCGACATCGACCCGCTGCAGGCCGCCGAGATGTATGTCTCGTTGATGCTGATGACGATTCACTTCTGGCTGATCGACTACTGGGGTGACGGGGTGGACCTCAAATCCCGTGCATCGCGCGCACTCGACGTGCTCGAAGCCGGCCTCGCGGCGCACTAGACCCCATCGCCCGATCTTGAGCTTCGACCTCTCGATCATTCCTACCGCCACCTCGAACGACGGCTTCGGGTACCGCCCGGTTGATGGCGAAGCGCATCCTCGGTAACTGCGCGATTCTGTGTGGGCGGAAGTAGGCGTCGAGTTAGACCAATCCCTGCAGAAACGTGAGCGCCGGCGCCGCGCGAATGCCCTCGGGGGTTAGGTAGTCGCGATTGTCGTCGAGCGAAAGCTGCCACGCTTCCGCGGCCGGAAATCGTGCCTTCAAGTACTTGAGCGACGGATCGATGTCGCGTGCGCTCACCTTGCATTCGATCAGCCGAATGGGCTTGCGCCGTTCGGTGATCACGAAATCGACTTCACGGCCATCGGTATCGCGAAAGTAGCGGAGCTCGACGTCGCGGCCGTTGGCATCCTGCTCGAACTGCACCCACTTCAGCAGATGACACGCAACGAGGTTCTCGAAGCGAGGGCCACGCTCCGGTACCGTCGACCAGTCGAACTGATAGTGCTTCTGCTCTTTCTTTACCGCGCGGATTCGCGGTGCGCCGAAGGGGCTCAAGCGGAACACGGCGAACAGCCGCTCGAGCACCTGAATCCAGGACGCCACGGCCTTGTGGCTCACCTGCAAATCTTCACGCAGCGCGTTGATCGACAGCGGCGAGCCAACGAGTTCCGGTAGTCGCATCACGAGCAGCTCGAGATGGCCCAAGTCCTGCACCCGCTCGAGCGACGTCACTTCCTCGCGAATCAACAACGCTCGATAGTCGCGCGTCCATCGCCGCGCTTCGACCTCGCTGCCGCTCGAATACGGCTCCGGGAAGCCACCCAGCAGAATGAGTTGCTCCAGCTCCGCATCGGTACGCAAACCGAGCTCGGCCACCGAGAACGGATGCAAGTGCAACAAGTGATATCGACCCTGCAGCGAATCGCCACCGAATCGATACAAATCGAGGCGGCCGCTACCGGTGACGAGAATCTGTTGGTCCTTCCCCCGACCGTCGTAGACACCCTTCAAGAAGTTGCGCCAACGCCGATATTTGTGGATCTCGTCGAACACCCACAGTCGGCTCACCGGCAACTCACCCTTCAAGATGCGCTCGCGGTCGTGCGGCACATCCCAATTCATGTAGCCGCGTTTCGCATACGGGAGCGACTGCGCCAGCGTGGTCTTGCCCACCTGACGCGGTCCCGCCACGAACACCATCTTGCGAGCGAGATCGCGTCTCACCTGGGCATCGAGATAGCGACGAGTAGTCATGCCGGCAGCGTACGGCGATTTTCACCTACAGTCAAAATTACTCACGGTGATTTTCGACTATGGGTTAAATTACTCACACCACCGGCCGTGCTACACGGGCCCGAACGCCTAAGGCACCTCAGCGCCAATCCGCCGCGCTCGGCATGTCCATCTTCGGATGATGACTGCCCTCTGGCGGACTGTCTGAGCGTGTCCAGAACCAGCCGGTGTGGCCGTTGTTCTTCTGCCGCAGGCGGACGCTCTTCGGATCGAGTGTGGGAATCATTCGTGCGTTGATGCCGTAGATGAATGGTGGCTTTTCGAGTACCGCCTCCATGTACATCACGCAGCCGCAGGTCTTGCAGCGATGGAACGCCAACTGGCGATCGCCCCATAGATAGGTATCGGTTGCGTCTTTGCCTTGGACTATGGTCACGGCGCCAGGCTTGGGGTACGACCAAATGCCGCCGTAGCGGCGGCACAGCGTGCAGTTGCAATCGAGCACCCAGTCCGGCAGCTCGGCGATCTCCATGCGAACGGCGGTGCAATGGCAGGCGGCGCGGACCATGCGTTCAATCTCCTCGACGTGAGCCGACATGATGCGCTCCTTGGACAGCTGAATACATGCGGCAAAGGATGCAGGCCGTGAGGGCGGCCGGTACGACCGAACGCAGTTCCTCCTTCTCCCTCGACCGGATCAGACGAACGTACTCAGCCTAGATGAACACCGCCGGTGACACGCCGAAGCGCTCCGCCACACAGGGCC
>QJXZ01000238.1 GCA_003248125.1 Gammaproteobacteria bacterium | reverse complement strand
TGGTCAGGCACGCGGACGCGAAGGTACTGATTGCTCCCGCGCGCTTCCGTGGATTCGACCACGGCGCGCTGGCTCGGGAATTGAAGCGCAGTGTGTCCTCGCTCGAACATGTATTTCTGGTGGATGGCACGGGAGCTGAGTCATTCGAGGACCAGCTGCTCAGCGCGATGCCATCCGGTCAGTTCAACGCCGGCACGCAGCTCGCGCCGAACGACGTGATGCAGCTTCTTTTCACTTCCGGCACAACCGGCGAACCAAAGGGAGTACTGCACACGTCGAATACCTTGCTCGGCACGATTCTCAAGTTTGTCGAACGCCTGGCACTAAGCGCGGACGATGTTATCTTGATGCCGTCGCCCATGGCCCATCAGGCCGGTTTTGCCTACGGTTTGACACTGTCTCTTATGGTCGGGGCACCGTTGGTGCTCATTGACGTGTGGAAACCGGCACAGGCCGTAGAACTGATGGAGCGCCATGGTGTCACCTATACGTTCGCCGCAACACCTTTTCTTGCCGATTTAGCCAACATCCCTGGGGTCGAAGAGCGCGCGCTGGCGACGTTCCGTTTGTTCGTCACCTCCGGTGCTCCAATTCCACCGACACTGGCGCGACTGGCACAAGAAAAGCTCAGGGCCACTGTCGTTGCTTCCTGGGGCATGACCGAGTGCTGTTCGGCGACAACGACGCTACTCTCGGGACACAACGCGATGGAGTCGGACGGGACACCCGTTCCGGGTGGTGAGATATGTATTACCGATGCCGAGGGTAAGGAGTTGCCACGTGGGCGGGAGGGGCTACTCAAGTATCGGGGCACTGCGTTATTCGTCGGTTACCTTAAGCGACCGCAGCTGTACACCGTCGATGCGGACGGTTGGTTCGACACCGGTGATATTGCGCGCATAGACGATGAGGGTTACGTCCGGATCTGCGGTCGCGCGAAGGACATCATCATCCGTGGCGGCGAAAACGTTCCCGTTGTCGAAATCGAAAATGCGCTGCTCAATATGCCGCAGATCGCTGAAGTGGCGCTCGTGGCCATGCCGGACCCACGCATGATGGAACGGGCGTGCGCCTTCGTCGTACGGCGGCCCGGCTGGCACCTTGGCATGCAAGACGTACAGCGATTTCTCGCCGCCGAAGGATTCAGTAAACATTTCTGGCCGGAGCGGCTTGAAATTGTCGATCAACTGCCACGCAACGCGACCGGCAAGGTACAGAAGTACGTGCTGCGGGAAATCGCGAAACGACTCGCCGATGGAGGCAACGAAATAAATCGCCACGTAGGCGAAAACCACCACACGGCGGAACGTGACGAGGCGCAGCAACCGGTCCGCTGACGCACTCCTGGCCCGCCGATATTGGAGCGGGTGATCGGCACCGTCTTCGAGGGCGAGAGACATGATCGATATCAGCCATTTGGAGTGGCCGTTCTTCGAAGACGGTCACCGTGAGCTGGCTCCACGGCTGAGCGCGGCCGCGGACCATCTCGCTGAGCTTGAGCATCGCGCGCATACCGACATCGATGGTGTGTGTCGCGAGGTCGTCCGTCGGCTGGGTGCGCTTCGGCTTCTCGACTATGCGGTGACGGTCGACCCCGGACGACCACTCGATGTGCGCAGCATCTGCCTCGCACGTGAAACACTTGCGTACCGCCTCGGTCTCGCCGATTTCGCTTTCGCGATGCAGGGGCTTGGGTCGGGTCCGATCTCCCTGTTCGGTAGCGCCGCGCAGCGCGAGCGTTATCTGCCCGGTGTGCAGCGGGGCGAGCGCATCGCCGCGCTCGCTATGTCTGAGCCTAATGCCGGCTCCGATTTTGCCGCTCTCGCGACTCAGGCTCGCCGCGACCGTGATTGCTGGGTGCTAAACGGTACCAAGACCTGGATTTCGAATGCGGGGCTGGCCGACCAGTATGTCGTATTCGCAAAGACCGATCCCGATGCCGGGGCCAAGGGTATCTCCGCATTCGTCGTCGAAGCCGGTGATCCGGGTTTTTCGGTCACCGCGCGCATTGATGTGATCGCACCGCATCCGCTCGGCACACTGGTTCTGAAGGATTGCCGCATTCCGGCGGATCGGATTGTCGGCGCCCCCGGAGAGGGCTTCCGGGTGGCGATGGGCAATTTGGATGTGTTCCGCTCGTCTGTGGGCGCAGCCGCGCTCGGCTTCGCTCGGCGAGCGTTCGACGAAGCGATAGCGCGCGTCAACGAGCGCGAGGTGTTCGGCCAGCG
>QJXZ01000086.1 GCA_003248125.1 Gammaproteobacteria bacterium | reverse complement strand
CGCCTCACTACATTTGTTGGAGAGCATCTCGAGCAAAACGGTGCTGCTGTTTCCCATGCAACGTCTGGTACGCGACCTCGCCAGCTGGCTCGTTGGCCGACAGCTTGGGGCAACCCGTTTGTGCTGGACCTTCACGCCACTCGCGGGCACTGGCGTGAACCTCACCATCGACCTCGCCGAAGGCGTGCAGAGTCACCGGGCGCTGCTGGCCATCAGCCGCTTGAAGCTCGATGGTAGCGCGCTGCCGGCGGAGATCGACAGCCTCACCCTTACGGCTCCGCGTCTCGCCGCTTGGGAAGCGAAAGACAGCACTCGTGCAACGCTCTTCATGGAACGAGGCATACATCATCAGACACCTTTTTCGCTCATCGACGATCTCAAGGCCCGGCTCGGGGCGGATGTCTGCTACGGCATTGCAACCTACGATGATTGCCGCCCCGAGCGCGCCTGGCAGCCGACTGCACCGGATCTCGTCAAGAAAGCGCCATCGACACCGACACGCGCACAAGAACGGCCGCTCTGGCTACTCGCCAAGCCGGAACCAGTCGCAGCGCGGTCGTTGACGTTGCTGAAAGGTCCCGAACGTATCGTCAGCGGCTGGTGGAGCGACACCGCCGGGATCGTCGAGCGCGACTATTTCATCGCCAGGCACTCAAACGGTACGCAATGCTGGGTATTCAGCGATGCACGTAAGCGGTGGTATATCCATGGCTGCTTCGCTTGAGCAATTCGCCGAGCTGCACTGCCGCAGTAATTTCACCTTCTTGACCGGCGCATCGCACCCCGAAGCGCTCGTCGCACGCGCTGCGACGCTCGGTTATCGCGGCCTTGCGCTCACCGACGAATGCTCGGTCGCTGGTGCGGTACGTGCACATCTCGCAGCCAAAGCGCACGGTCTCGAGCTCGCGATCGGTACCGAGATCAATTTGTTGGAGAACGTGAAGCTCGTGCTGCTCGCACCGCATCGCAAGGCATACGGGCAGCTTTCGTCGCTCATCAGCCGCGCGCGTCGGCGCAGTCCGAAAGGCGAATACTCCCTCGCGCTCGCCGATCTCGGTTGGGGTGTTGCCGAATGCTTGGCGCTCTGGGTACCGGGCAACGAGTCGTTCGAGACCGTCCTCGGTCATGGCCGCGCCTTGAAACAATTGTTTCCGAAGCTTTGGATTGCACTCGAGCTATTGCAGGATGGTGACGATCTCGACATCGCCGCCCGGGCACTCACCCTATCCATGCGGCTCGATCTACCGTTGGTCGCAAGTAACGATGTGCTCATGGACTCCGCATCGACCAAGCCCTTGCAGGACGTGCTCACCGCGATTCGTCTCAAGCGACCCGTGGCAAGTCTCGGTACCGCGCTCTATGCCAACGCCGAACGACACTTGCGTCCCATCGAGCGACTGCTCGAGATCTATCCACCCGAGCTACTCGCCGAGTCGGTAAGGATTCTTAAGGCGTGCACCTTTTCCTTGGACGAGCTCAGGTACGAATATCCACGTGAGCTGGTACCGCCGCATCTCACACCGGCGCGCCATCTGCACGAGCTCACTTTCGCCGGCGCCACCGAGCGCTGGCCCGATGGCGTGCCGAACGACGTTCGCGCACTGGTCGAGAAGGAACTCTTGCTCATCGCCGAGCTCGGCTACGAGTACTACTTTCTCACAGTGCACGACATCGTCGCCTTCGCACGCAGCCAGCACATTCTCTGTCAGGGGCGCGGCTCGGCGGCGAACTCTGCAGTTTGCTATTGCCTCGGCATTACCGAGGTCGATCCGTCGCGCATGCATCTTTTGTTCGAGCGTTTCGTTTCGAAAGAGCGCAACGAACCACCCGACATCGATGTCGACTTCGAGCATGAGCGACGCGAGGAAGTCATCCAATACATCTACAAGCGGTACGGCCGGCACCGCGCCGCCATCACCGCAACGCTGATCACCTATCGACCGCGCAGTGCCATTCGTGATGTCGGCAAAGCACTCGGGCTCGATCTCGACTTGGTGGACCTGCTCGCCAAGTCTCTTTCGTGGTGGGACGAACGTGACGTACTCGAGCAGCGTTGCCGTGAAGCCGGCGTCGATCCCGGCAGTCACATCGTGCAGCAGTTTCTCTCCTTGGTGCAGCAGGTGCTGGGTTTTCCGCGTCCCCTCTCGCAGCATGTCGGCGGCTTCGTAATCTCGCGTGGGCCGCTTGCCGAGCTCGTGCCCATCGAGAATGCGGCCATGGCAGACCGTACGGTAATT
>QJXZ01000125.1 GCA_003248125.1 Gammaproteobacteria bacterium | reverse complement strand
GCCGACGACGTGTACGTCAACCGCGAATCGGGCACCGGCGCCCCTTCGGACCCCCGGCCGCTTTCACTCTCAATGAACTTCCGCAACCGCACCGCCGTCTGTCGCCTCGCGCTCGGGTTCTCCGCCTCGCGCTAGCTTCGCAGATCGAAACCTCGTCGATGTCGTCAGGTTGTATCTCGCACGGGTGGACAGTGAACATTGCACTAGGCTTACGTGCATAGGTCCTCTCCCCGCTCCCGGGCCGCCTCGTCACGCAACTTCACTACGGTTACGCCGCGGCGGATCCGATGATAAGCACGACGTTACCGACCTTTTGTCCCGACTCGACATAGCGATGGGCCTGCACGATGTCGTCCAAGGCAAAGCAACGGTCGATTACGGCTCGGATGTCATTCGATGCGAGACAATCACGAAGGTAACGCAGATCTGCCGGTCGATAGCCGGTGAGCGCAACCTTCACGCGCGACCGGCCGAGCGAACGCAACATGGCGAATGCGGATGCATTGCCGAGCACATAGCGTCCGCCCGGTGCAAGCATGCCGATCGTGCGTCGATACGGGCTCTTGCCCGGTAGATCGACGATGGCGTGGAAACGCTCGCCGCTGGCGGTGAAATCTTCGCGTTGGTAGTCGATTACCCGATGTGCGCCGAGTTTACGCAGTGTGGCGAGCTTGTCGCCACGGTCAACCGCCGTCACTTCAGCACCCATGAGGGATGCAAGCTGCACGGCCATCGTGCCGATGCTGCCGCCAGCCCCGTACAACAGCACTTTCTTGCCCGGCCCGACTTGGCCCACACGCAGGAAGTGCAATGCATTCAATCCGCCGACCGCGACACATGACGCTGCCTCGAACGACGTGTTCGGCGGTATGGGCGTCGCCAAACGCTCGCCGATGCAAACGTATTCCGCGTACGCGCCGCCGAGCGCCGTCGGCGCGAAGACGCGATCGCCGACACGATGGTGCGTTACGCGCGAACCCACCGCTTCGACCGTACCAGCGAATTCCTGACCAAGAATTCGCATGCGACGCGGCTTGCGGATGCCGCTCATGATCCTGAGCGGCAGCCAGAAGAACGGATGGATGTCGAAGCGGCGCAATTCGCAGTCGCCGGGAAACACGTTGGCTGCCTCGACCTTCACCAACAGCTCGTCGGCGCGCGGTGTCGGTTTCGCCGCATCGCGTATCTCGAGCACGTCAGGCGGCCCGTATGCCGTCCAGATCGCTGCCCTCACGCGAGCCCGGCGAGCGCGTCGATGGTTGCGCGCGCCGCGGCTTCGTCGCTCTGCGGCAACAGCGCGATCAGCCGGTCGACGCCGATCGCGGCGTACTCATCTGCAAGTGCCTTCGTGACCCGACCAGGCGGCGTCACGCTGATCTCGAGCGGTGTGTTGCGTCCCGCCGCGTCGACGTGTGCCCGCAGTCGCGCGATCGTCCTGCCGGCCGTTTCGACGTTCATGGCAAATCCGTACCAGCCTTGGCCAATACGAACCGCGCGCGCGAGTGCCGCGTCACTGCCGCCGCCCACCACGATCGGCGGACCACCGGCCTGGACCGGGCGCGGTTGCGCGTCAATGTGGCTGAAGCGCGTGTACTTGCCTTCGAACGACGGTTTCGGCTGCGTCCACAGCGCTTGCATGGCGGCGATACATTCGTCGGTGCGCGCACCGCGCTGTGCAAATGGAATGCCGAGCGCGCGAAACTCGGGCTCCAGATAGCCTGCACCAATGCCGAGGATCAGCCTCCCGTTCGACAACACGTCGAGGCTCGCCAGTTCCTTGGCGAGCACCACGGGATTGCGTTGTGCAACGAGCGTGATGCCCGTGCCGAGCCGTATGCGGTTCGTGACCGCGGACAGGAATGCGAGCGCCGCCGGCGGATGCAACATCGGAAACTGCGGGGGCGCCGGCGACGGCGGTGCTTGCGGGTCCGGCAACACCACGTGTTCGCCGGTCCAAAGAGATTCCAGCCCGGCAGCTTCGGCGGCCTGGGCAATGGATGCAGACAATTCTGGCACCGCATAAATGCCGTTGTTGATGCCAAACAGTCCGTACTTCATGTCACTTCCCCAACGCGCGCCGGAATCCGGCCTTGTCCTCCGGCGAAACGACGATCGAGCGCCATCTGCCCATGCGAATCTGCAATCGGTCGAGCGACAGCGCGGGGCCCGACAACAGCGTGCGCGACTCCTTCACCTCGGTGATGCGCTCGAGTGGAATGCGCCATCGAAACGGGCCCGAGCGGATTTGCAGCTCGGTGCGCGTGACCACATAGGCGGTGTCGACCAAGATCCACACCACCATCAGCGCCGACAGAACACACAGGCCGAGCGTGAGCGCACTCTCCGGCGCAGGCACCTCTCGAAACACGGCAATACCCACACCGAGTGCTGCGAATGCAACACCGCTCAGCAGCACCCTGAGCCAACCATCCACTTTCGATCGGAACTCCTTCTGTGCCATCGTCGCTCATCCGGATCAACCAAAGACTACACCATGCCCCTCAAAATCGGTCTCATCGGCTGCGGCTTCATTGGTCGGTTCCACGCCGCCAATCTGCGTCATCTGCAAAAGCTGCAGGCTCCGATTGCATACACGGCGGTGTGCGACCGTTCGCGCGAGCGAGCCGAAGCGTTCGCGAAGATCGCGGGCTGCGAAGTAGTGACCACCGATGCGATGATGCTGATCGAGTCCGACGCTTTGGATGCCGTCTATATCTGCACCGAGACAGCCGAGCATCCAGCTTTGGTGGAAGCCGCGGCGCGCGCCGGCAAACACGTCTTCTGCGAGAAGCCGCTCGCCAAAAGCCATACCGACGCAAAGCGGATGCTGGACGCCGTCGAGGCTGCGGGCGTCACGCATCAGGTCGGTCTGGTACTGCGCTTTTCGCCTGTCTATCGCGTGCTCGAAGACCTCATGCAAGACACCGATCTAGGTGCGCTACTCGCGGTGCAGATGCGCGACGATCAGTTCTTTCCCGACCGGGCGCACTACGCGTCTGCCTGGCGAGGAGACGTGGAACGTGCCGGCGGCGGCACGTTGATCGAGCACTCGATTCACGACGTGGATCTGCTCGCGCGTCTCGTCGGGCCAATCGACTCCGTTGCCTGCGTCACTCGGTTCACGAGCGGTCACGACGGCATCGAGGACGTCGCCATGGCATCGTTCACGCATGCGAGTGGCGTAACGTCGCAGCTTGCATCCATCTGGCATGCGCTCGACGATCGGCCGTCGACGCGACGACTCGAGGTGTTCTTCGAGCGCGGTTGCTTCATGACGGAACACGACTATTTCGGCACTGTGACCGTGCAGCGTCGCAAAGGCGAACCCGTGACGTTGTCGGCAGACGAAGTTTTGACGCGGTTCATGACCCTCGAAGGTCTCGACGCGGACACCCATGATCTGCGCAGCCTCGGCGCGCTCGGCGACCAACGCTTCACGGAGGCGGCACGCACCGGCAGACCGGCGCATCCGAGCTTTCGTGAGGCAGTGGCAGCGCATGCCGTGGTCGATGCGTGCTACCGCTCAGCCAGCGAAGGCAGCGCAATCGACGTCGAGTAGGCACACCGCGGCCCGAGCAATGCCGGGCTCAAGAGTCGCAGAACTCGTCGTCCGCCTCGGATTGCGGCACCAGCTCGAAGCGGACGCTGACCTGCCGCTCGATCTTCAGCGTACCTGGGCGGAAATCGTCGCTCTTCTCCGCCATCGCCATGCGCATCGGCACGGGTGCAACGCCGCCGCCCTGATCGTGAACTGTCACTTCGAGCGCGCGACCAACCACAAGGCCCAGCCTGTTTGCAACCGAGCGCGCATCGGCACGTGCCTGTTCCACGGCCGACTCGAGCGCCGCCTGCTCGAGATCGCGACGCGCTTGGACGTCGAGTTCCACCGACTGCAGACTATTGACGCCCGCGCCGATCGCGCCATCGCTCAGCGCCGCATAGTGCTCGAGGTTCTTGAGTGTCACCTGCACCGTGCGGCTCACATGCACGCCTTCGAGCACCGAACGTCCGTCCACGTAGCGATATTCGGGCCGGACTTGGATTACGGCCGCGGTGATATCGGCGCGGGCGACGCCGAGCTTTTCCGCCAACGCCACCACCTGCGCCGTGACGCGGTCGACATCGCGCTTCAGAGGCGCTGCGTCGCTACCCTGGCGCACCACTTCGAAAGCGAAGCGCGCCAGATCGGGCGTCACCTCGGCGGCGCCGCGTCCGGTGACGCTGATGCCGCTGCCGTTCTCGGCAACTGCGGGCGCGCTCAACCAAAGCACACTGCAAATCATCGCCACGCCAATCGTTCGCATCTGCACCTCCAAGCGAGACGTCAAGGCTCGCCTTCCCTCGCACACGCTGTCAATCCACGGGTACACTGCGCGCCATCAACTTCGGGGATATCAGCAATGCATGCGCCCACGTGCGTGCTCTGGCTCCTGGTCGCGACCTCGCTCGCAGCCTGCGGCCACGGCGCTACGCCCGCCAAGCCGTTCGACGAGCAAACGCTGCGACTGGCGATCGAGACTGCCAAGCCCGGTGACGTGATCGAGATTCCCGCCGGCAAGCACGCGATGACCCGTAGTCTGGTGCTGAACACGTCCGGCGTCACCATTCGCGGCGCCGGCATGGCAGATACGGTCTTGAGCTTCACGGGCCAAATCGCCGGCGCCGAAGGGCTGCTCGTCAACGCTTCCGACTTCACCATCGAAGACCTCGCCATCGAGGACACGAAGGGCGACGCGCTCAAAATCAACGAGGGTCACAATATCGTCGTGCGCCGCGTGCGCACCGAGTGGACACGGGGACCGAACACCGAAAATGGCGCTTACGGTATCTACCCCGTTCAAACCGAAGATACGTTGATTGAAGGCTCGATCGCGATCGCGGCATCCGACGCGGGCATCTACGTCGGGCAATCGCGCAACGTGGTCGTGCGTTCGAGTCGAGCCGAGCGCAATGTGGCCGGCATCGAAATCGAGAATACGATCGGCGCCGACGTGTACGACAACGTCGCCGTCGGCAACACCGGCGGCATCCTGGTTTTCAACATGCCCGATCTCGCACAGGCCGGACACTCGACGCGCGTCTACCAAAACCAGATCACCGCCAACAACGAACCCAACTTCGGCGCGCCGGGCTCGGCGGTGGCCGGCGTTCCCGCCGGTACGGGCGTGATCGTGAACTCGAACGACCAGGTAGAAATCTTCGACAACGACATCGTCGACAACGATACCGCCAATGTCATCGTATCGAGCTACTTCAGCGCCGCTTACTCGGCGGAGCGCGAGCAGGCCGCAAGCTTCGACCCATTTCCGCAGGCTATCTACATCTATGGCAACCGCTTCAGCGGCGGTGGACGCGCGGCAGGACGCGAAGCGCTGGAGACGCTGCGTACCGCGATGTTCGGCGCTGACGGCCGGCTGCCGGACATCGTGTGGGATGGCGTAGTCGACCCTGGCGCGACGGTCCCCGCACTCTGCGTCGACAACGGCGATGCGCAAGTGCTGAATGCGGATGGCGCCAACGGCTACGCGAACCCGAGCCTCGACCAGTCGGCCTACGCATGCGAATTGCCCAAGCTGCAAGCGATCGATTTGCCCGCCGCACTCGCCACGCGCTGATCGCTTTCGCAGTGCTGTGGCTCGGCGCGTGCAACGAGCCCGACGGTGTGCGCACGTACTCGGCCAAAGAGTATCCCGAAGCGCTATCGGCGTGGCGCGTCGTGCTCGTGCAAGGCAATACACTTGCTCTGGGCAAGGACGTGTTGCCGTACGACCTCGCCACGCCGTTGTTCACGGATCATGCGCACAAACTGCGAACGGTGTGGCTGCCAACCGGTACACGAGCTCAGGCTTCGGCTTCCGACGTCTTCGAATTCCCGGTCGGCACCGTCGTCAGTAAGACCTTCTACTACCCCAAAGACGTGCACGCGCGGCGCGTGTTGCTCACTGAAGATAACGGCAGCGACTTTGCGAGCTCGGGACTGAATCTGGATCGGGTCCGGTTGATCGAAACTCGCTTGCTGGTACGCCAGCCGGACGGGTGGGACGCGCTTCCGTACGTTTGGGATGACGATCAACGCGAGGCGCACTTGAGCTTGGTCGGCGACGCGTTCTCGCTACCGACCCGCGACGGTGAGTTCACCTATGTGGTGCCGACCCGCAACGAATGCGCGAGTTGCCATGCGTCCGATCATACGAGCGGCGAACTGCATCCGATTGGACTCGCGGCACGCCACTTGGACAAGGTATACGAGCACTATGCGGACGGCACCGCGCCACAACTCGAAACATGGATTGCGCGAGGTGTCTTGAACGAGAAGCCGCCGAACACACGACCCAACGCCGTATGGCATGCCGGTGCAACGGACGATCTCGAGCATCGCGCGCGCTCCTATCTCGACATCAACTGTGGTCATTGCCACAACCCGCATGGGGCTGCAGATACATCTGGACTGTTCTTGGATCGCTACACATCGCCGTCACGCGCACTCGGCCTCTGTAAGCCGCCGATTGCCGCCGGCCGCGGCTCTGGGGGGCACGCCTACGCGATCGTGCCGGGGTCTTCAGCGTCGTCGATCCTCGTGTTTCGGATGGCGGCGACGGATCCCGCCATCATGATGCCGGAGCTCGGTCGAACCACGGTGCATGACGCCGGCGTGGCACTGGTGGCGCGCTGGATCGATGCGCAACCCGTCGTGGACTGCGCGCTGGCGGCTCCTTCGTGACGTCACGCATTTTCGCATCCGCGCTATCTCGGCAGACCACTCAGGTGGTCGACATAGGCCCTGAAGCGGCGGCGGATGTCCGCGACGTAACGAACCGGTTCGCTACCCCGCACGTATCCATGGCGCGCCTTGGCCGCATACTCGCGCTTGCCGAGCAGTAACATCGCTCGTTCCACGGACCCGAACCAGCGGTCCGGATCCCACCCCTGCCGACGCGCCAGTATGCGCGCATCACGCACGTGCCCGGGGCCCGCGTTGTACGCCGCGAGCGCAAACCACAGTCGGTCCGCTAGCGACAAAGAGTCGGGAAATAGGCTCCGCGTCCAGTCGAGGTAGCGCACGCCGGCCTCGATACCGACACTGGGATCCGACAGTGTCGACGGATCGATGCCGAGCTCGATCGCCGTGCGCGGCACAATCTGCATCAAGCCGCGTGCCCCGGCGCGCGAGCGGACAGTCGGCTCGAATTGGCTCTCCTCGTAGATCTGCGCCACGATCAAGCGCCAATCGAATCGATAGCGGGCAGCTACCGGCTTGATTAGGTCATCGTACGGCGACAGCTGCGCACCTGCGATTCGATACTCACGCAAACTGCGCATGCGTCGCTCGTTCTTGAAGTACTTGCTGAGCAACGCCCCATATGCGCGACGCTTGTATTCGCGACGAATGAAGTCGTCGAGGCTGACACGCAAGGCGTCGTGGTCGGCGCGGACAGCCCAGCCGAGACCGGCGCCCGTCCTCAATACCGGGCCAATGCGAATCTCGGGCCGAAAGGCCGCCTCGAGCGCAGCGATGTGGCTGTCGGCAATCGTCACGTCGAGTTCGCCTGCCGCAACTGCAGCAATGAACTCCTCGGTCTGCAGGTCCAGCGGGTCGAGACGCAGCGCGATGCCCTGCTCGTCGATCAAAGCCTGTGCAGTACCGACGTGCACACTCACTGGATTCACACTCACGACGCGGCCTGCGAGGTCCGCGGGCGATCGCACCGGTGCCGATTGCACATTCGACACCAACACCTCGTCGACTTCGAGGTACGGACGCGTGAAGCGGATGCCCTGTTGCTCGCGCTCGGCCGAGATCGTGACCGACGCGGCAATCACGTCACCACGACCTTCGAGCAGCCACGGAATGAGCTGCTCGGACGACCGCGCCAATACCACTTCCAGCTCGAGCCGATGCGCATCGGCATAGCGCCGCATGAGTTCGTAGTCGAAACCCATCAGTTCGCCGCGCCAGAGGTAGTACGTGACGGGGCCACCGACGGTCAGCATCCGCAACCTACCACTCGCAGTTATGTCGGCCAGATCGCGTGGCGTATTGCTCGGTTCGTTGGCGCTCACCAAATGGCGAGCGGTAATGAATTCGTTGATCGCAGTCAGTAGGTCGGGGCTGTCATGGCGCACGGCCCAGGCGATGTTGCGCCGACCCGGCAACGTCAAAACGCGTTCGACGTCGCTGCGCGCTTCGAGCAACACCCGTGCTGTGGGCTGATCGAGTATCGCGAGGTCGAATGCGCCCGCAGCCAACTGCGCGACCACCGCTTCGGGCCGCGTCCCGGCGGGTAGATCGATGATCAGCGGCGAATCGATTCCGGCGAGATGCTTGGTGGCTTCGCGGGCCGGGGTGTTGACCACTGCCCCGAACGACCTGCCGGCAAGATCCGCTACGCGACTCGCGCGCACCTCGCCCTTGCGCCCGATCACCCACTCTCGAACCTGTGTGACCGGTAGCGTGAAGGCGACGTGCGCGGCGCGCGCATCGGTCATCATCAGATTGCCGACGATCACGTCGGCGTCACCGGCGAGCAAGGCGGGAATCAGCGCATCTTCGCGATCGACCTGGTGCCAGCGCGGCTCGACACCGATGGCGGCCGCAAACGCTTCCGCGGTGCGCCGGAAGCTGTCGGGCCCAAGTCCAACACGCGGCAGCGTGTCGTGACCTTCGAAGCGCAAATGTGCGAAGCGCACGTAGCCACGATCACGAATGTTTTGAATACCAGGCGGCTCCTGCTTCGTGCACGCCACGAGCGCTGCAGTCAGCACGATCCACGACACCAGGGCCCATCGCCCCTTCGACACGGTGGATCAGGCCGGCAAAGCTGCGGGTTTCGAGGTCGCGTGCGCGAGCATCGTCAGGTAGCTCGGCTTCAGCTCCATGCGCGGGCCAAAGCCTTTGTCGATCAGCAATCGATGCATGCGCGGTAGCCGGTAGCAGGGACAAGACACGAGCAAGTGGTGCTCGAGGTGATAGTTGACGAAGTACGGCGCCACCAACGTGCGCGCGAGCCACCCTGCGTGCGTGGTGCGAGTATTTCGCAGCCGGTCGTCGTCATCAGGCACGGCACCATGCTCGCCGATATTGCGCACCCGGCTGATCAAGGCGCGCCATGTGATGTCCGGTACTACCCAAAGCAGGAAGTACAGATACCAATGACCCGTGATCGCAAAGCCGCCGAGGAACACTGCGTTGATCGCAATGTTCGGCGCGTAGCGTCGTAAGCCTCGGCGTACACGGTGCACCAGTGGGTCGTCGGCCGGACCGAGTGCCGCACGAATGGCTGCTGCCTGCTGTTTCAACGCCGTCTGGCCAGTGAGATCGCGCACCACCTTGCGACGAAAGCTCGCCCGTGTGATCGGGAACGGTGCCGACAGTTTGAGATCCGGGTCGTTCGGCTGCTGCGTATAGCGATGGTGCGTCAAATGATAGTTCCGATAGGGCACGATCGAAGCACCCATCAGGGGTCGATTGAACAGCCACTCGCACACCCAATCGTTCAGCGCGCGATTCCTGAACAGTAGGTGGTGGGCACCGTCATGGCCGAGGATTCCTAGCCCCAATTGTCGGCAGCCGATGATGGGAATGGCAGCCAGCACCACCAGTGGGTGGGGGAACAGCACCGCAATTGCCCAGGTGCCGACGATCACGCCCCAGCAGTGAACGATCATCCAAGTCGACCGCCAAGACGACTGCTTGCGCAACTCGACGATCTCGGCGCGGGTCAAGAAGTCGGTGGGCTTACCCTGCACGCTCATGGCCCCGATGATACAGTGCCGAGTGGCCCGAGCCGAGGATCGCATCGCGCGTGAAACTGACCCCCGTTGTTCTCGTTGTGCTCGGGATGGCGGGCTGCGCGGGTAACACCATCGCGCCCAGCACCGCGCCGCCCGTGGCGTCGGCCGTGGTCGAAACCGAAGCACACTACTTTCACGCCGCGCGCTTCGAAGCAACGGTGCTGATCGAAGTCTCGGTGCCGGCAGCCGGTATCGCCGCCGCCGAAGGTGTGATCATCGCGCTCGACGGCGCCGCAACTTTTCCGATCGTTGCAGCGACAGCCGCTCATCTGACCCGGCTCGGCGAGATGCCGTCGGTCGTCGTGATCGGATTGCACACCCAGACACTCGCGTCGGTATCAGCACCCGAGCTCGCCGACTTCGTGGCAACCGACGTGAACCGCTTCTTGCGTTCCGAGTATGGGGTCGATACGTCGACGGGCGTGCTGGTCGGCTACGGCAGGGCCGGTGCCGATGTGCTCGCAGCGCTGTTCGATCTGCCGTCTCGGTTTGCGCGCTACCTCGTCGTTTCGCCCGTACTGCTCGACGACAGCGTCGCACAACTCGAAGCAGCGTACGCCAACAACCACACCGACTTACCGGCGCGCGTATTCATCGGCATCGGCGGGCTGGAGACCGATCCACACGCAGGCGTTGCGCGTACCGCTGCTGTCGCGCTCACGAAGGAAATTCGACACCTCGGTTTTCCGAATCTGCACAACGAGACCGTGATCTTCGAGGGCGAAAATCACGCCTCGGTGTTGCCCGCCGCCGTCAGTCGCGGTCTACGCTATCTATTCCGCGAGTGACCTACCCCGGTGCGCGTGAGCTTGCTCGCGATTTGCCGCGACGATGGTCATCGACCAGCCGCGCGCGTGCCTCGTGCTGAGGCTTGAGCATGTCGTGCGGAAAGCCCGCTTCGATGGCGCTCACGTCGTCGAGCCTGCGCATTTGCTCATCGTCCAACGAGAACTCGAGACAACCAAGGTTCTCTTCGAGCTGCGCAAGCGTCCTTGCGCCGACCAGCGGCACGATCAACGCCGGGCCTTGCCGTACCCAGTTGATTGCCACCTGGGAAGGGGTGCGACCGAGCGCTTCCGCGACGGCCACCACTTCCGCGGCGATCGCGAGCGGCCGCTCGCCGATCTGGCCACGCATCTGCGCACGGCCCTTCGCCTGCGGGTCGGTATTGTATTTGCCGCTCAATATGCCGGAGCCGACGATGCCCCAGGGTGTGACACAGAGGTCGAAATCGCAGGCCATCGGCAAAAGCTCTCGCTCCACCGTGCGATCGATCAAGCTGTAGCGGATCTGCAGACCGACGAATGGCGTCCAGCCGCGAAGCAGCGCGAGCGTATTGGCCTGCGCGACCACCCACGCCGGTGTATCCGACACGCCGACGTACAGCACCTTGCCCTGGCGCACGAGATCGTCGAGCCCGCGCATCACCTCTTCGATGGGCGTCGAAAAATCTCGCGCGTGCACCCAGTACAGATCGATGTAATCGGTGGCTAGGCGTTTCAGGCTCGCGTGAACCGATTCCATCATGTTCTTGCGCGAGTTGCCGGCGGCGTTGACGTCGCGCCGCCGCATCGGACCTGTGTATTTGGTGGCCAGCACGATGCGTTCGCGGCGCCCGGCCATGAACTCACCGACGTAGCGTTCACTCTCTCCCCCCGCGTAGACGTTGGCGGTATCGACGAAGTTGCCGCCTGCATCGCAGAAGGCGTCGAACACCCGTCGACTTTCGGCCTTGTCGACGCCGAACCCCGTTGCGGGTCCGAACGTCATCGCGCCGAGCGCCAATTCGGAGACCCGCAGACCACTGCCGCCGAGCAATTTGTATCTCATATCAATCCACCCCGATCTCGAATTCGATTTCACCCAATCCTTCGAAGCGTGCCACGTAACTGCCGGGCAGCGCATCGATCACCCGGCCGAGCGCACCTGTAAGCATCACCATACCCGGTTCGACGGCGTACCCCTCCGTGCGCAGCTTGTGCGTCATCCACTCGAACGCGGCTACCGGGTCGCCCAGCGCATCGCGAGCGGTGCCTCGATTGACGACTTCGCCATCGCGCTCCAGCACCACCGTCTCGTCGCGCACGCCAGGATGAAACAACACGCTGTTGCCGGTGACGAACCGGAAGGCGGCGACGTTGGACGCGATCACGTCGTTGCGGTCGAGCCGGTCGGGTGCGGCATACGACAGCCGAGGTAGTTCCACGACACCCATCATCGCCGCAGGCGCACCGTCATGACCGGTCACGAAGCCGATCTCGACCTCGATCATGAGGCCATCGGTCACCGCGATGCGACCGCCCGGCGCGACGCGTTCGACGTCGTGGAGCACACCCACCACCGCCGTATCGATACCGAAGCGTGCCTGCGCGGCAATGCTGGTGAGACCGGCTTTGTAGCCGGCCGGGTGCCGGCCAAACGCATCACCGACCCATTGCGCTTGCAGCCGATACGCGTCGCGCTCCGACATCGCCGGCGCGACGTCGGGGAACGGGCGTTCCAGCAGGGCCGCGGCCGCGAGCGCGTCAGCGAGCCCTTCCCAAGAGCCCTCGGCGACGCCGTTACCGACGCCGATCGGTGCCGCTGCACCGGCACGCGTCATCGTCGCTGCGGCGAGCACAGCGGCGATGAGAAAGCGGCCTGCGCCGATCAGTTGCCGAAGTCCCAGGTCTCACCTGCGTGGTAGCGACGCAAAACGTTCTTGGCGATCAAGATCCGGTGCACTTCGTCGGGGCCGTCGGCGATGCGCAAAGTACGTGCGCCCAAATACATGTTGGCCAGAGGTAAGTCGCCCGAGACGCCCGCTGCACCCCACACCTGAATCGCGCGGTCGACCACGCGGTGGTAGGCCTCTGGCACAAAGATCTTGATGGCGGAGATGTCGGTGCGCGGATCGGCGCCGCTTTCCATTTTCTCGGCACAATGAATGGTCATCAGCCGCGCCGCCTGGATGTCGATGTACGAATCGGCGATGAATCCCTGAATGAATTGTTTGTCCTCCAGTTTCTCGCCGCCGTGCACCTCCCGGGTGGTGGCCCGCTCCACCATGAGATCGAACGCCCGCCACATGGAACCGATCGAGTTCATACAGTGGTAGACGCGCCCCGCACCGAGCCGGTCCTGTGCGGCCTGATGCCCCGTGCCAGTGCGTCCGAGTTGGTTCTCCTTCGGCACCCGCACGTTGTCGTAGATGATCTCGCAGTGCGAAGAAGAGCGGCCCCAGACCGGAACACCGCGGACGATCTTCACCCCCGGGGTGTTCTTCGGAACGATGATCTGCGTCATCTTGTCGGTGGCACCGCTCTTGTCGTTCGGATCGCCGGTTCGACACATGACGATGTAGAAATCTGCCGCGTGTCCGTTCGACGTGAACCATTTGTGGCCGTTGATGACCCATTCGTCACCGTCGAGCACTGCACGCGTGGTCAGTGAGCGCGGATCGGAGCCCGGGTTGTGCGGCTCCGTCATCGAGAACCCGGACTGCATGCGCCCTTCGGTCAACGGCTTCAACCACTTTTCGTGCTGTTCCGGTGTGCCGTACTGCACCAGGATCTTCTGGTTGCCGGAGTTCGGTGCCACGACGCCGAACAGCGATGCGGCCCCCGGGCTGTAGGCCAACACTTCGTTCATGTAGGCATGCTGAAGAAACGACAGCCCCATGCCGCCGAACGGCTTCGGCAGATGCGGCGCCCACAAGTTCGCTTCCTTCACTTTGTTCTGGATCTGATGACGCAGGGCCTTTGCTTCTTCCAGCGCTTCGTTCGGCGCGTTCGCGGAGTCTGACAGCCAGCCCCACAGCTTGGCTTCGTTGGGCAGGATTTCTTTGTTGATGATTGTCGCGGTGGCGAGCCGAATCTCGTTGATCTCGTCGTCGAGCGTCGGCACCGGTTTCACGTTCATGACCATGGTCTTCCCCTTCACGCTGATCTGACTTTGGTGGGACCCGCCAATTTACGCGCGTCGATAGCTTGGTGCCACTGTCGGTCGATTGGCGACGCGGCGAAACGCACCGCCATCGGCCTTGCCGAACCAGTCTTTGTGTGGGAGCGGCCTTGGCCGCCAAGTGCCAACGTGAGACTACAGGCGGAAGCGGTCGATCAAGGCGCCAGTTACCGACGAGTCCGCGAGCAAACCGAACGAGAATTGACGGTCCGTGATGCGGGAATCGACGAACGCCTTTGCGATCGCCTCGTCGGAATGACGGATCAGCAGGCTGGCTTGCAGCAAGATCGCCATGCGTTCGACCAAGCGGCGGGCGCCGAACTCGTCGTTCTCACCGGCGCGCACCTGCGCGCCGATCGCATCGATGGCCACATCGTACCGCTCGACGCTGCCGCGCGCGGACTCGAGTTCGCCGACGTAGGCATCCAACGTGTCCCGTTGCCGATCGAGCGTTCGTAGTACATCGAGGCACTGCACGTTGCCGCTACCTTCCCAGATCGAATTGACCGGCGCTTCCCGATACAAGCGCGGCATCGTGTGCTCTTCCACGTATCCCAAGCCGCCGAGGCATTCCGCCGCCTCGTTGACCTGTTGGGGCGTACGCTTACAGATCCAGTACTTGCCGAGCGCGGTGCCGAGACGCACCAGCGCCGCTTCGCGTGCATCACCGCTGCAATCGATCGCATGTGCGATGCGCATGCTGAGCCACAACGCTGCCTCGCTCTCCAGCACGAGATCAGCAACCACGTTGCGCATCAATGGCGCCTCGACGAGTTTCCGTCCGCCTACCGATCGCTGTCGCACATGATGCAATGCGAGCAACGCGGCATTACGCATGATCGCAGTCGAGCCGATCATGCAATTGAACCGCGTCAGCGCAACCATCTGAATGATGGTTTGTACACCTTTACCCGGGTCTCCCAGTCGCACTGCCATTGCGTCTTTGAACTCGATCTCGCTCGATGCATTGGAGCGATTGCCGAGCTTGTCCTTGAGGCGTTGCAGTCGGATCGTGTTCCGGCGACCGTCCGGCAACACCCGCGGCATGAGGAAACAGGTGAGTCCATCGTCGAGATAGGCGAGCGTCAGAAAGGCATCGCTCATCGGCGCAGAACAAAACCACTTGTGTCCGGTCAGACGGAACGCCTCGCCGTCGTCGAACCGATCGTTGAGCGGCATTGCGCGGCTGGTGTTGGCGCGGACGTCGGTGCCACCTTGCTTCTCCGTCATCGCCATGCCGATGGTCACACCACGCTTGTCGCGCATCGCCTGCAACCGACCATCGTAGGTTCGCGACAAGATCTTGCGTTCCCAATGCGCGGCTACCGCAGGCTCGGAGCGAATCGCCGGCAACGCCGCATAGGTCATGGTGAGCGGACAATCGGTGCCGGAGTCTGCCTGATTGTGGAGGAGCTCGAGACCTGCGCGAACCACGTGTCCACCGGGGCGCGGCGACTCCCACGCCAACGAGTGCACGCCGTGCGCGATGGCGGTGCGCATCAAGGCGTGATAGCTCGGGTGGAATTCGACCTCGTCGATCCGCCGCCCATAGGCGTCGTGAGTACGAAGCTCCGGCGGGAAGCGGTTGGCGAGCACACCGTGACGCGCCAATTCGCCGCCCACGAGCGCACCGTAGCGATCGAGCGCCTGCCGTCCCCACTCGCCACCGAACATTTCGATCGCCGCGCCCAACGTCGCGTCGACGCGAAACAGGTTGGTGTCCGCAAGCGGCAACGGCTGATTGAAGACGTTGTGGGTGCTGTCGGCGTCGTTCATCGGAGTTGGTCCGCAACGACCGTCACTTCTCGCGCGCCGCCGGATCGAAGTCAACAAGGGATCCCCGCAGGCGGCGCGCGAAGCTCGGTAGCCGCGCCGCCGCTCGCGCCGCAGGTCGGCGAGACCCGCTTCGGCACGGCGACAAACATGCTCGGATCGGTCCTCACCGGCCTTGGACCGCACACCTACGGGAGTTTCCCTTAGTGCCAGACGATCCAAGATGCGTCGCTCTTCGATGGTGCGCTGCGCTGGCGTCACCCCCTACCATCCGTCGCGGCTGAGTCCGCCGACGGTGCAAGTCCACACATCCCGCCCGCTTTTGCCCAGGGTGGCACTGATATACTGCGGCCATGCCCGAGTCCGCCCTAGAGTACCCCTACGCCGACCATCCGGTGCCAGGCTCGACCCGTGAGGTTGCGCCCGGAGTGCATTGGCTCACCATGCCAATGGGCGGATCGCTGTCGCACATCAACCTCTATCTCCTCGACGACGGCGACGGCTGGTACGTGGTCGACACCGGCCTTGGCAATCAGCAGACGGCCACTTTGTGGCATCGGGTTTTCGAGCAGCGCATGCACGGCCAACGCGTCAAAGGCGTGATCTGCACGCACATGCACCCGGACCACATCGGTCAGGCCGGCATGATCACCGAGCACTTCCAATGCCCCCTGTACATGACCCGCGCCGAGTACTACCAAGCCCGCGCGTTCAACGCGAGTGGGCCGGGTCACCATTCCAGCTGGCAAGGCCGTGTATTCTACGAACGCGCCGGCATGCCGACCGACTATCTCGAGCAGATGCGCAAGATGTGGGAGTCGCGCGCGGACGAAGGCTTCTCGATGCCGAGCATGCCAATGGGCTACGAGCGGCTGCACGACGGCGACGAACTCGAGATCGGCGACAGTACGTGGAGCGTGGTGGTCGGCGCCGGCCATTCGCCCGAGCATGTGTGTCTGCACAATCGCGCGAAGGACGTACTCCTCTCCGGTGATCAGATCTTGCCGGTCATCACGTCGAACGTCAGCGTGCACCCCACGGAGCCCGAGGCGAACCCGCTGAAGGAGTGGATGGAGTCGCACGACAAATTCTTGAAGACTCCCACGGAAACGCTGGTGCTGCCGGCACACAACCTACCCTTCTACGGTGTTCGCGAGCGTCTCAGACAGCTGATCAACCATCACGAGGACCGCATGCTCGCGATCGAAGAGCACTGCGTCGCGCCCCGGGTCGCGCGCGATCTCTTGCCGGTGCTGTTCAAACGCCGGCTGGATCCGCGCCAGATGATGATGGCGCTCGGCGAGGCAATCGCGCATCTGCATCTCTTGATGCACCGCAATCGCGTCGAGCGCGTGCTAGGCGAAGATGGTCGATATCACTACCACTCCATCGATCCGGATCTCGCCCGCCGCGCTCACCCCGATAGGCACGAGCAGCCGGACGACAGTCCCATGTGGGTCTGATCGGCGTTCATGCCGAAAAAACGCCGCCGCTGGCAACATCGATCGGTAATCTTCATCTACCGCGTCGTCCGCTGGGCGCAGCGTCGCCTACCGCCCGGGCTGCGAACGGCGATCGGCCTGGTATTAATGGCGGCCGGCTTGTTGGGCTTCCTGCCGATACTGGGCTTTTGGATGTTCCCGCTCGGCGTCGCCATCGCCGTGACCGATTTTCCGCCGCTGCGGCGCCGCATGGAGCGCTGGCTCAACGAGACTCGGCGCCGCTATCACATGGATCTATTGAACGGTAACCGCTAGCGGCCATCAGACCCGCAGCCGGTAGCTGCCTGCGCCATCCGCGATCACGTGGCCCGCCGTCGGGGTCGCGAAGTGCGTACCGATGACCAGCACGTCGCTACCGACGTACTTGGCGAGCAAGTCCTCGCGTGTCCGCCGGCCGGCAGCGCTGTCGAAGTCTGCCGAGCTGCACCAGTCGGTGCGCGCCATCTGGCACGGATGATGGATGCAATCGCCCGTGATGAGGGCTTCTTCGCCGCGCGACGTGATGTGCACACTGACGTGTCCCGGTGTATGTCCAGGCGTCGGTTCGAGGACGATCTCGTCACAGATTCGATGCGTCTCGCCGACGAAATCGACGAGACCGGCCCCGATGACCGGCCGCACCGAATCGGCGAGGACCGAGCCATAGGACTCGTCTTCGCCGTTCGCATCCCAGTAGCGCCACTCCTTCTCGGCAACCAGGTAGCGGGCGTTCGGAAACGTCGGCAGCCACCGGCCATCGACCAGCATCGTGTTCCATCCAACATGATCGACGTGCAGATGTGTGCACAACACCGTATCGATCGTTTCACGCGGATAGCCAGAGGCGGCGAGGTCGTTCAAGAAGTTGGTCTGCAAATTGCTCCAAGCCGGAATGGCCCGTTGCTTGTCGTTGCCGATGCAGGTGTCGACGATGATGCGACGTTTGCCCGTGTCGACCACTAGGGCGTGGACACTCATGATCAGCTTGCCCTCGGCGGTCATGAAGTGGGGTGCCAGCCACTCGATGCCGCGACAGGCTTCCGGACTCGCATCCGGCAGGATGAACTTCGTGCCGCCTGCGACCTCGAGCTCGACGATTCGCGTGATGCGCACGTCACCGATCTGCCATTGATTCATGTGGGCCTCTGATGCTTTGCTCACGAGATTATCGCGCGCTGCGCGCAATGTCGCTCGTCCGGGTCGGCAGGCGCGCTTGCCCGCGCCGCACGCGAGCGGCTATCTTGCAGCGCCGACGCGCAAGACAGTGAAGAGACATGGCGATTGGAGAAGTCGTTCGGACGCTGAGGGACGTGCTCGCTGTGGTCGGTGCGGCCAAGGAGCTGAAGCCCAAGCCAGCCGACACGATCGATTCGATCGGCGCGCGAGTCGAGCACAACGCGAGCGTGTTTCCCGACCGAACAGCGTTACTGTTCGAAGGCCGAAGTGTCACATGGGCCGAGTTGAACGCGCTCGCCAACCGTTACGCCGATTTCTTCAAGAGCGCGGGCATCCGTCGCGGCGACGCCGTGAGCCTGTTCATGGAGAACCGAATCGAGTTCCTCGCCAATGTGGTGGCACTGCACAAGCTGGGTGCCGTGATCGCACTCATCAACACCAATCTGCGCGGACAATCGCTTGCTCATTGCATAGCGGTTGCAGAATCGCGCATGTGCGTGTTCGGCGAGGAGCTGACCGGCGCATTGGAAGAAGCGAAGGGCAACCTGCAGCTCGCCGAGGGACGCGACTACGTCATCGTGCCCGACAACGGCCGCCACGCAGCACCGAACTGGGCGATCGAGCTCGACAAGGCCATCGATCGAATGTCCGATGCGAACCCGATGGAAACCCAGCGCGTCACGCTCGGCGACAAGGCTTTCTACGTGTATACGTCCGGCACGACCGGATTGCCGAAGGCCGCCATCATGACGCACCGCCGCTTCCTCGGAAGTGCGGCTGCGTCCTGCCGCGTCGGTCTGCGGCTCACCGAGCACGACCGCCTATATCTCTGCTTGCCGCTTTACCACGCAACGGGCCTTCTGGTCGGCTGGGGTGCTGCGTTGGTGGCTGGCGCGTCGTGTTTCATCAGGCGCAAATTCTCGGCCTCCCGATTCTTGACCGAAGTTCGCGAACACCAGACCAACACGTTCGTATACATCGGCGAATTGTGCCGCTATCTGCTGAACACGGAACGCAGGCCGGACGACCACGTCAATCCGCTCGTGCGTGTGATCGGCAACGGCTTGCGGCCTGACGTCTGGATGGAGTTCAAGGAGCGCTTTGGCATCGAGCGGGTTACTGAGTTCTACGGCGCGAGCGAAGGCAACGTTGCGTTCATGAATCTGCTCAACAAGGACCGCACCATCGGTCTCACCGTCAACAAAATGGCGCTCGTGAAATACGACGTTTACCGAGACGAGATTCCGCGCGATGGTGAGGGCCGCTGCATCAAAGTCGCAAAGGGAGAGCCAGGGCTTTTGCTTGCGCAGATCACCGAGGATCAGATATTCGAAGGCTACACGAACTCCGAAGCGACCGAGAAGAAGATCGTGCACGACGTGTTTGCCGCGGGTGACGCATGGTTCAACTCCGGTGATCTGTTGCGGCAAGTGAACGTCGGCTTTGCCGCGGGCTTCAAGCATTACCAATTCGTCGATCGCGTCGGCGATACATTCCGCTGGCGATCCGAGAACGTGTCCACCAACGAGGTCGGCGAGATTCTCAATGAACATCCTCAGGTGCGTTTTTCGAACGTCTACGGCGTGGAGATTCCAAACGCCGACGGCCGCGCCGGCATGGCGGCCATCACACTGAAGGAAGGTGTCGCCGAGCTGGACATCGCCGACTTCTCGACATTCGTCGCGCGAGCGCTACCTCCGTATGCGCAACCCGTGTTCGTTCGCGTGCAACGCGACATCGACGTAACCGGCACGTTCAAGATGGTCAAGGGCGACCTGAAGAAAGAAGGCTACGACCTCGGCGTGGTCACCGATCCAATCTACGTCATGAAGCCACGGGCGAGTGCCTACGAGCGGCTCGAGCGCGGATTCTTCACGGAGATCAAGGCGGGCACCGCCGGCTACTGAGCCCCGGGGACGTTGGCGTTCGCCGACCGCGCATCGACCTCAAACCGATCACTAGGTGCGGAAGATACGCTGCGCCCATAGTGCGAGTCCTTGGGTCACGCTCGCAAAGTGATCGCCATCGACGAACTCGACACCGGGCATGCGCCGCCGTAGATCATCGCGCACGATGGTCGAGCCCGACATACCGCCAGTCAGGTAGATGACGTCGGGAGATCGACCGGCATCCCTCACCACCGCATCGATCAATCCCGCGAGGTGTACGAGCAGACGCTCGCAGCTCGACTTCATCAGCGTCCGTGTCGCAACGCACCCGAGCCCGGGTTCCAAAAACGAAAGATCTACGAGGGTCTCGACGCCGTCGCTGAGCGCGATCTTGCCCTGCTCCGCGGCACCCACCAAGCGATAGCTCTGGCGACGATGCTGCAGGCGAACCAGTCGCCGTACTCGTTTTGGCTCGATCGCCTCGCGTTCGAAACGCGCGACCTCCTTGCGCGTCCGCGCCGAGTAGAAGCGCTGCTGGGCGTTGACGTCGTTGGTGGTGACGGCATCGACGAAGTATGTGTTGGGGATCGGCAAACCGGAACGCAAGCTGTCGCCGAGACCGAGCTCCGGCATGATCGATGCGAGCGCGAGCAGTTGATCGTAATCGTTGCCGCCGATGCGTTCGCCGCTGTGACCGAGCACGTCGTCACGCCGATCGATCCCGCGCATGCGCTTTGGTCCGACACGTACCATCGAGCAGTCGGTGGTGCCGCCGCCGATGTCGAGCACCAGGACACACTGCTCGGTCTTCAGTCGCGACTCGTAGTCCATGGCGGCGGCCATTGGCTCGAACAAGAACTCGATGAACCGAAAGCCCACGGTCTGGGCTGCCTCCTCGAGCATCGCGACTGCCTGGCGATCTTCGTCATCACCCAGTGCGCCCTGAAAATGCACGGGCCGGCCGAGCACCACATGTGTCACCGGACGGTCCAGCGCCAGTTCGGCCCGATCTTTGATGTTGCGCATCATGGCGGCTACCACAGCCACGAAACGCGCTCGCATGTCCGCGCTCAAGCCATTGGCGCCGAGGAAGCTCTTCGGGCTCTTGATGAAATAGCCGGCGGCAGGATCCGCCAGATACGCAGCCAGCGCTGCACGGCCGAAGCGGAGGTCGGCCTTCGATTGCGACGCGACGTCGAGCGCGCGCACATCGGCGGCCCGACTGCCGAACATTTCCTCCGGTCGCGGCGCATATAGCGTAGACGGAATCTGCGACGCGTCACCTTCGACCGGCAATAGCTTCACACCATGGCCGGTAGGCACGCCGATCGAGCAATTGGACGTGCCGTAGTCGAATCCCGCGCATTGCATGGGCGCATTGTAGCGTTCGGGAATGGCCGGCGGTCGCCGTGCTCGCTATCGTGGCGCCATATGGCATCCAGTCACGGATCCGTCAACGAGCGCCGCCTCGGCAACGGCCACACGGCGCGCAGCGTCTCGATCGTTGCGCCAGATGGAACCACTGCCACGTTCATCGACCGCGGCGCAACGCTCACGCATCTGCTGGTGGCCGACCGCCAAGGTCAGTTGGACGACGTCGTGCTCGGTTTCGACGACGTGGCCGACTACTTTCGCCCGCACCCCCACGTCGGTTGCATCGTCGGCCGTTGCGCGAACCGAATCCGCGACAGTCGGTTCGTCATCGACGGCGTCGAGCATCAGCTACTGCCCACCCATGGACCGCATCACTTGCATGGCGGTCCCGATGGGTTCGGCACCCGTACCTGGGAACTCACCGAAGCGTCACCCAATGGCGTCGCTTTCGTGCTTACCAGTCCAGCAGGTGATCAAGGGTATCCGGGTTCCGTCACGGTGACGGCACGCTATGCGTTCACACCTTCGAGCGTGCTGCGACTCGAGATCGATGCCGAATGCGATGCGCCGACACCGGTCAACTTGAGCGCCCATCACTACTTCAATCTTGCGGGTGCAACGCGCGACTGCGGAATCGAGCGGCATCGCGTGCAACTCGACGCGAGCCACTACCTGCCCATGGACGATGCATTCCTACCGACCGGTGAAATCGCAGAAGTATCGGGTACGCCATTCGATCTGCGTGTGGCTGCGACGCTCGAGTCGCGACTGCGCACGGCGGACCCTCAAATCGTTCTGGCCGGTGGCTTCGATCACAATTGGGTCATCGATGGTACCAGCCTACGCACCTGCGCACGGGTGTTCGAACCCGACACGGGACGGCGCATGACCATTCGCACCGATCAGCCGGGCGTACAGTTCTACACCGGCAATAGCCTCGCGATTGCTGGCAAGCATGGTCGTCTGAACGGCAAGCACGGCGGCCTGTGCTTGGAGACGCAAGGTTTTCCAAACGCCATCAACGAACCACGCTTTCCACCGGTGTTGCTGCGGCCCGGCGCGCGGTACCGCAGCATCACAGAGTGGCAATTCGACGCGGCTGGATCCTAGTAGCCGCGGCGCCGATCGCGATGTCCGCGACCATCGTCATGTCGGCGGTCGTGGTAAGCGTAGCCATCACCATACCAATGTCGGTAATCGTGCCACGTGCGTCCATGGTGCTTGCGCCAGTGCTTGGCATGCCGATGCCAATGCTTGCCGTGCACGCAGTAACCATGATGGCCATGCGCGCGCGCGTAGTGCGGCGGCGCTACATAGTGGTATCGGTGATCGTATCCGTGTTGGTGCGGTGCCGAATGAGCATCCGCAGCCTGTGGCGATACCAATCCACCGGCCATGAGCATGCCTGCTAGTATCATCGACTTCATGACTGCCTCCTCGTATCAAAGTGGCACGCTCACGATAGGCACCTACCAATGAACGGGCGCTGAACACTCGTGTTGTTCAAAGACACATTCATCACGGGTATTCGCAATGGCTCGATCGATCGCACAGTTCGGCGCTGGCGGACGCCGCGTGCGCGCATCGGCGGTAGCTATCGCATTCGGCCCGGTCTCACGATCACAGTGACGGCGCTCGCAGAAATCAGTCACCGGGCGATTACCAACGACGACGCCCGACGCAGTGGATTCGAGACGCGCGCGGCGCTGCTCACCGCGCTCGACGGCGATGGCAAGGTCTACCGCATCGACTTCGTGCGCACGGCGACCAAGCCAACCTCGACTCCGACGCTCAACAAGCAGGAAATCATCACCAAGCTCGACGCCATGGATCGACGCGCAGCAGGTGGCGCCTGGACTCGCGCGGTGCTTCGGCTCATCGCCGATCACCCAGGGCGTCGCGCCGGCGACCTGGCACCACGCGTCGGTCTCGCCTTGCCCGAGTTCAAAGCCCGGGTACGGCGCCTGAAGGCGATTGGGCTCACCGAGAGCCTGGAAACCGGCTATCGCCTGACGCCTCAGGGCCGCACCGCGGTGCGCGGGTCGAAAGAGCCAAGACGGGGCGCGCGGTGACGCACACGGAAGTTTTGTTGCTCGATCTCGGCAACGTCGTCATCGAACTCGACCCGAAGCGCACGTTCGACGCCTGGGCACGGAGCACGGGCGTGCCGGTGGCCGAATTCGCACCACACTTCGGCATCGACGACGCCTACCGGCGGCACGAAATCGGTGCCATCGACTTCGCCGAATACATCGCCCACCTCGAGACACGGCTCGGCATACGCATGCCATTGGCCGACTGGCGACAGGGCTGGAATGCGCTGTTCGTCGCCCCTTTCGCAGCCGTGGTCGATCGCTTGCCTGCGTTCGCAGAGCGCTACCGACTGTGCTGCTTCACCAATACCAATGCCACGCATCAAGCCGACTGGGAGACACGCTTCCCGACGGCGCTCGTGCACTTCGAGCGCATCTATTCTTCGCCTGTGATCGGACGGCGGAAGCCGGATGTCACCTCGTTTGCATGGCTAGCCGAAGACCTCGGCGTGGCGCCGAGTGCCATTCACTTCCTCGATGACCACTTGGAAAACGTCGAGGGCGCGAGGGCCGCGGGCCTGCGTGCGACGCACACCCCGAAACTCAACGACGTGCTCGCGACGCTGGACGAACTCGTCATCCCTTGATCGCGATTTCGCCCGTCTGACGTCAGCGTTGGCTGTGACTGGCCGCGAGTTCTGCCAGCTTGTCGAGCAACGGCACCACGGTGTCGGCATCGTCGGCCGGTAGACCGAATACCAGCCGGTTGAAGCCCGCTACCAGCAGTTCATCGATCGCGCCATGGCTCGGCGGTACACCGAATACGGTCAGGTCGGGCTCCCCGTCGCGCTCGGCGCGACGCCATGCTTCACGCACCTGTTTCGCACCCGCAGCGTAGTCGACCGCACCCTGCGCCTCGCGTCGCTTGGCATTCTGGTAGATCGGCATCCAGCCATC
>QJXZ01000306.1 GCA_003248125.1 Gammaproteobacteria bacterium | reverse complement strand
TGGAGAAACCCTGGAGACTCGTGGAGGCGCGCGCGAAGTAAACCGTAGCCGTGGACCGGCACCGCCAAAATGTGCGAACTACGTCACAATACGGTCGCCATGCACACTTGGCTCGACTCACTCCTCGAAGAAGTCGGCCCGTGGGGTGCCGGTCTTGTCGTACACCGCTTGACTGCGACGGATCTCGTACTTCTTGGTATCGGCGCCACGAATACCAAACTGGGCAATGGTATCGCGCATCTTGAAGTACGGATCGGCCCGCAAGTGTGCGGCAAGGTCCTCCGTGCTCTGCCACTCCTCGAACACGTATATGCGCCCCGGGTCGATGTTGTCCGCGCTCCACACGTAATGCAGGCAGCCTTTCTCTGCTCGCGCCGTCTCGATGTGTGGCCGCCCAGCCGCAATCGCTTCGTCGCGCCGCGCAGGATCGACGTCGACCGTACCAGCAACGATGATCGTCATGTTGGTTCCTTGCCCCACCAATGTCGGTCGCGTACCGTACCAGCGAATCCGGACGGAGGCCAAGACGATCTCAATCGATTACAGCGCGGCCGCCTGGCCCATCCGCGACGACTTCGCAGCCGCACATGCCCGCTTCTGGCAACGTCTGGCGAAGGCCGGCAGTTGGTGGACCGCCGCCGAGCGCATCGCCATCGCGCGCGAGGTCCGCGATTCGCCGTCGTGTAGTCTTTGCGTCGAACGCAAGCGCGCATTGTCGCCGAATTCCGTCTCTGGCGAGCACCGACGAGCGACGAACTTACCGCGCGCTGCCATCGAGGTGATCCACCGTGTCACTACCGACCCTGGGCGCTTGACGCGCGCTTGGTTCGACGGTGTGATCGGCAGCGAGCTGTCGGTCGAGCAGTACGTAGAGATCATCGGCACACTAGTCGCAATCAAGAGCATCGACAGCTTCTGCCGCGCCGTGGGTCTGCCGCTCAACCGGCTACCCGACGCCGAGGACGGCGTACCCTCGGGTTATCGTCCAAACGCCGCCAAGCTCGAGGATGCGTGGGTACCGATGATCCCCGCCGACGCCAACACCGGCGCGGAATCCGACCTCTGGACCATCGGGCGCACCGGCAATGTGATTCGCGCGATGAGCTTGGTGCCGGACGAAGTACGAACGCTCGGTGACTTGGGCGCCGCGCACTACCTGCCAAATGCAATGGTGATGGACCCAACCGCTCACTCCCCTCATCTGGATCGTCAGCAGATGGAATTGATCGCAGCCAGGGTGTCCGCGCTCAACCAGTGCTTCTACTGAACGAGCGCCCACGCGGCGATGCTCCGTGCGAGCGTCATGATCGAAGGAAACGAAGTGAACATGCACGCGATCAACGACGGCGAGGGCGCGCGCGGCATTAGCGGTGGCGATTTGCTGATCAAGTTCGCCGAAGCCGTGGTCGGTGAAGACGATGCGGTGCTTGCCCGGCGCCGCAGCGATGTCGTCGAGGAACTCGGACCTCGCGCGATGGTCGATGCGGCGGGTGTCGCGTCCAACTTCGAACGCATGGTTCGGATCGCCGATGCGACGGGCATTCCACTCGGCGCCGGCCTCGAAACTTACTCGGCCGAAGTGCGCACTGCACTCGACCTCGAGCGATTCAATATGGGAAAGTCGTAGGAGGATCTCTTGTCGCCATTTGATCAACCCCAATTCATCGAAACCAACGGCATTCGGATGGCGGTGTACGCGGTTGGCGACGGTCCGCCTTTGGTGTTATGTCACGGATTTCCGGAGCTGGCTTATTCGTGGCGACACCAGATGCAGCCGCTCGCCGATGCCGGCTATCGCGTGCTGGCGCCCGATCAACGCGGCTACGGTGCCACGGACAAACCGAGCGCGGTAGGCGACTACGACATCGACCATTTGACTGGCGATCTCGTGGGTTTGCTGGATCACTACGGCCTCGATCGAGCAGTGTTCGTCGGTCACGACTGGGGCGCGATCGTGGTGTGGAACATGGGATTGCTACATCCCGATCGAGTTGCCGGCATCATCAATCTGTCGGTGCCTTTCATGCAGCGCGGTGATCGCGAGTGGGTCGAGTTCTGGGAATCGATGTTCGGCGGCGATTTCTACATCGTGCACTTCAACCGGCAGCCAGGTGTGGCCGATGCCGCATTCGCCCGCAACCCGAAGAACCTACTGCGCAATCTCTACCGCACCCAGTTTTGGAAGGATCCACCGCGACCGCAGCGCCCGGGCATGGCGATGATCAACCTGGTCGACGACGAGACGGCGCCTGGCAAACTCATGATGAGTGAAGCGGAACTCGACGTGTTCGCACGCGCCTTCGAGAAAGGGGGCTTCACCGGGCCGATCAACTGGTATCGCAACTTCACGCGCAATTGGCACCGACTCGCCGACGTACCGCAGCGCATCGAAAAACCAGCACTCATGATCCATGGCCGCTACGACATGGTGCCCGCGTCGGAGCGCATCAGAGACTTCGTGCCCGATGTCGAAGTCGCAACCCTCGAGTGCGGGCACTGGATACAGCAAGAGCGACCAACCGAGACCAATCGACTGATGATCGACTGGCTCGCGCGTCGCTATCCCGCACGATGATCAATGCCGGACAGCGCGCGCGAGCCGACCGGGACCGCTCAAAATAGAGCCACGATCGCTCCGATCAAGCCACCGAGCACCAAAACCGCGTTGGCGAGAAAGCCGATGAGCATACCCGTGCCCCGCTTTTCCGGATCAGCCTTGTAGCCGACCGAGTAGACGGCCCGGCCGACCACGAACACGAAGCCGATGGCCGCCGCCCACTCGGGATCGACGAACGCGGCGAACGCATACAGCCCCGGGAAGAACACGACCAGCTGTTCTAGCGTGTTCTGATGAATGCGGAAAACGCGATCGAACATCTCGTGGCCGGATGTCGCGGGCGCCTTGATGTCGTACTTGCCGCGGGCGCGGCCCACATCCAGGCTGAAGTAAACGTACTCGATGACCGCCAACAAGGCGACGATGGTGACGTAGGTCATTGCTCCTCCTCATGAGTTGATCGACGTGGCCGCACGAACCCCTTGCAATTACGCGCAGCCTGTCGATCATCCCTTGCCGGTCGGAAGGAGATCAAGCGACTCGAATGGACATCGAGCTTCTGCAGTTCCCTCACTCGCACTTCAACGAGAAGGCGCGGTGGGCTTTGGACTTCAAAGGCATCTCGCATACACGAACGGACCTCATGCCGGGCCCACACCGCAGGCGGATCCAAACGCTGACGGGCCAAACTGCCACACCGGTGTTGAGGATCCGCGACGAATACGTTGCGGGCTCAGCGCGCATCATCGAACGTCTGGAGCACGACTTTCCGGCAGCACCACGGCTGATGCCCGTCGGTGCCGAGTCGCGCAGTCTGGTGCTCGAGTTCCAGCGCCACTTCGATCGCGTGCTGGGCCCAGCCGTGCGAGTGCTCGTGTTTGCGGCGATAATCGATGACTCGAGCTACATTCCCAAGCTCTTCGCCAGCACCCAACCACTCGCCAAGCGCATGGTCTACCGCGGGATGTTCCCGTTCATGCGCAAGTTGATCGCCAAGGGCAATGGCCTCGATCGGGATGACGCCGTCGAGCAAGCAGAACGACTGGTTGTGGACAACATGGCCACGCTCGAGCGTTATGCGCGTCGCGGCGCCTACCTCGTTGGCGGCGCATTCTCGGTCGCCGATCTCACGGCCGCCGCCCTAGTGGCACCGCTCGTCGACCCCAACCACCC
This sequence comes from Gammaproteobacteria bacterium, assembly GCA_003248125.1. Lineage (GTDB taxonomy): Bacteria > Pseudomonadota > Gammaproteobacteria > Pseudomonadales > Azotimanducaceae > SZUA-521. The sequence continues at coordinate 3,693 of QJXZ01000306.1, read as the reverse complement.
CGACATGAAACTGCCGACGCCGATGCCGGCGTCGCTCGCGGCATTGGTCACCCGATGGCGCGAGCACTATGCATCGCGATGGGTGCTCGACATCTATGCCAAGCACCGCAGTCGCGAAATCGGTGTCACACTGTGACGCCGAGATAGCGACATCGCGGCCAAGGTTCGCTGCCGCCTCGACCGGTGCCTGCGGGAGCGAGCTTGCTCGCGATAAAGATGACACTGCGGATGGTTCGGCCGCAGTTGTATCGCCGCGCAGCGGTGTGCCACTGACGGCACCTAAGGTGCGACGAGCATGAAACTTCCGCTCGCCTCGGCGACTACCTCGCCGCTGTCGGCGCGCACCACCCGCCCGGTCAACATCGCCAGCTTACCCTTTCGCCTCACCAGTTCGCTTTGCAGCGAAACTCGCGTCCCGATTGGCAGTTGCGCCCGGTACCGGATGTCGGCGCGGGCCGTGAAGCATTGCTCACCGCGCAACCACAACCAATTCGCCATCACGTCGTCGAGTAGGCTGAACAAGATGCCGCCATGAGTCACACCGTCGTAACCGACGTGCCGTGCATCGGGAGTGAACTCCGCACGGCAGTGATCCCCATCGACGCGGAACTCGACACCCAACCCAATCGGATTGCCGGTGCCACAAACGAAACATCGATTCGCTAGCCCTTCGCGTGACACCTCGTCCTCCTCTGCCAGGCTCCGCCGGCACGACGCGCCGGCTGCAGCTGCGATGAAATTCGTCACCGTCGATGGACGCAACCGCTCGGTATCCATCGACAGATGCTGGCCAACAGCACTGCTTTCGCCAAGAATGATAGCGTGTTCAGCTTGAGCCACATCGAGACGCGTCTCGCCGCACACTTGGGCGCCACCGTCGACGCCGATCCGTCGATGCCGCAGGCCGCGGTTGCAATCATTCTGCGTGAACGCGAGCGACGCGGCGAAACCGTAACCGACGTGCTGTTCATTCGCCGCGCCGAGAAGGACGGCGACCCGTGGTCCGGTCACATGGCGTTTCCAGGCGGCCACCGCGATCCGGAAGACGATTCGTTGCTGGCCGCCGCGTGCCGGGAAACAGAAGAGGAAATCGGTATTACTTTGTCAGTCGCCACACACTATCTCGGCGCGTTGGATCAACAGCGCGTCGAGCCCCGATTGCGGCCGCGCGGCATGTTGATCGCGCCATTCGTCTTCAAGCTCACGGAAGCACCCGAGTTCTTGCTCAACCACGAAGTCGCGGAAGTCGTCTGGACGCCACTCACGCCGATCGCCAAAGGCGCCAATCACACGCAAGAGGCGCGAATCGTGGGCGGCCAGCACGTGGCATTCGACGGATACCGCATCAATGGCGGTCACTTCGTCTGGGGTCTAACCTATCGCGTGCTGCACGCATTCTTCGGCGTGCTCGATGCTGCCTGGCGGCCACCCAATCAAGGCGCTGCGTAGCCCGCGTAGTCGGCAATCGCAAGCCCGGCGGCGACCGAGGTGAAGGGATCGTGCTCGACGACGCGCTCCGGGAATCGATCCTCGAGAATTGCGCGAACTGCCGGAATCAGCGACGAGCCCCCCGTACGCAACACCAGATCGATGTCGGACGCTGCGAGTCCAGCACGCTCGAGCGTGGCATCGACACCTTCTTGAAACTTGGTCAGCTGATCGGCAATTAGCGCCTCGAAGTGCGGACGCGTCAGCGTCAACTCGACGTCGATTTCTGGTACATCGAGCACGGCTTCTTCGGCATAGGACAACTCGGCCTTGAGATCCTTGATGGCTTGGAACACCAAGTAGCTGAGATTCTGCTTGATGAGTTCGCGAAGCCTGCGAAATTTGTATTTCGCGGGCCCGCCCTGCTCGATGCAATCCATCACGGGAGTGGTGTAGCGGTTCTGATTCAACGTATAGGAAACCGCCCAATTGACCAGCAATTCCTCGTAATCCTCGAACGGAAAGAGCGTTTCGATTTCTTCCTTGTCCACACCTCGGCGCCGCCACCGCTCCCCTTTACCGAGCAGCGGGAACAACAGCTCGCGAAACAGCCGTTGATCGATGTGATCGCCACCCAGCGCCACTCCATGGGTCGTAACCACTTCGAATCCGCTGCCCTTGCGTCGCAGAATGCAGAAATCCAGTGTGCCACCCCCGAAGTCGACGGTCAGAATCCGGCGGCCTTCCTCGCCGGGATTGTGCGCCACGAAGCTCACCGTTGCCGCGATCGGCTCCGGATAGAACGCGTGGCTGCGTACGCCGGCATGACCATAGGACTCACCCAAGCGCGAAAGTCCCAGCTGGTTGCGGAATTCGTAGCGTCCTTCGAAGTTCACCGGATGACCAACGCAGGCGTGTGACGCTTCCACATCGCAAGATTCGATCGCCTTGCGAATGCGCAACAGAATGGGAGTGATGAGCGCGACCAACCGAAACGGGTGATCGAACACCATCAGGCGCCGCACGTTGGGATCGCCCAACAGGCGCTTCGTACCGCGGAACAGACGACCGCTGAGCCCGGTGTCACGAAACGCCTTGCCGTAAACCCTCTGAGTCAGCGTCTCCGCCGGCCGGCGATGCTCGGGATCGGCATCGCCGACCAAAAGGGTCGCGCCGCCGATCACCTCGGGTACCAGTTCTACCGTGCGGCCGGTGTTGTCGGCTATGTAGCGATCGATCGCCGCCTGGCCAGTATCGGTCTTCAGTTCGTTGTCGATGTAGGTTGCCGACGGCATGACCGGATTGTCGCCCTCGATCGGTACCAGCGTGAGGCGCTCGCCGTCGTAGATCGCCGCCACCGAGTTCGTCGTGCCGAAGTCGATACCGACGCCTATTCCGGTCATGGCGTATCTAGGGTCACTGCGATGAGGGCACGCTTGTCGTACTTGCCCGCGAGCCTCGACATGAGATCCAGGAGTCGCATCTGCCAGCCGTAGCGACGGCGCAGCGCGCGATAAGCGCGCGCAATTTCATCGGGCTCGGTGAGTAACCGTGCGCGCGCCTCGTGCCACGGTCCGAGCAACGTGCCGCGTACATCGCACGCGGCGAGTCGAGCGCGGCCGTTGGCGCGGATGCGCTTCACTTTGCCAGCGGTTCCTTCGCTGAACACGAAGTACTCATTGCCGTCAGCCGCAAACCACACCGGCGTGGGCACGGCCACCCCATTGCGCCGGAATGTGGCGAGATTGGCGTAGCGTGCGTTGGACAAATCCACGACCCGAGGTTCGCAATCCGCAAAAATGGGCTCGATGGTAAACGCTGCGGCATGCCCACACCAATGCCGCATCCTGGTAACCTTATGGGTGTGGGAAAGGTGGTGAAGTTCGAGCGGCCGTCGTTACGCGAGCGCGCCAAGGGACGTACCCTGTGCGCGCGCGGCTTTCATCGTTGGCAAATCGACAAAGCGAAGCAGTTCGACGTCAAACGCGGTCAGCTCGTCACTACGCGGCGCTGCACACGGTGCGGCACCACCAAGACCACCCTCACTTGACGTCGGCCAACGCCGGCATGCAAACACCGGTACCAGCGAGACCGCAGTAACCGTTCGGCACCTTTGCCAAGTACTGCTGATGGTAGTGCTCGGCGTAGTAGAACTCCGGCGCCGGTCGGATCTCGGTCGTCACTGCGCCGAACCCCGCCTCACGGAGCGCCGCCTGAAACGCCGCTTCCGAAGACTTTGCAGCCTCTAGCTGCGCATCCGTAGTC
>QJXZ01000102.1 GCA_003248125.1 Gammaproteobacteria bacterium | reverse complement strand
CGGGTTTCGAGCCAGTGCGCGATGTCTTTGAGCGCAACTTCACCGACGACATCGAGGTGGGTGCCAGCTTTTGCGCCGTGCTCGACGGCGTAACGGTCGTGGATCTGTGGGGCGGATTTCAGGACCGCTCCTGTGAGCGCCCTTGGCAGCGTGACACGCTCGTCAACGTCTATTCCACCACCAAAGGCGTGGCAGCAATCGCCTTCGCGACGCTGGTCGATGAGGGTGCCATCGACTACGACGCACGGGTCGATCGTTACTGGCCGACGTTGCGTGCCGCGCGGCATGGCTTGACGGTCGGCGAATTGCTCGCCCACAAGGCCGGAATCTGTGGCCTGCGCGATCGCGTCACCATCGCCGACCTCTACGATTGGCCGCGCATGATTGCCCGCATCGAGCGGGAGGAACCACATTGGCCACCTGGTACCGCGGCCGGCTATCACGCTGTGCTGTGGGGTTTCTTTCCTGGTGAGCTAGCGCTGCGCACCGTGAATCAGTCGTTGGGAACGATCTTGCGAGAGCGAGTTGCGCGGCCGCTGAGCGCCGATTTTCACTTGGGGTTACCGTCCAGCGAACACCATCGTGTGGCTGATCTCATCGGCCCGAATCACGCCCGCAAGCAACCCGACCTCGCGGCGTTGATGCGCATCAAGATGCCGCCGCTTTACAAACTTGCGCTGCAGAATCCGTCGATCCAGCCTTGGCAAGATGCCTGCAGCGCTGAATGGCGCAGCGCCGAGATCGCGGCAGCGAATGGACAGGCGAATGCCCGTGGCATCGCCCGCATCTATGGCGCGGTGGCGCGCGGCGGCCAGCTCGACGGCGTACGAGTCTTGAGTGAGCACGCAATCGCCGAACTCACGGTCGAGGAGGTGGGCGAGCAGCCGGATCTCGTACTCGGTCGCGCATTGCGGCGCGGTCGCGGCGTGATCCTCAACACGCAAGGCCAGTACGGACCTGGCGCGGCGAGCTTCGGTCATGCCGGTGCCGGCGGCAGCGTCGGTTTTGCCGATCCGCGCGCGCGCTTGGGGGTCGGCTATGCGATGAATCAGATGCAGCCCGGCATCGAAACTGAAACGCGCGGCCGTCGCTTGGTCCGCACACTGTACGAATGTCTCAACCGATGAAGGAATGCCCATGACCATCGAACGATTGCACGTCGGCAAGCGGCTCTCGCAGGTCGCCATTCACGGCGATACTGTCTACACGGCCGGCATCGTTGCCGGAGACCCGTCAGAAGATGCGGCCGGGCAGACACGACAAATCCTTGCCAGCATCGATGGCTTCCTCGCCGAAGCGGGTACCGACAAGGCCAAGATCGTCAGTTGCACGATTTGGCTCGCCGACATCGCCGACTATGGCGCGATGAACGGCGTCTGGGATGCCTGGGTGCCCGCCGGCAACTCGCCACCGCGGGCTTGTGTCGAAGCCAAGCTGGCGGCGCCGCAGTACAAGGTGGAAATTCGCGTGGTTGCGGCGCGACGTTGAAGCGGGGCCGCGGGCAGCCTCAGTGCGACAGCCACAGTGGGGGCAGTCTCTGTGGCAGCGGCCTTGGCCGCGACCGCGGGCAAGCCCGCTGCCACAACACCGTGAGCTATCGGTCGACGCGCAACCTACGGTGACCGGTAGCGCCAGATGGGTGTCGCTACCAGCCCGAAAGCGCAGATGAGGATTGATGCGAGGAATCCTGGCACCAAGCCGTTGACGATGCCGAATGTCGCGATTACGGCGCCCAGCATCATTGCGCCGATCGGCTGCGCACCCAAGAAACCGACGTTGTAAACCGACAGAATCCTGCCGCGGTATTGCTCCGGCGCCGACTCCTGAATCATGGTGCGGGAAAGTGTCGTGGTGACGCCCATGTTTATGCCCCACAAAAACATGATCGCCATGAATACCGGCATGGGTGGTTCGAACCACAACACGAGATAGATGAGCGCACGGGTCACCTGCATGATCAAGAACAGTTGCCCAGGACGTTCGAACGGCATGAACCGCAACATCGTGAAGTTGGTGACTGCGCCGCCGCCGAAGAAGACGACCAGCACGAAGCCCAACATGGCCGCATCGCCGTCGTAGAGCTTGGTGACCATGAAAGGCACCACGAGTGAATAGGCGCCCGCGTTGAACAACATGGACGTGAAGTTGAGGAGCAGCACATTCTTGACGAGCGCGTCGCGGCCGATTGCTTGCATGCCTTCGTAGAGGCTCCGCCATGTCGCTTGTGGCGGTGCCGGTGCACGTAGTTCTGCGGGCAGTCGCGACACGAGA
>QJXZ01000308.1 GCA_003248125.1 Gammaproteobacteria bacterium | reverse complement strand
GCGATCTCGATGTGACGTACGGCGCGCTGCCGGGAGGAAGGTAGTCGCGACAATTTTCTTTCCGATTGAACAACTTAAGGGCCGCTGCTATATTTCGGCCGCTTTCACCGTCGGGTCGCGCCCACAAGGCGAACAAACCGGGTGGCGAGCAAGGTTATCAGGATATTGATGACCAGATTGATAGGTAGGAATTCGAAGAGACACGGCGCCGCGCATGGGAATTCGTTCCGGCGCGTTGCCGGAAACCGAAACTGCACGGACCGCGCGTCATCTCGGCCGGCAGAAGGGACATCCGAGACGTGGCAATCCATCGCCGCGTCGAACGAACAAACAGGGGCTCGCGCAAGCGAGACTGATCAGTCGTCAACGAGCGTACTTCCGAACCAACGTGGAATCCGCCGTAACCGTAGAACGTAGACCCGATTCGCCGTTCACTCTGACTTGATCCCGCGACCGCGCGGTATGCGTGTGGTCCTGCCCTGCCTTGCTGCCGTCGAGTTCCGCGTGGCACCGGCCACACTGTGGAACACATCTGAAATGAAAAGAATGTTGATCAATGCGACGCAACCCGAGGAGGTGCGTGTCGCCCTCGTCGATGGCCAACGCCTCTACGACCTCGACATCGAAAGCCGAGCCCGCGAGCAAAAGAAGGCCAGCATCTTCAAGGGCCGCATCACGCGCGTCGAGCCGAGCCTCGAGGCCGCCTTTGTCGACTTCGGTGCCGATCGCCACGGCTTCTTGCCGCTGAAGGAAATTGCGCGCAGCTACTTCAAGAAGAAAGACGGTGATGGGAATGGTCGCCGCAGCATCGCCGAACTGATCGACGAAGGCCAGGAGGTCATCGTCCAGGTCGAGAAGGAGGAGCGGGGCACCAAGGGTGCGGCCCTGTCGACGTTCGTGAGCCTCGCCGGACGCTACTTGGTGCTGATGCCGAACAATCCTCGTGCCGGGGGCATCTCGCGCCGTATCGAAGGCGACGACCGCGATGTGCTGCGTGAAGCGCTTTCCAGTCTGAACATTCCTGAGGGCATGGGCGTCATCGTACGTACTGCAGGCATCGGCCGTAGTCCGGAGGAGATGCAATCCGATCTCAATTGGCTAGTCGAGCTATGGCAGAACATCGGCAAGGCCGCCGACGGCGGCAAAGCGCCGCTGCTGCTCTATCAAGAGAACAACATCATCCTGCGCGCTATTCGCGACAACTTGCGCACCGACATCGGCGAAGTGCTGGTCGACGAAAATGCGGCGTTCGAGGAAGCGCAGGCCTTCATCGAGCAGGTGATGCCCAATTTCCGCGATCGCATAAAGCACTATTCCGACACGATACCGCTGTTCTCGCGCTACCAGATCGAGAGCCAGATCGAATCCGCGTTCGAGCGCGAGGTGAAGCTGCCGTCGGGCGGCAGCATCGTCATTGATCCGACCGAAGCCCTCGTCTCGATAGACATCAACTCGGCGCGCGCCACCAAGGGCGCCGACATCGAGGAGACTGCGCTCAACACCAATCTCGAAGCGGCCGAAGAGATTGCGCGACAGTTGCGTCTACGCGATATCGGCGGGCTCATCGTGATCGACTTCATCGACATGACCGGTGCCAAGAACCAGCGTGCGGTCGAGAGTCGTATGCGCGAGGTGTTGGAAAAGGACCGGGCACGCGTTCAGCTTGGTCGAATTTCGCGCTTCGGGCTCTTGGAGATGTCGCGCCAACGATTGCGGTCATCGCTCGAAGAACTGACTACAGAGCTGTGTCCACGGTGCGCTGGCCAAGGCCGCATCCGCGACATCCGTTCGCTCGCGCTGGCGGTGTTGCGCGTGATGGAGGAAGAGGCATTGAAGGACCGCAGCTCGGTGGTCCGGGCCATCGTACCCATTGCCGTCGGCTCGTACCTATTGAACGAAAAGCGCCGCGACGTGGCCGATATCGAACGGCGAACCGGTACGCATCTCGTGATCGTGCCGAGCGGCAACTTCGAGACCCCCAACTACGAGGTCCAGCGGCTGCGCGAAGATCACGTCGCCGCCGAGGGCGAAATTGCATCGTACGAGCTGGCCGAGCACGAAACCGAGGAAGCGGTGACGGCCCAGCCGTTCCCGGCTCCCACGCGCCGTCCGCAAGAAGCGGTGGTCAGACCAACACCGCCACCATCGGCGACCGCTGTCGCCGTGCCGCCGCCCCAATCATCACCGCTGACTGAGGAACAGCGACCTGGCTTGCTGCGCCGTCTGCTGAGCGGGTTATTCAAGCCCGCGCCGCGTGCGTCCGCGGAGCCCGCGCCAGTGCGACCCAAACCGGTCACCGCCGAGCGAGCGCCGCGCGAGGATCGTCGTCCGCAGCGTGAGCGGCCACGTGGCCGCGGTCGTGACCGCGACCGGCGCGTAGACGATAGCAACGATCGCGCCCAAGTGCGCAAGTCCGAACGCGGGCGCGACGGCGGCAAGCCGCGCACCGAGGAACGCGGCGCTCGTGCTGGCCAACCGGAACGCGACCGCGGTGAACGCGTGGAACGCGGCGGACGGCCGCGACGCGGCCGTGACCGGGATCGCGACAAGACGCGCGAAGCAGCGCCGCCCGCCGGACCCGACGCCAGCCGCGACGGGACGCGCGCCACTGCCGAGCAGGTCCGTGAGCGGACTCCGCGTGCAGAGCAGACAACCGCCCCGGAAGCCCGTACGCGCGGCCTCGATGCCGAACACGCCGATCGCGCCGAGCCTCGCTCGGGCAGTCGCCGCAAGCCGCGGCGCGACCGCAGTGCGGTGGCACGCGACCGTGATTCCGCCGAGTCGCCCGCGCCGCGGACGCAGGATTTGCCGAGCGCCGGCGTGGCAGCGATCGAAGTCGATCCCCTAGCCGGTGCCGAACTGTTTGCCGCCGAACCACCGCGCGCAGAGGGTCGGGCAAGCAACGACCCACGCGTCGCCCGTCATGCACCCATCGAACCTGTCGACTCCGTAGCGGCCACGCCACCGGTGACCGCGAATGCCGACGTGCCGCTAACGGCGATAGCGCCGCCTTCCGCCCCGCCCCCGTCGCCGAACGTCGCAACGGAGCAGCCCGTGTTCAAAGCCAAGGAAGCCCCCGCGGTTCCGGCCGGACGTGCCGCCAACGACCCCCGTGAGGTGCGACGGCGCGAGCGGGAGGCAGCGCTACGCAACGAAGGCGTACTCGACAATTCCGACGTCTGAGGATTCACCCGACGGCCGTCAACCGACTAGGCGTGGCTCGACCTCCAGGGCCACGCCGAATCGGTGTCCCACTTCCTCGGCGATGATGTGCGCGAAGTCGAGCACATCATCAGCGTCCGCGCCGCCGCGATTGATCAATACCAGCGCTTGACGCGGCCACACCGCAACTCGCTCGGCCGGCCGACGCTTGAAGCCGCAGGCGTCGATGAGCTGTGCGGCGGGAACCTTGTAGCCACCTGCCGTCGGAAACGCATTCATTGGGCCAAGTTCGCACGTCAGCGCGTCGAGCCGAGCCGCATCGACAACGGGATTCTTGAAGAAGCTGCCCGCGTTGGGCACGACGCGCGGATCCGGCAGCTTGCGGCGCCGAATCCGAATGACCGCTTCGGCAACATCGACGGCCGCAGTGCCGTGTCGGCCCATCCGCCGCAATTCAGTCGCAACGTCGGGATAGCTGGTTACTGGCGTGCCGTGGCGTGAGAGTTCGAACGTGACCGCCGTGATTACCTGCCGAGGCACTGGCTCGCGCCGGAACCGACTATCGCGATAGCCGAAGGCGCATTCGTCTGGCTCGAGCGTCCGGCGATCCCCCGATGCGACGTCGACCACTTCGACGTTGTGCACGAACGATTCGACTTCCACGCCGTATGCACCAATGTTCTGCATCGGCGCCCCGCCCACACGACCCGGAATCAGCGCCAGATTTTCCAGCCCGAACAGGCCCTGTCCCAACGAGAAACGGACCAAGTCGTGCCACGTGAGGCCTGCGCCGGCCCGCAACAACACGCGGTCGTCCTGAGAGTCGATCTCGATGAAACGCAGCTCCGGCTGGACCACGCATCCTGCAACGACGCGCTGCATGACGACGTTGCTGCCGCCACCGAGAATGGTGAGGGGCAACCGGCTATCTGCAATCCAAGCCAAAGCGCGCCTCAACTCTTCGATCGTTCGAGCCCTGACAGCGAATTGGGCGCGGCTCGGCAACCGCAACGTGTTGGCTTGGGTGAGATCGACGTCGCGATGCAGCTCGAAACCGGTCATCGCTTCGGATACACGTACCGGAACGTCAGGTTGATTCGCTCGCCAACCGACCGCGAAGTCTTGGGCAGACAGTGCTTCCACCGGCGCTGGCAGTCGCCCGACATCACCAGCAACGAACCGGGTTCCAGGTCGATCGCCATTGATTCGCTGCCGTCGTTGCGACGCAGCTTGAAGCGGCGCGTCGCACCGAGCGTCAGGGACGCGATTAGCGGACGATCACCGAGCTCAGGTTCGTCATCGGCATGCCAGCCCATGCTGTCGCGCCCATCCCGATAGCGATTGAGCAATACGAAATTGAAATCGCTGGACGCGTGCTCGCGCACGCGATCGCGGAGCACCGCCATCAGCTCGCTCATACCGCTTCCCCGGTGTTCGACACCCGAGTACGTGTAGGCAACACCGGGTTCGCCGTACCAAGTCGTCAGGCGTGGCGCGGCAAGCCACCGGCCGAAGATCCTCACCCTCTCCTGCTGCCAAGATAGATCCAGAAGCGCCGCGAACCATTGCTCCGCCGACGTGCGATCGAGGAACCCGTTCGCGAGCATCACATCTTCGCCGAACTTCATTACCTTTGCCCGGCACGGACGCGCCGGTCGAGTCGATGGTGCGTTCATGTTTGTATACTACCGCCGACCTTCAGGAGTGACCCAATGCAATTGACCGACAAGGTAGCCGTCATCACCGGCGGTGCGAGCGGCCTAGGCCGAGCCACCGCAGAGAGCATCATTGCCGCAGGCGGCAAGGTAGCGCTGTTCGACCTGAACGAGGAGCTGGCGACAAACACGGCGCAGGCACTCGGCAACAACGCCGCGGCCTACAAAGTGAACGTCGTCGAAGAAGACTCTGTGCAAGCAGCTATCGATGCCACGATGAAGCGGTTCGGCGCGATACACATCAACGTCAACTGTGCCGGAATCGGTGCAGCGGCGCGAACACTCTCGAAGGATGGCGCCATGCCACTCAAGACGTTCAACTTCGTGATCGGCGTCAATCTGATCGGTACCTTCAATACGCTTCGACTGTGCGCGGAGCAGATGCAGAAGAATGCAGAAGAAGCGCCGGACGGAGAGCGCGGTGTGATCATCAACACTGCCTCTGTGGCCGCGTTCGATGGTCAGATCGGCCAGGCCGCGTACAGCGCCAGCAAGGCCGGCGTGGTGGGCATGACGCTGCCGATCGCGCGCGACCTGTCGCGCGTCGGCATCCGCGTCTGCACGATCGCACCCGGCATCTTCGAAACGCCGATGATGATGGGCGCTCCTGACCGCGTGAAGCTGCCGCTCATCGAGATGGTGCAATTCCCCAAACGATTGGGAGATGCCAAAGAGTTCGCGCTCCTCAGCCGGCAGATCATCGAGAACCCTTATCTCAACGGCGAGACCATTCGCCTCGATGGCGGCATCCGCATGCAACCGCGGTAGCCGCAACGACGTAGACCATCGGGCCGCGCAGTCAGTTGAAGCGCTTGCGCACCCGCTCGAGGTCGGTGAGCGTATCGATGCCACCTGGCACTTCTGCGGACGCGGGTTCCACGAAGATGTCTATGTCGTTGTAGAGCAGGCGCAGTTGCTCCAGCGATTCCGTCCGCTCGAGGCTGGCCGGAGGCAGGGCACAGAATCGCGCCAGCGTGGCGACACGGTAGCCGTAGATGCCGATGTGGCGCCACCAGAGGGCCGTGGACGTCGCGCCGGTCCGGGAATTGGCAAAAGCATCACGCGCCCAGGGAATTGGCGCCCGGGAAAAATAGAGCGCGCGGCCGTTTGCTGCACGCACGACCTTGACGATATTCGGATCGAAGACCTGGTCCAGCTCCGCGATCGGCTCGCAGAGCGTCGCGACACCGGCACTCGGCCGATCGAACAACATTTGCGCTACTTGATCGATCACGCGGGGTGGGATCAGCGGTTCGTCACCTTGCACATTGACTACCACCGTTTCGTCCGACCAACCGCGTCGATCCACCACCTCCATGACGCGGTCCGAACCGGAAGTGTGGTCGACGCGTGTCATGGTCCACGCCACATCGTGCGCTGCGAGCACGTCGGCAATGCGTTGATCGTCCACTGCAACGATCACTTCACTTGCGCCACTCGCGGCCGCCTGTCTCGCGACCCTCACGATCATTGGCAGCCCACCGATGTCGACCAACGGCTTCGCGGGCAGTCGTGTCGAGGCATACCGGGCGGGAATGACCGCGACGAACGGATTCGTGGAATGGTCAATCATCGATCACCGCGTTCAGCCGCCATCGGATTCGGGCGATGCCGAAGGGCTGCGCGTCGTAATACTGAGCTGCGTCATGCCCAACTGCCCAGCCGCATCCATGGCAGTCACCACGTCCTGGTGGCGTGCATCCGCATCCGCGGTAATGACCAACCGCCGCCCCATGTCGCCAGCGGTGACTTCTCGCAGCGCCTTCATGAGCGTTTCCAAACGATTGTTGACCAACAAACGGTTGTTGACCGCGTACGAACCGTCTGCGGAAATCGTCAGTTCGACGATGTGATCCTCGGGTTCGCGCACCTCGGCCGCGGCCTCCGGCAGCTCGACTTCGAGTTCGGTCTCACGGATGAATGTTGTCGATACCATGAAGAAGATGAGCAGCAAAAAGACGACGTCGATCAGGGGCGCGAGTTCGATGCTGACGTCGTTTCGTGGCCGCCGCCGAATCCTCATAGGCGCGGATCCAGTTCGCGTTCACCATGCATGATCTCTACCAGCTTGCTCGCCTCTTGCTCCATGGTGATCACCAAATCGTCCACGCGCCGCAAGAAGTATCGGTGAAACATCAAAGCGGGAATGGCGACGCCAAGACCCGCCGCCGTGGTGATAAGCGCCTGTGATATGCCACCGGCCAACACGTTTGCGTTGCCGCTGCCCTCGAGCATTAGCACGGTGAACACCTTGATCATTCCAACCACGGTGCCAAGTAGTCCGAGCAGTGGGCTGACCGACGCGATCGAACCGAGCGGCGTCAAATAGCGCTCGAGTTCGTGCATGACCGCGTCCGCGGCTTCCTCCATTGCTTCCTTCATGATCTCGCGGCCCCGACGTGCATTGACCAGACCGGCCGCGAAGATCTGACCGAGCGGACTCCCGGCCCGGATGTCGCGCAGTCTCTGCGGGTCCAGCTCGTCCTTCTTGACGAGACCCCACACCTGCGCAAGCAACGTGCGTGGCGCTACGCGCGAGGCCTGCAGCGTCCATATGCGTTCAACACAGATCGCTGCTGCGACCACGGAACAGAGGATGATCGGCACCATGAGCCAACCACCGGCTTGCACGAGCTCCAGCACTTCCGGATTCCTTTCGGAACAGCGCCGGGGATTATAGAGGTCTCACGGGTGCTTGACTCACCATGAACAGCCGCGGGCAGCGATCGGCCAGAGGGCGTGCACGCGCCCGTCCCGATGAACGAAGTAGTGGTCGTAGAGGTTTACGGTTGGGTCGCAGTGCGGCGTGATGAACTCGACGCGATCACCAATCAGTGGGGATTGTGCACCATTGGCGAGTACCAATACGCCGTGCTCGTCGCCCGCGAAACGATAGGTGGCGCCGGCATATTCCGGCGCCACCGGCGCAATCGACTCGGACGCAAATCCCTTGAAGCCGCAATCGACCGTGATGGCACCGGCAGCCGGTTGCGAGATCGCAGTCGTAACCACCGTCAAAGCCACTTCGAATTCGTCGAGCACCGCCGAAGTCTTCGAGCCGATTACCCGATACTGCTCGTCCATTAGCGCATAGCTGCCGACTTGCAGATCCGTGATCGGATCGAACTCGCAGTCGATGTCGTAGGTGCCCGTACCACCCCCGCTCACGACATCGATGGCGTGGCCGTCGGCGCGTAGCGCATCGATGACGGTGAAGGCTCGCTGCCAATGCGCAGTACTTTGCGCGCTACGTTCACCATGCCCTTGCACGTGCATCACGTGTCCGCAGTAGTGCTGAACGCCGGCGAGATTGAGCACACTCGATGCAGATATCCGCGCCGCCAACCGCCGCGCGTCTTCGAGTTCGCGGACACCGGTTCGGCCCATCCGTGGATCGAGATCGATGAGCACCGTCATGCTGGCGCCACGATCCGCGAGTGCGCGCTCTAGGCACTCGACGCCGAGTACGCTATCGATCACCACCATGAGTCCAGGCCCCTCGGCCACCATGTCGGCGATCAATTCGGCACGCGCAGTGTCCACGATCGGCGAAGTGATGAGCACTTCATCGATACCGGCGCCCCTCATTACCATGGCCTCGGAAGTCTTCGCCGCGCATATGCCGACCGCGCCGGCCTCGATCTGCCGACGAGCAATGATCGGACACTTGTGGGTTTTGGCGTGGGGGCGAGCGAGCTTACGCTTGCTGCTCAGGTGATCCGCCATGCGCACGAGGTTGCGGTCGAGCGCAGCCTCATCGAGCAGCAGCGCCGGCGTCGGCACGGCGTCCAGCGGAATCGGTTCGTCGAGCTCGATGGCGGCTACCGCGACGCGGCGTACCAAGTCACCGCGAACGCTGGCGCTCATGAAGCGCCGCGTGACATAGGCACCACTCGTTGCCCGGCGTCGCTCGCATGGAAGCGCTGGTAGCAGTAGTTGGTCGCTTCGACGAAGCCTTCCAGCGTACCGCAATCGAAGCGGCGGCCTTTGAACTTGTAGGCGATGACGCAACCGTCGCGCGCTTGTCTGAGCAACGCATCCGTGATCTGGATCTCACCGTTCTTGCCCGGCGGCGTCTGCTCGAGGATGTTGAAGACATCGGGCGTCAAGATGTAGCGGCCGATGATCGCGAGATTGCTCGGCGCACGATCCGGCGCGGGCTTCTCCACCATGTCGGTCACTCGAAACAACGAATCGGACAGGGCCTCACCGACAACGATGCCGTAGTTGTGCGTTTCCGTGTGCGGCACCTCCTCGATCGCGACGATGCTGCAACGGAACTGGCGATGTAACTTCACCATCTGTGCGAGCACGCTGGCGCCTTCGCCGAAACAGAGGTCGTCGGCCAATACCACCCCGAAGGCTTCGTCACCGATCAAGGTACGCCCAGTCAGGATCGCGTGGCCGAGACCGTGAATGCTGATCTGTCGCGTGTACGAGAACGTACACCGCTCGATCAGTTCGCGGATACCGCCGAGCAGCTTCTCCTTGCCGGTACCTTGGATCTGATGCTCGAGTTCGTAGTTGGTGTCGAAGTGGTCCTCGATGGCGCGCTTGCCGCGACCGGTGACGAAGCCGATCTCGGTGAGCCCAGCCTCGACCGCTTCCTCGACGCCATACTGCACCAACGGCTTGTCGACGATGGGCAGCATTTCCTTCGGCATGGCCTTGGTGGCGGGCAAAAAGCGCGTGCCGTAGCCAGCCACCGGGAACAGGCACTTCTTAATCATCGGCCATCTCAATCATCGGCCGCCTTGATCGTAGCCCGTTGATCATAGCGCTCCTCTACCAGAGTACCGCAGTCGCCGCGGATGGTAGCGAGCCACCCCGAGCTCAACAATGCACGGGTTGTAATGGTCAGTGCGGTTGTTGCCCTGCGTCCTTCGGCGCCGAGTCCTTGAGCATGGCAATCAGGTGACGGCAGATTTTGGCACCGACCGCGAATTGTTCGGGCGAGCGTTCTTTGAGGCGCGCCATGCGCCGCGACAGACGTCGGGCCGCGGCGAGATGCGCATCGATGACATGCGCTTCGGACTTGGCACGCGCGGGCCCCGCTTGCAGCCGATGCGCCTCGGGATCATCGAACAGCGGCAGTGACCGGTCATTCATGCGCACATCCTACCTCATAACTGTATAAACATACAATAGTCGGGCCCAATAGGCCGTTACACAGCCGCGAATTCGAACACCCCATGCTTGGCATCCACGCGCACACTGCTGCCTGGCCCGAATTCACCCGCCAGCAACCGTTCCGCCAACGGATTCTCGAGATACTTCTGAATCGCTCGCTTCAATGGCCGCGCACCATAGACGGGGTCGTAGCCATGCTCCACGAGTAGTGTTTTAGCCGCACCGGTGAGTTCCACACCCACGTCTTGATCCTTGAGCCGGTCGCGCAGCGCCGCGATCTGAATCTCCGTGATGCCCAACATGTGCTCTCGACCAAGCGGGTGAAATACCACGGTGTCGTCAATGCGATTGAGGAACTCGGGGCGGAAGTGCTGAGTGACGACACCCATGACTGTGTCCTTGATCGCATCGGCGCGGCCCGACTCCGTGAGCGACTGGATCGCCTGCGAACCCAAGTTCGAAGTCATTACCAACACGGTGTTCCTGAAGTCCACTGTGCGGCCGTGGCCATCCGTTAGACGACCATCGTCCAGCACTTGCAGTAACACATTGAAGACGTCCGGATGTGCCTTCTCGATCTCGTCCAGCAACACGAGGCTATAGGGACGGCGACGTATTGCTTCGGTCAAGTGGCCGCCCTCTTCGTAGCCAACGTATCCAGGCGGTGCCCCGATCAAGCGGGCCACTGAATGCTTCTCCATGAATTCCGACATGTCGATCCGCACCATGGCCTCTTCACTATCGAACAGCACGGTGGCGAGCGCCTTGCAGAGTTCGGTCTTGCCGACACCAGTCGGTCCGAGGAACAGGAACGAGCCGTTCGGCCGGTTTGGGTCGGATAGACCGGCCCGCGAACGACGTACCGCGTTTGCAACCGCCGTGATTGCTTCGTCCTGACCAATGACGCGCTTGTGCAGAGCGTCTTCCAGGTGCAAGAGTTTTTCGCGCTCGCCCTCCATCAGCTTCGAAACCGGGATTCCGGTCCACTTGGAAACGACTTCCGCGACTTCTTCCTCACCCACTTTGTTGCGCAACAAGCGGTTCTCCCGCCCTTCTGCCTCGACCGCGTTGGCAAGGTTCTTTTCAAGCTCCGGTATGCGGCCGTACTGCAATTCCGACATGCGCGTCAAATCGCCCGCACGGCGCGCCGACTCGAATTCGAGGCGTGCGGCATCCAACTCCTCTTTGATGTGCTGTGCACCTTTCAAGGTCGCCTTCTCGGCATTCCACACCTCCTCGAGATCGGCGTACTCTCGCTCCATCGTCGTGATCGTCTCTTCGAGGGCAGAGAGCCGCTTCTTGGAGGCGGCATCGCTCTCCTTCTTCAATGCCTCACGTTCCATTTTGTACTGCACGAGACGACGCTCGAGCTTGTCCATCTGTTCGGGTTTGGAATCCATTTCCATGCGGATTCGACTGGCCGCTTCGTCCACCAGATCGATCGCTTTGTCGGGCAGCTGCCGACCGGTGATGTATCGATGCGATAGTCGCGCCGCTGCGACGATCGCGGGATCGGTGATGTCGACGGCATGGTGTAACTCGTAACGTTCCTTCAGTCCACGGAGGATGGCGACGGTATCCTCGACGCTGGGCTCACCAACGAAAACCTGCTGGAAGCGGCGCTCCAGTGCCGCGTCCTTTTCGATGTATTGTCGATACTCGTCGAGCGTCGTTGCGCCGACGCAATGTAGTTCGCCGCGCGCCAAGGCCGGCTTCAGCATGTTGCCAGCATCCATCGCGCCTTCGGCTTTGCCCGCCCCAACCATGGTGTGCAATTCATCGATGAACAGAATGATGTTGCCTTCCTGCTTGGCGAGTTCATTCAGCACTGCCTTCAACCGTTCCTCGAACTCGCCGCGGAACTTCGCACCCGCGATCAATGCACCCATGTCGAGCGCCAGCACGCGCTTGTTCTTCATACCTTCCGGCACTTCACCATTCAGAATTCGCTGCGCTAGCCCTTCGACGATTGCGGTTTTGCCGACGCCGGGTTCACCGATGAGAACGGGATTGTTCTTCGTGCGCCGCTGTAGCACCTGGATGGTGCGGCGAATCTCGTCGTCGCGGCCGATGACCGGATCGAGCTTGCCCGATTCGGCACGCTTGGTCAGATCGATGGTGTACTTCTCGAGCGCCTGGCGGTGTTCCTCGGCATTCGGGTCCTTCACGGCTTCTCCCTTCCTGATTTCGTCGATGGCGCGCGCGAGCGGCTCCGCGTTGACTCCGTGCGCCTTCAATAGCTGACCGATTGCACCGCTGTCCTTGGCCGCCGCCAGGAGCAGCGTCTCGGTTGAAACGTAGCTGTCGCCGCGCTGCTGCGACTCTCGATCCGCGAGGTTTAGCAGACGCGCAAACTCCGGCGACAACTGCACGTCGCCGGTTGGTTGCGCGATCGTCGGTAGGCGATCGACCTCACCGGCAACCGCGGCTGCCAATGCATCGACCCGACCGCCGGCTTGCTTGAAGAACTCGCGCGCACCGCTTGTTCGGTCGTCCAGTAGTACCGCCAACAAATGTACGGGCTGTACGTAGTTGTGGTCTTTGCCGACCGCCAATGAGTGCGCATCGGCAATCGCCGATTGCAGCTTGCTGGTCATGCGATCCATGCGCATGCGTTACTTCCTCGTAGCCCGACGTCTGCGCTTATGTGCGTCCCGGCGGCCGCGAATTCAAGGCCCGCCTAGCGCCATCTGTCGCCAGGCGTTAAATTCTCACTTGGTGCCGACAGGTCGTCGGCTGCATCGGGGAAACCATGGAGAGCCGCGAATATCCGCGAGTCCAACTCCCTTTCGAGGTGGAGTTGACCCATCCGACATTCGGTCGCGTGCGATGTACCGCGCGCGACATCTCGGAAGGGGGTGTCTTCGTGCAAACAGATCCGGGCCAGCTACGCGCCGGCGCCAAAATCAAGCTCACGGTGACGAGCGCCGCGCTCGTCGAGTCTAGTCCGACACCGACGGTCGACATGGAAGTTGCGCGCGTGGCACCGGACGGTCTAGGGCTCAAGTTCACGAACTCGACCAGCAAGCACTTGTGGCAGACCGTGAGTCGGCTGCGCTCCGAGCTACGTATCGGCGAGGACTATTTCCAAGTTTTCCAGGGCGCGCTCATCGTCAATCCACAGAACAAGCTGCTCGTCGTGCAGCAGCACGGCAAGTGGCTGTTTCCGGGCGACTACCTCGCAGTCGGCGAAGACTGGAAGCGGACCTTACTCGACTTCCTGGCAACAGAGCTCGGTCTCGACGATCTCCGCTACGTGGAGGCGATCGGATTCGACAGTACAGTCAGCCAACAGGCCACCGAAGGTGCGACCTTCAGCGTATTTCATCGGTTGGCATCGAGCGCGGATCGCGTCAGGCTGAAAGAAGGCAGCCGATACCGCCAGGGCAAGTGGGTCGGCAAATCGATGACCCTCGAGGAGCTCACGTTCTCTCACCCGCTGCTGCGTCAACTTGCGACACTCGCGTTCGAACGCGGCAACGCCGAACGACGCTCGAACACCGCTGCACAGCAGCAATAGCCGCGTGGTGCAATTCGATTTCGACAACGCCCGGTGCATCGGCACCGTCGTGCTGCGACCCAACCAATCGTGGACTTGGCGCGCCAACAAGCTGCTCGTGTACACGTTGATGTGCATCTCCGGGATCATCGCGATCAATTTCACCATTCGGGGATTGTGGCTCGTGCTGCCGTTCACCGTGCTCGAGATGTCGGCACTGATCGCCTGTCTCGCCTATTGCGTGCGTCGGGGTCGCCGCCAGGAAGTGTTGACCATGAGCATGGAGGAGGTTCGGCTCCAGCAAGGTCACGATCGCCCCGAGCACGAGGTGGCGTATCCACGATTCTTCGCGCGGTTCCGCGTCGAAGCGCCGCGGCACCCGTGGTACGACATGCGGCTTGCCCTCGAGGCTCGCGGCGAGCGCCACGAAATCGGTGCATTCTTGAGCCGCGACGAGAAGCGGCAATTGGTGAGCGGGCTAAGGTCAATCGTCCACCGTCTCGAAGGCTGACTGCGCCACGTTCGGGCGACCCGAATCCCAGCGTAGCGCCCCATCCTGAGCGGTAACGAAAATGGTCGACGCTACTGCCGCGTAACGGGCCAGCACATCTGGATGCGGATGCCCGAACCTATTGCGATGGCCGGCGCTGACCGCGATGACCGCCGGTGCCACTGCGTCGAGGAACGCTTGTGACGAAGAGCTGCGCGAGCCATGGTGTGGCGCGACCAGCAGATCAGCGCCGATTCGGTTTACCAGCAGGCGACGCTCGGAACTCGCATCGATGTCGCCCGGCAGCAAGGCCGCGCCGTCGCGCGCCTGGATGTGTAGTACGCACGATGCAGCGTTGCCGTCCGTGCGCGCATCGGGCGCGAGCACGCGAAACAACACCCCGCTCCACTGCCACGCATCGCCGCGCCGACAGCCGGCCGCCGATTCCGCCTCTCCTGCCAAGACCGCGCGTACGCGCACCAGTCGGCGAACCGCATCCGCACCGCCGGCATGATCGGAATCCGCGTGACTGATCATCATCAGGTCGAGGCGCGCCTCGCCCGTGGCACGCAACGCCGGCACAACGGCCGTCTCACCCAGGTCGAAGCCGGATGGGAAGCGCGGACCCGCATCGTAGAGCAGCCGCTCATGTGCGGTGTCGACGATCATCGCGAGTCCCTGCCCCACATCCAGCATCGTCACACGCGCCGCCCCGAAAGCGACTGGCTGGCGATCTGAACTGAACCAGGTCACCAGGCCGAAACAAAGCAACGCCCGCGCAATCAGACCGATTGGTAATAGGATCGCACCAGCCGTGGCCAGCGCGACGATCGTCGCCAAGGCACTCCCTGCCGTCAGTGCCTGCGCACCGCCTACTACAGTGAGTTCCGCGAGCCAGCCGAACAGAATGTCGGCGGCAACTTCGGCAACACGGTACAGACTCGTTGCGATACCCGGTGCCAACCATAGACAGGGCAACGCGACTAGCATGATGGGCACGAGGACCAAACTGACGAGCGGCACGGCGAACAGATTGGCAAGCGGTGCCACCCAGCTGAACTGGCCAACCCCGGCAACGAGCACCGGCAAGAGACCCACGAACATCGCAACCTGAGCCCGCAGCAGACCACTACAACGGCGGACGCCGCGGCGTGGAGCAAAGTAGCCGAGCAAAACGGCAACAGCCGCGACTGACAACCAGAGGCTCGAATCGAGCAGCGCGCGTGGTGTCAGGCCCAGCACGAGCGCTACTACGACGAGCATGAGACGCACGAGCCCTAGCTCGCGACCGATTCCCCACCAGAGCAATGCCGCCATGGACATCAGCCAGGCGCGTTGCACGGGCAGACCAAAGCCCGCGAGTGCGGCGTACATGGTCGCAGTAACGATGCCAGCAACAATCGCCGGATAGTGATCGGCGGTGCCCCGCAAAGATATCGGCGTCGCTCGCCACAGGCCCATGCCGACGAGCGCACCGAATCCTGCCGCGATCGAAATGTGCAATCCTGAAATGACGAGTACGTGAATCGTGCCAGTGGCACGGAACTGCGCCCAGGTGGCGCTACCGAGCCGCCCGCCGTCGCCAATCGTGAGGGCGCGGTACAGCGCCGAATGATGTCCGCCCACGGCATCGAGGCGTCCACCGATTGCGGCGCGTACCGCATCGAGCGACGGCGCCTGTGGCGCGGTTCGAACTCCACGCCGGACGGTGCCTGCGCCATCGATCCCGTGTTCGCTCGCCCACGCTAGATAATCGAAGCCACCGGGGTTGCGGTAGTTGCGAAGTGCACGCAGGCGGACCTCCAGTTGCCAACCCTCACCGGTGTCGATTGGCGGCGCGCCGAACCACGTCAAGCGCAAACGTGCCGCGGACAGCGCGCCACACCGCGGAACCCTGATCGGTGCATCGATGTCGAACTCGAACCGCGCAGCCGACGCGTCGGATTCGGGTAGCCCCACCACGCGTCCATCGACGATGGCGACTACGCCATCAGCACACGACGGCAACCGCTGCGATTCCACATCGCTAACCGCAACAGCCCCCCAAACGAGGCCCAGTGCCGTGACCGAAGGCCACGCACGTCGCCAGTAGCAAGCGCTGCCAATGAGCGGTAGGGCAAACGCGAATGCGATACCGACCGGCCACGCATAGACGCACGCGAGCGCAATACCTGCAATCCAGGCGCACGCTACCGAGTCAATGGCGGCCAAAGCTCACCGGGCTGGGCATAATGAGCGGGCGAAACGACTTCACGCGAGAGCGTTTGTGCCACGCCGCTTCCTACGCCGATACATACCGACTCCACAAGCTTTGCGTGAGCATTCGGCGCTACGGCCATTGGGTGATCTGCTCTACAAGCACCCCGAGATCTGGCACTTGCACCGCCGATCCGTGGCAGGCGCCTGCTTCATTGGCCTGTTTTGCGCATTTCTGCCGATTCCAATGCAGATGCCTGTCGCGGCGGTCATTGCGGTAGCTGCGCGCTGCAACTTACCGATCGCCGTCGCGTTGGTTTGGATAACGAATCCGATCACCATGCCGCCCATCTTCTTCTTTGCCTACAAGCTGGGAGCGTGGCTTTTGGGCACGACGCTGACCATCGAGTCCGTGGAGCTCAGCTTCGATTGGCTGAGCAGCCAACTGGGACATGTTTGGAAGCCGTTGTTGCTGGGCTCTTTGGTCTGTGGCTGGGTGAGCGGTGTGTCTGCATTCGTGATCGTACGCGTGGCATGGCGCCTACACGTGATTCGGCGCTGGCAAGAACGGCGGCATCGCCGTGCCACACAGCCGCCGCTCACGCCTCGTGTAACGCCACCGCAGGATTGACGGCTGCAGCGCGGCGAGCGGGCACGACCGCGGATACGACGCAGAGGAGCAGCGACAAGCCGAGAATCGCGGCGACGTCGGTCAGGCGAATCAGAACCGGCAATTCGTCGAAGTAGCTGCCCTCCAACAACCGCGCCCCGATCAGCGCCTCCAGTATCGCCACCGCTTCCGTTGCATTCAGCGCTAGCAGCAGTCCAAATCCGAGCCCAATGCCCACGCCGACGATCGCGACGATGACACCTTGGATCAAAACCATTCGCACCAGCGTGGTGTCGTTGGCACCCATCGTACGGAGGATTGCGATGTCGGCGCGTTTGTCGTTGACGAGCATCGACTGCGCCGAGACGATGTTGAATGCGGCAATGGCAACGATGAGGAGCAACAGCAAAAACATCATGCCCTTTTCGAGGCGGACAGCGTTGAACAACGCGCCGTAACTCGACCGCCAATCGCGAACCAACCAACCAGGCGGTGCACGCTGTTCCAGCGCGGTCCGCAGCGGAGCAATCTCGAGCGGGTCGGCGATCACGGCCCGCACGCCAATCGTGCCGGTGCTCGACAAACCACGGGCCTCGATCTCGTCGAAGTCGACTAGCACCACGCCATAATCGATCTCCGCACCCACTTCGAACGTTCCGGCAAGCGTGAATCGTTCGAGTTGAGGGACGACGCTGACACCCGACGTACGCGACAATACGACGACCAGCGAATCGCCGAGCTGCAGCCCAAGGCTGCGGGCCAATGGTCGACCGACGATCATGTTGCCGGGACTATCGGTAAGCGATTCGACCTCGCCTTCCACCATCGATGCCGTCAGCACGTCGAGCGCAGTGTGGCCCTCGGCACCGATGCCATACACGGCGATTGGCACGACGGCTCCGCCCCGAGCGAGCATGCCGTCACTTTCGAAGAACCTGAACACCGATCGCCCCGGCGCTTGGAATAAACCTACCGTCGCGCTATCGATCGTCGATTGTCGCTTGGGCGGCACCACGACGGCCTGCGGTACCAAGCCCAGAATGCGCCGTTTGAGTTCAGCATCGAAGCCGTTCATGACGCTACTGACCACGACTAGCATGGCGACACCGAGCGCGAGTCCTACGATCGACACCCAAGTGATGAGCGAAACGAACTGCCGACGCTGTGTACGCAGGTAGCGTAAGCCGATCCAGGTGGAGAGCCATCGCGCGCCGTCGAGTTTCATGATGCGTGAATACCGCCATCTCGCAATGAAACGGAGCGATCCATGCGTTGCGCGATCGCCGTATCGTGCGTCACCACCACGAATGCTGTTCCCGAACGTTCGGCGAGCGTCATCATGACTTCGAACACACGCTCCGCCGTCTCGCGATCGAGATTGCCGGTGGGCTCGTCTGCAAGTACCACCGCGGGGTTCGCAATCAGGGCGCGCGCAATTGCCACCCGCTGGCGCTCGCCGCCGGACAATTCCGATGGCAGATGCGACGTACGTTGCGCCAGTTCCACCGCGCCGAGCATCGCCTCCGCCCGCTGCGCCGAATCCGCCGGCGCCACGCCCGCCAACAGCAATGGCATGGCGACGTTCTCGAGAGCGGTAAATTCCGGCAACAAGTGATGGAACTGGTAAACGAATCCCAACCGTTCGCTGCGCAGCCGAGCGCGTGCATTTGGCCCCATTTCTGCCACCGACCGACCTTCGATCCTCACCACACCGCGGTCTGGATCCGCAAGACCGCCGAGGATGTGCAGGAGAGTGCTCTTGCCTGAACCCGATCGCCCCACGACCGCGACCCGTTCACCGCGAGCCACGTCGAAGTCGACCTCGCGCAGCACCGACAGCACTTCGGGCCCCTGCACGAACGATTTGCTGACGCCGCGGCATTCGAGCACGGCGCCTTCATTCATGACGCAACACCTCGGCGGGCTCGAGCGCCGCCGCTCGCCATGCCGGATAGAGCGTGCTCAAGAGACTCAAGGCCAGCGCAACGCCAGTGACCAGCAAGACGTCACCCATTCGGATCTCGGACGGTAGATACGTGACGAAATATTGGCTCATCAGATCGACATGGAAGCGGTCGTGGAGAAGCCGGTAGCCGTCCTCCACGAGCAGCGCGGCCCCGGCGCCGAGCGCGACGCCGATCACCACGCCGATCACACCGATGGTCGCACCCAAGGTCACGAAGGACCCGACGATCGTGCGACTGTCGCCGCCCAGCGTGCGTAGCACAGCCACGTCGCCTTGCCTTTGATTCACCACCATGATCAGCGCGGAGACGAGATTGAACGCAGCGACTGCGACCAGCAGCGACAGCAGCAAGAACATCATGGCGCGCTGAAAGCCGATGGCACGGTACAAATTGCCGTGCGAGCGCATCCATGTCACGGGATAGATGCGGTCGCTTCCGATCCGATCGGCGGCGGCGGCAGCCACCGTTGCGACCGCGAATACGTCGCTGACGCGCAGGCTCAAGCCGCTTACGACACCACTCAACCGAAACATCCGTTGGGCGTCGGCGAGGGCGATGTACACGCCGCGCGCATCGAACTCCGAGTGCGTATCGAAGATGCCCGCCACACGCAGACGCTTCTGCCGTGGAATGAGTCCAACCAGCGTGACACTGCCTTCCGGCAGCACCGCCATCACCGAATCGCCGGCCGCGAGCGACAGTCGCTCGGCGAGTGCCCGGCTCAACACGACGCCGAAACTGCCCGGTTGAAGCGCTTCCAGCGAGCCTTCGAACACGAACTGACCCAAGTTCGAGATCGTTCGAAACGACGACGGCTCAATGCCATGGAACACCACACCCGACGAAGCGCCATTTGCCGCCAATAACCCGTTCTCTTGAACATATGGGGCTGCACCCGTCACGCCTTCGACTGTTCGGACTGACGCGATCAGATCCTCGATCCCATCGCTAGCCAGGCTGCCTCGCAGTTGCGCGTGTGGAACCAGCCCGAGAATGCGCTGGCGCATTTCCCGCTCGAATCCGTTCATGACGGACGTGACGAGCAGTAGCACGGCAACACTCAATACCAATCCACCGATTGCCACTGCGCTGATGAACGATACGAAGCTGCGGCGCGAACTCGCGTATCGCAGCCCAACGTTGATGGCAAGGGGTCGGAACACGGTGGCAGCTCGTTGGGTCGGCGCGCAGTGTATCAGAGCAACGGCGCGCTACCGGCTCCGCCGGCTAGGCGTCGCAACGAAATTCGCCGATCGCGTCCGCGCCCGTCAGAAGTGTTTGCGGGAGTCGACCGAGTGCTTACCGACATCGTAGCCAAGGTCGCTACGCTCCGAAGGCGACGTGCCGCCGCGCGCCTCGCAATGCGCCGGATCACCACCACAGATCTCGCACTCGCCAAAGCCGAGTCGCGCCATCCCGCCGCAACTACCTTGTATCGGCGGCCGGCCGAATAGCACACCAATTGCCATCGCCGCCACGATCAACAGCATCGCAAGCAAAGTGAACAGCAACGTCATCGTTCGTTCCTCTCGAGATAGCTCGACATCGCCGGCGTATATCGGGTCGCGAATCCAGCCTCCGTGCGCTCGATGAACAGCGCCGCAAACCCGGCCCGCGCTGCGAACGCATAGCCTTCATCAGGACCCAGCACTTCGAGCAGGGTAGCAAAGCCATCGGCCTCGAGGGTAGTCGGTCGCACCACGGTCACGGAGGCGAGCCCATGATCCACCGGTGCACCACGGCGTGCATCGAAGGTATGGGAGACGCGACTGCCGCGCCATTCGACGAAATTGCGGTAGTCGCCGGACGTCGCCACTGCAGCATTCGCCAGCAATATCACGCGCTCGACCTGACTACCGGGTACGGAGTCGGGCACCTCGATTCCGATCCGCCATGCGCCGCCATCTTGCTTGTTGCCTGCGGCATAGACTTCACCACCTATTTCCACCATGTGACTCGGGCAACCGGCGTCGACGAGCAACCCGGATACGACATCGACACCATAACCCTTGGCGACGGCCGACAGATCCGTATACAGATCGTGATCGCGCCGCAACGCCGGCGGCGATTCGCGAACCTTCAGGTATTGGTAGCCCACTCGCGCGCGCGCGCGCGCGACCAGCTCGGGATCGGGCGGTTCGGTGCGCGGTCCATCGGGTCCAAAGCCGAATAAGTTGACTAGTGGCCCGACCGTGATGTCGAAGGCGCCGCCCGAGCGCTCAGCGAGCGACTGCGCAAAGCTCACGACCCTCACCATGTCCGGCGACACCTCGAACCACTCGCCGAGTGGTGCCGCGTTGAACTGCGACAGCGTGGAGTCGGGGTCGTATGTCGACATCTCCGCATTGACCGCAGCCAACGCAGACTCGATCCGGGTACTCAAGTCAGCAGTCTGACCGCGGCACAGCGCGGTCACATGGAACGTAGTACCCATCGTGGTGCCCGAAGTCGCAAACGGCGGCGGTGCACATGCCACCGTGCACACCAATGTCGTCAACGCGATCGCAAGCTGCAAGGCTGACATGGCCGCGCATGGTAGCGGATGTTGTCTTGACGGACGCAAATGCGCTCACCTACCCTCCGACCCCTTCATCGGCATCGAGTAATACACCATGGCGGCTTCCGAACTGCGATACCGCGACGGCGACGTCGAATGCGTCGGCGCCATCGCCAACCCCACGGGCACTGGGAAGGTGCCTGCAGTTGCGATCGTGCACGCGTGGGAAGGCCGTGATGCCTTCGTCGCGGGCAAGGCCGAGGCCCTTGCAGGTCTCGGTTACGTGGGCTTTGCGCTCGACGTCTACGGCAACGGCCGTACCGGCTCCGGTCCAGCCGAGAATAGCCAGCTGATGCAGCCGTTCCTCGACGATCGCGCCATGCTGCGGCGTCGGTTGCAAGCCGGTCTAACCGCGCTCGCTTCACAGCCGCGAGTCGATGCCGCAAGAATCGCAGCGGTCGGCTACTGTTTCGGTGGGCTCTGCGTGCTGGACCTTGCCCGCGCCGGCACGGACCTCACGGGCGTGATCAGCTATCACGGCTTGTTCAATCCGCCGGGTACGCCCAACGCACGCATCAAGGCGCGGGTGCTGGCCTTGCACGGCTACGACGATCCGATGGTACCGCCGGAGGCCGTGC
Source organism: Gammaproteobacteria bacterium (assembly GCA_003248125.1). Classification (GTDB taxonomy): domain Bacteria; phylum Pseudomonadota; class Gammaproteobacteria; order Pseudomonadales; family Azotimanducaceae; genus SZUA-521. The sequence continues at coordinate 2,999 of QJXZ01000308.1, read as the reverse complement.
TCGGGTTCGCCAAGGAGATGACGGACGCAGGTGCAGACTGGCAGCTGCACGCCTACGGCAACACATTGCACGCATTCACTAATCCCAACGCCAACGACCGCAATTTGGGTGCGGTCTACGATGCGAACGCCGACCGTCGTGCCTGGGAGACGACCATCAATTTCTTGAGGGAGTGCAGCGCCTGACACCGAACTCTCGGCGCGCATCGGACCGAACAGACGGGGATCTGGTGGTCAATCGGCGGGCGGTCGCGGCCGCGCTGCAGTGATTCATCGCCACCTCACCTGGGCTGTGCTCGCCGCTGCCGCAGTCGCGCTCATCATTGCGCGAGCGTGGCCCGATGCACCGGTCGCCGATGTCATGGCGCTGACCAAGTTCGGGTTTCTGGCCGGTCTCAAGCTCATCATCGGGCCACTCATCTTTCTATCCCTCGTCTCGGGCATCCTCCAACTCGGCGACGCACGGCGCTTCAGCGTGCTCGGCGTTCAGACAATCGTCTACTATCTGGCGACCACGACGATCGCCGTGGCCATCGGCCTCGGCGTTGTGTATTTCGTGCACCCCTGGACCGATGGACCGCCAATCGTCCTCGATGCCCATGCCGCGGACGCGACACTGATCGATCTCGAGACTGCGACGCCGATGGATCTCCTGCGCGCCGTATTGGCACAGGCGCTGGTCAATCCAGTTCGTGCAATCGCCGATCTCAACATCCTCGGTATCGTCACCAATGCACTTCTGTTCGGCATCGCGGCGCTGTTCGCTTTGCCGGCCGGAAGCTCGATTCCGAAGGCCGTGCATGAGTTGACCCAGATCATCTACCGCGTGACCGCATGGGTCGTGAATCTCATGCCGATCGGTGTGCTCGCAATCGTCTATGAACTCGCGAACACCGCGGATGCAGCGCTACTCGCACAGCTGGCGCAATTCGCGTTGGTGGTGTTTGGAGCGACCGCAGTGCACGGCCTCCTCGTGCTGCCGACAATCGCCTTCGTTACCCGGGGTGTACGGCCAATTGCGCTGTTCCGGGCGATAGCACGCCCTCTACTGGTGGCATTTACGACATCGTCGAGCTCGGCGACGCTTCCCGTGTCGATGCACGCGGCCGGCGAAAACCTACGCGTCGATGCCACCACCACGAGTTTCGTGTTGCCGCTTGGCGCAACCATGAACATGGACGGCACTGCGCTATTCGAAGGCATCGCGGCGGTCTTCCTCGCGCACCTGTTCGGCATCGAACTCGGCACGCTCGGCACGGTCACGGTATTCCTGATGGCGATGTTGTCGTCGATCGGGGCCCCGGGCGTACCATCGGGATCGATGGCCGGCATGCAGATGGTGATGCTCGCAGTTGGGATACCGCTCGAGGCCATCGGCATCTTGCTCTTGATCGAGCGCCCGCTCGACACCTTTCGCACCGCGGTCAATGTCGAGGGCGATCTGATCGGATGCCTCGTGGTCGGCAACCGTGACGCGCCTTCATGACGAGCCCGACGCTGTACTTGATTCGCCACGGTGAGATTCGAGCCAACGCCGACGGCCGCTGGCACGGTGCAACCGACAGCCCACTCACCAGTGCAGGTCGGCGTCAAGCCGGCCGCACCGCGACGCACCTTCTAGCACGCGTCAAATTCGAGGCGATCTATTCGAGTCCGCTCAAGCGCTGCCTCGATACGGCGCGTGTATTGGCGAAGCTCACTGGACAGGACGTGCTGCTCGACGACGATCTACGCGAATTCACGATCGGCGAACTGGAGAACACCTCGTTTCGCGTGCTGAATGCAGAGTTCGACTTCTTCAACAAGCTGCGCGCCGACAGTGATTATACGCCGCGCGGCGGCGAGTCGTTGAATGCCGTCGCGCGTCGCATGGTGCGCGCATTGCATCGTATTCACGAGCGGCATGCAGCCGCGGAGCACGTAGCGGTCGTGAGCCACGGCGCTGCACTGGCCATCGCCCTCGCCACGCTGCTACACGACGATCCAAAGCGCTGGACAGAATTCATGGTAGCGAATTGCAGCGTGACGGAATTGACTCTGCAGCCGCGGCCCCTGGTCGGTGCGTACAACCACACTGGGCATTTATGAACACGAAGCGAGTGTTGTGCCTGTCAATCTCTGGTTCGATAGGCGGCCGCGTGCATGGCTTCCGCGACGACTGCCACGGACAGGCACACGTCGTTGAGCGCGCGCTCGTCGCCGCGCCGCGCCATCATGGCGAGAATCTCGACGCGCGGGATTGCGACGAACAAAACATCAGGGGGTGTATCGAACTGCCCCGGGTAGGGCGCGGTGGTGTCTTTCATCGACGTACTGCTGTCGGTGTTTTGCCACTGGCGTCCCAGGCTACCTTCAGAATTCGTGCCACGACGGACGAACAACATTAAGTGTCTTTATAACAATAGGTTATGGCTATTTCTTACAGTAGATTCAGTATGCAGGTCAGTGACGTTTCGGTGCGGTCGCTGACGCGCGAGGTCACCCGGTCCGACCAAGCGCGCCGCCGCAAGGGACACTGCATGCTGACCCAACGGAGCGCCCGTACGGGCACTTGCGCCAGTGCGATGGCGTCTTGATCGACGGGGCAGCGCTCGTCAACTATTGGCTTCAGCAGCGCGTCGAGCGCGCCTTCCTTGCAACGAGGGACGAAGATGAAACTGAAAGTAGGTTACCGCGCACTGATCGAGGCCGCGGAAAGGGAGATCGAGACACTCGACGTGGAACGCGCACGCGCACTGTACGGCGACGACGATACTGTGTTCGTGGATCTGCGAGATCCGCGCGAGCTAACTCGCGAAGGCAAGATTCCCGGCGCTTTCCACGCACCGCGAGGCATGCTCGAGTTCTGGGTCGATCCCGAGAGCCCCTATCACAAGGATGTGTTCTCGTCCGGCAAACGCCTCGTGTTCTATTGCCAGAGCGGCTGGCGGTCGGCACTCGCAACGCAAGCCGTGCAGCAGATGGGCTTGCCGCGTGTCTGTCACATCGGCGGCGGATTCA
>QJXZ01000266.1 GCA_003248125.1 Gammaproteobacteria bacterium | reverse complement strand
TCTTGATGCGCATCAACGCCGCGAGGTCGGGTTGCTTGCGGGCGTGATTCGGGCCGATGAGATCAGCCACACGATGGTGCTCGCTGGACGGTAACCCCAAGTGAAAATCGGCGCTCAGCGGCCGCGCAATTCGCTCTCGCAAGATCGTTCCCAACGACTGATTCACGGTGCGCAGCGCTAGCTCACCAGGAAAAAAACCCCAGAGCACAGCGTGATAGCCGGCCGCGGTACCGGGTGGCCAATGTGGTTCCTCCCGCTCGATGCGGGCAATCATGCGCGGCCAATCGTAGAGGTCGGCGATGGTGACGCGATCGCGCAGGCCACAGATTCCGGCTTTGTGGGCGAGCAATTCGCCGACCGTCAAGCCATGCCGCGCGGCACGCAACGTCGGCCAGTAAAGATCGACCCGTGCGTCGTAGTCGATGGCACCCTCATCGACCAGCGTCGCAAAGGCGATTGCCGCCACGCCTTTGGTGGTGGAATAGACGTTGACGAGCGTGTCACGCTGCCAGTGGCGCTCACGGGAGCGGTCCTGAAATCCGCCCCACAGGTCCACGACCGTTACGCCGTCGAGCACGGCGCAAAAGCTGGCACCCACCTCGATGTCGTCGGTGAAGTTGCGCTCAAAGACATCGCGCACTGGCTCGAAACCCGTAGCCACCGTGCCATGGATGGGGAAATCGGTCACCCTATGCACTCGCTTGTGCCGTCGAATGAGCGATGAAAGCAGAACTCGAGCATCCACCGCAATGAAGGCCAGCGGCATCGCGGGCGGCCTGCGGCTGCTGCGCGAGCGCGAGTTTCCCAAGCTGTTCGGTGCCCATTTGGTGTCGTGGTTCGGCACGTCGATGGCGCCAATCGCAATCGCATTCGGCGTGCTGGATTTGACCGGCTCGGCGCGCGATACCGGCTTCGTGATCGCAAGCCAGACCACCGCACAAATCGTCGCGCTCATGTTCGGTGGCGTGGTCGCCGATCGCCTGCCGCGGCGCCGAGTAATGATCGGCGCCGACTTGCTGGCGATGTGCGCCCAAGCCACGATGGCGGTGGCGTTCGTCACCGAAACCGCCACGGTGCCGCTGCTCATGTCGCTCATGACGCTGAACGGCATTGCACTGGCGTTTCACTCGCCGGCACTAATCGGGTTCATTCCGGAGGTCGTTGCCGCGGACAAACTGCAATCGGCCAACGCCCTGCTCGGCACCGCTCGCAGCGGCGCTACGTCGTTGGGTGCAGCCTGTGCCGGCGTGTTGGTTGCCGCGTTCGGTGCAGGTCCGAGCATCGCCGTGAATGCGGCGACGTTCGCCGCGTCCGCCGCCTTCATCGCCAGCACTACCGCGCGTCGTCACGCGCCACGCGCGCCTGCTACCGTGTGGCAAGACTTGCGTGGCGGTTTCGTCGAATTCATCGCCCACCGGTGGCTGTGGGTCATCGTGTTGCAGTTTGCGTTGGTGGTGGTCGGCGTGCACAGCTTCTATGCACTGATCGGCCCGGCGGTCGCACGCGCGAGCCTCGGTGGCGCGGTCGACTGGGGGTTCATCGCCGCATCGTTCGGCATCGGTACTTTGACGGGTGGCGTGCTGGCGCTCCATCTCGATGTGGCGCGACCGATGCTGTTCGCCACGAATTGCGTGCTCGTATTCGCCCTACCCATGCTCCTGCTCGCGGCGACCGACATGGTGTGGCTGATTGCGCTCGGCGCATTTGCGCACGGTGTGGCCGGGCAGGTATTCGGCGTGTTGTGGGTGACCACGCTGCACCGCGAGATTCCGCCCACAGTGCTATCGCGCGTCAGCGCGTACGACAACCTAGGGTCGATCGCGCTGGCGCCGCTCGGCTTGATCGCGGCCGGCATGTTGCTCGATGGCGTGGGCGCGACGCCGACCTTACTCATCGCCGCGAGCCTCGTGATCGTGCCAACGCTGCTGGCCTTGGTCGACCGATCGGTCCGCACCCTACGGCTCGCCTAGCGATGCTTCCCACTCCCGCCCCGAAGCAACGACCTTGCCCCGGAGCAACCCTGGCTCCGGGGCAAGGTCGTTGTTGCTCCGGCGAAGGCTGCGACGAGGTACGCGAAGCTAAGGCAGTCGCAGCACGGCGAGTGGCCCTTCTACGGCCGGAACCCCTTCCGCCATGGCCGCACGCGCGGCGATCAATGCACCGTCGAAGCCAAGCATGGCATCCGCCAGCGCGACGATGCGGCGATTGGGCCGGGCGTGGGGCGCAGCGGCGGCGAGCGCCGCGGTCGAGTGCAGCGGATCGTTGCTGTGCATGACGTGCGCGACCAACGCGCAC
>QJXZ01000090.1 GCA_003248125.1 Gammaproteobacteria bacterium | reverse complement strand
TTGCGCTGGCGGAGCGCTGGGGCACCATCAACGTCAACCGTTTCTTCGCCGCCGTGCCGGATTTCCCGCAGATCGCGCAAGTGCTGAAGGAGCCCGACCAAAGAGTGAACATCGGTGGCGGTTGGCACACCGATCATTCCTATGACGAGATTCCCGCGCTCGGCTCGATGTTGCTAGCGCGAGAAACACCGCATGTCGGTGGCGACACCTTGTTCGCCAGCACCTCGAACGCCTACGAGGCGCTCTCCGAGGGTCTCAAATCCACCCTCGCCGGATTGCGAGCGGTGCATTCTTCTCGCCACGTGTTCGGGGCCGCGGCCGCGCGTCCGACCGAACTCAGCGGTCGGCTCGGCAACGCCGAAGCTGCTACCCAAGATGCCGTTCATCCGGTGGTCATCACGCATCCGTTGTCCGGGCGCAAATCGCTCTACGTCAATCCTGGATTTACGCTGCACTTCGAAGGATGGACCATCGAGGAGTCACGGCCCTTACTGGAGTATTTGTACCGGCACGTCAGCCGGCCGGAGTTCACCTATCGGCTGCAATGGGCGCCCGGCACACTGGCGTTTTGGGACAACCGCGCAACGTGGCATTACGCAATCAACGACTACCACGGTCATCGCCGGCTCATGCACCGCATCACGCTGGAGGGTGAACCGCTCGCTGCCTGAGCCAATCTCAGTTTACGGGCACTCCGAGCCTGCCAAACAGCCGCGTGGCGTTGCCGGTACCGATGCGCGTTCTGTCTTCATAGTCGAAGCCGGCGAAGTCGGCAACGCCTTGCGCCGATGCTGCGCCCACCGCTAAAGGCGCGAACGGAAAATCACTGCCGAACAAGATGTGATCGCTCGACACCAACTTGGTCAGCGCCGAGAGCGCGAACTCACTACCGGACAGCGCGGTGTCGTAGTAGAAGTTTCGCAAGTAATGCAGAAACCCGCGCGGCGCGCGCTCGCGCATTTGCGGAAATCCATCCAGCAATGACCAACGCCACGCCAGGTACGGGGCAGCCCCACCCGCGTGCGCGAAAATGAAGCGGATGTTTGCAAAGCGCTCGGCAGCGCCGTTCCAGACGAGGTTGGCGATGGCACGACTGGTGTCGAATACGAACTCGGTGGCAAAGCCAGGGATCGTGACGTTGGCGGCCGGGCTCGGCAACGTCGGATGCACGAACACCACTGCGCTACGACGATGCAGTTCTTCCAGTACCAGATCGAACGCTTCATCGCCAAGATAGCGACCGTCGCCATGACTGGTCATCAACACGATGCCATCGAGCTTCAGCGCATCCAGAGCGTGGCCAATCTCGGCCAGCGAACCGTCGACATCCGGCATCGGCAGAATGCCAAATGCGCCAAATCGGTCGGATCGATCCGCAACGACATGGGCCGCGTACTCGTTGCAGCGTCGGGCCAACGACCGCGCCTTCGCGTCGTCGCCGAAATGAACGCCCGGCGAAGAAATCGACAGCATGCCGAGACCGATCGCCTGCCGATCCATCATTTCGATTGCGGTCGCCGGGCTCCAGGGCGGAATGGGAATGCCGCCGGCTCGGCTGAGGCCCGCGACGTCGAGCGCCTTCACGTAATCCGGCGGTAAGACGTGTTGATGCACGTCGATCTTCGTTGCATCCGTCATTGCGATCTTCCCACTACGCGCCACAGATCATACGCTACGCGATCACCGGCGGCTGAACGACTCGATCACCGCCGAAAAAGCGGATCGATGAAAGTATCGATCGAGCTGCATGGTCGGACAGAACTCAAGGTCACACCGCATCCGGGCTAACCGGCGATGTTCGCTGCGAACGAAACGTCGGATTTCCCTTAGTTGCCACGATCGGCGGTGCCAGCAAGACTGAGTGACCGAAGGAATCGAACACTCGGTGCTTAGGTTGTGTCTAACAGGGCCGAGCTATACATACGTACATCGCATTGCGAGGAGTAATCGAAGTGGCGAGGCAGAAGACGCCAGTCAAGGTGCGAGCAGGAAAGAAGCGAACTAGCGCATCGGCAAAGGCGCGAACCAAGTCGGCAGCAAAGGTACCGGCGAAGGTATCAGCGAAGGCGCAAGCGAAGCCCAAGGCGAAGCCTCGGGCCGCGAGCACCAAAGCAGCACATGTCGACGTGTTGATCGTCGGTGCAGGCATATCGGGCGTCGGCTCCGCTTACCACCTCCAGCAGCAATGCCCCGACAAGTCCTACGTCATCCTCGAGATGAAGGACACCTTCGGCGGCACTTGGGAAACGCACAAATATCCGGGGGTTCGCTCCGACTCCGATCTGTATACGTTTGGCTATCGCTTCAAACCTTGGGTCGGTGCCCCGATCGCCAGCGCCGAGGAGATCCTCAAGTACATGGGCGAAGTCATCCACGAGAACGGCATCGATCGGCACATCCGCTACGGTCACCGCATCATCGCTTGCCGCTGGTCGAGCAAGGACAGTCGCTGGACTGTGGAGGCGAAACGTAGTGCCGACGGCGCAATCGTCAAGTACACGGCCAACTTCTTGTGGATGTGCCAGGGTTATTACGATCACGAGCATCCCTACACGCCCGATTGGCCCGGGATGGACAAGTACAAAGGGCTCTTCGTACACGCGCAGCTTTGGGATCCGAAGATCGACTATAGCGGTAAGCGGCGGTCGCCGACCTACTTCTTCTGCAGCGAAAACAAAAATGAGCTGGCCGACCGCCTACGCGAAATCGGCATCGACGAGCCGACCATCCATCGCGTTGTGCGCGCACAGATCATGTACGATCAAAACCTGATGACCCAACGCTGTCTGAATGAGCCCGAGGCGGTGTTCGAGGAATTGAAGGCGCTGATCCGCCAGTACGCGGGCGACGACTTCCAATTCGAGCCGCACTTCGTACCCAAGTACCGCGTCTGGCAGCAGCGCCTGGCCTTCTGCCCCGAAGGTGATGTGTTTCAAGCAGCAGCAGCCGGCAAGCTCTCGGTGGTGACCGACACGATCGAGACGTTCACGGAGAAAGGTGTACGCACGGCGTCTGGCGAAGAGATCGAGGCAGACATCATCGTTGCGGCCACCGGATTCCGGTTATCGGTGATGGGTGGCATCCCGTTCGAGGTCGATGGCAAAGACATCGACTGGCACGACACCGTCAACTACCGCGGCATGATGTTCACGGGTGTGCCGAATCTCGTTTGGATATTCGGTTACTTTCGCGCGAGTTGGACCTTGCGCGTCGACATGCTCGGCGACTTCGTCTGCAACCTGCTCAACCACATGGACGAGATCGGTGCCAAGCGCGTGGAGGTGGCTCTGCGCGAAGAAGACGAGGGTATGAAGATTCTGCCCTGGATCGAAGCAGAAAATTTCAACCCGAATTATCTGATGCGCGACATCGACAAGCTGCCGCAGCGCGGCAACAAGCCCGAGTGGCGGCACAATCAAGACTACTGGGCCGAGCGTGTCGAAATTCCGGCAACCGACTTGGATGGCGCGGAGTTTCTCTACGACGGCAAACGGCGGCGCAAGAAGACAAAGCGCATCAAGGTAAAGGTCGCGGTCGCCTAACGGGTATCCGCTGGGGCGCTCGCAATCGTCAATAGATCGCCCCGGGCCGAACCTCGCCGCCGAAACTCACGAAACCCCAATTGAGGTAGGCGGCGTCGCGCACGTTGCAGACGTGCGTGATCGCCGTCTGCAGGTCTCGCCACCAGCGCTCGATCTGATTCGGCTCTTGGATGCCGGCCGACCCCGCCAAGCGCGCCAATGGCGCCAGTGATTCGAACACCCGGTCGGTTGCGCGCACCTGATTGCGACGGAATTCGAGTCGCTGCCGTTTCGAGATGTCGCGCCCCGCGACGACCTGATCGTAGAGCTCGGCAAGCATACCTTTGAGATGCGCCTTGCTCGCCGCGACATCGGCTTCCGCCACCGCGAGTGCATTGAGGTGAGTGGGGTCGGTCTTTGCAACCGTGCGATCCATTGATACACGCCCTTCGATGTAATGACGTTGGGCGCGCAACATGCCCTCGGCAATGCCGAGCGTCGATGCTGCAATGGCTGCTGGAAACATGATGCCGAACTTCATGGCATAGAGCGGTACACCTGGCCGCCGTTCCGCCGCGTACACGCCTTCCGTCACTTTGTTGCTCTCGCTCACGCGGTAGTCCGGCACGAAAGCGTCCTGCATGCGCACGTTCTTGCTGCCGGTTCCTTTGAGACCCATCACGTTCCAACTGTCCTCGACGATTTCGTAGTCACCGCGCGGCAATACGAAATGCCGAACGTCGGGCGGTCCCGGCCGCGGGCCACCGGCGGCGTCGGTGACGATGCCACCCAAGATCACCCACTGGCTGTAGTCGGTGCCGGTCGAGTACGGCCAATCGCCCGACAGCAGAAAGCCGCCATCCACCGGCTTGGCACGACCGAATGGTGCGTACGGCGAAGCCGTCCAGGTGTCCGGATCCGAACCGTAGATCTCTTGCTGAAGCTTCGGGTGCATGAACGAGATTTCCCACGGGTGCACGCCGACCACGCCGGCGACCCATCCGGCTGATGGCTGCTCGATGCCGGCGGCAATGACCCAGTCGACGAAGTCGTTGGGATGCGCTTCGTCGCCGCCGAGATCTTTGGCGAGCAACAATCGGAACCCACCGGATGCCGTCAGCGCATCGACCGTCGCCGCGGTCAATTTCGCCTGTTTGTCACCAACCAAGGCTTCGTCGCGCAAAACTTGTGCAGCGTTTTGAATGCGTCGGACTGCGTCGTGCATAGGGCCCCCTTGTGCCGGCTCGATGCTATACGGTTCGGGAATGTGGTGCATGAGCAATACGAGGCAGACACCGAGCCGAACTCTGGGTTGCATCGTCCATCGCCCCTCCGGGCAATGGTTTGCGGCTAATCTCGAACGCCTAAGAATCGGTCGTCAATCGACCACACTCATACGCGTGGTTATTCCTCCACCAGCCGACCTTCCGCATCGCGAATCTCGGGCCCATCGACACGTGCACGACCGTCGCCGAACTTCGCATCGCGAGCCCGCAGCGTCGTCTTTAGACCGTGCTCCGCCACGGACTTCATATAGCCGCGCGCTGCCGCCGTGTTGTGACCCCGCACGTCGTTCTCCGCCGCAAGCCGCTGTAGCGTGCGTGCGCCCATGAGCTCGAGCCCGAGATTGATGATGCGCTTGTTGGCGGCGAGCAAATCGGGGTCGATGAGCGCGAGCCGATCGGCTAGTTGTTCCACTTCCTGCTCCAGCAGAGCGGCCGGCACTGCTTTCATGACGAGCCCGATCTGCTGTGCTTCCTTACCGGTGACCGTATCCCCCGTCAACGTCAAGCGCTTGGCCCACTGCGGACCGACGTTGTAGAGCCAAAAGTTGTTCGGCAATGCACCCAAGTCCCGAGCCGGCGGAAAGCCAAGAGTGGCATCGTCCGCTGCGATCACCATGTCGCACAGGAGGGCCAGATCGGTGCCACCGGCAAGACAATAGCCGTGCACCTGCGCAATAGATGGTTTGTGCATGTCGAACAAGGCCATGCGCAGTCGCTGCGCGCGTTCGAGCTGCCATGCATCATCGTCGATGGATCGCCCACCACGATACGCCTTGCCCTGTTCTTGAATTCGCGACACGGGTACGTTTCGGCCCGCACCCGTGAGATCGTACCCGGCACTGAATGCGCGTCCCGCTCCTTTCAGAATCACGCAATGGACGGATGTGTCGTTGTCGGCCTCCCACAACGCCTCGTTCAACTCGGCCTGCAATTCGAGCGACAACGCATTGAGCTTGTCGGGGCGATTGAGTGTGATGCGGGCGCGGCCACGCTCGATCTCGTAGAGGATGTTCTGGAACTCGGTCACCGATGCCTCCCTCTCGCTTTCGTCGTGTGTCCCGCGGGCAGCTTAAGGCATCATGACTGGAGCAAACAGACGGAGGCCTCGAGATGCCGGCACTGCGCTTTGGAGTCTGCTACGACTTCCGCAATCCACCCGACTCGGGCACCTCCCATCAGCGCCTGTATGCCGAGATCCTCGCGCAGGTGAAATGGCTCGACTCATTGGGCGCCGATCTGGTCTGGTTTACCGAGCATCACTTCGTCGACGACGGCTATCTGCCAAGCTGGGTGCCGGTTGCAGCCGCCATGGCAGCGGTCACCCGCCGCGTGCGATTCGGCACCGATATCTGCCTGATGCCATTCAACCATCCGCTGCGCCTCGCCGAGGATCTTGCGGTGCTCGACAATCTGTCCGGCGGGCGTGTGGAACTCGGCCTCGGCATGGGCTACGCGCCGCACGAGTTCCGCGGTTTCGGCATTCCGGCCGCGCGCCGCGTCTCGCTCATGGACGAAGGCATCGAAGTGCTGAAGAGCTGCTTCACCGGCGAGCGCTTCAGCTTTGCGGGCAAACGGTACAAGTTCGACAACGTCAAGATTACACCCGGGTACGTACAGGCGGGCGGCCCACCGCTGTGGATCGCCGCCATGTCGGAAGCGGGCGCGGCCCGTGCGGCACGTTTCGACGCCAACTTCCTACCGCAGGGCCTCAAGCGCCGGTCCTTTGATCCCTGGGTCGACGCCTTGCAGCGAAGTGGACGAAATCCGCACGACTATCGCGTGGGGATCATCCGCGGCGTGCTGGTCGATGCGCCGGAAGGTGCCGACTGGGCGACGGTGCGAGAATCCGAACGCTACCGCATGGCGCTCTATCAGCAATTCTTCGCTGAGAGTGGCCAGGGTTTCGGCGAGCAAGGAGAACCCGTGCCCCAGCGCTGGATCGTTGGCGATGTGGATCACTGTGTCGAGGAAATCTCGCGTTTCATCGATGCATTCCACATCACCGACATGGTCACGATGGCGGTACCGCCCGGGCTGCGCGCCGAACAGATGGCGCCCAACCTCGAGCGGTTGTTTCGTGACGTCGTACCGCGCGTGAAGGCGCGCTACGCCTGAGCGGGGCGGTGCTTCAGCCTTTCTTGGCCGCCGCAGCCGCCGCCATCTGCTCGCGCATCTGCCGCATGCGCACCGCGCCTTCCTTCGCCGTGCTCATGTCGAACAGCTTGTCTTTCTTGGCGAGCAGGTCTTCATAGGTCACGTCGGGGCCGAACACGACATCATCGTTCGTGTAAATGGCCGAGACCGAGAAACGACCGTTGCCGGCATGGATGACCTTACCGGTAGGCGCATCTTCCGAGCACATCAGGAGCACGGCCGGCGTCACCAGCCTCGGATGACGCGAAGGATCGGGGTTGTCCGGATTCACTTCGCGGCCCGGGATGGTACCGATCAATCGCGTTTCTGCGCCGGGTGCCAGCGTGTTGACGCGAACGTTCTTCGACATGCCCTCTTTCTCGAGCACGTTCATGAGTCCCAGCATGCCCATCTTCGCGGCGCCATAATTCGCCTGGCCGAAGTTGCCGTAAATGCCCGAGACCGAGCTCGTCAGCACGATGCGGCCGTACTGCTGGTCATACATGATCGGCCACGCGGCGTGTGTGACGTACGCTGTGCCATTCAAGTGCACGTCCATGACGATGTCCCAATCGGCCAGTTCCATCTTCTTGAACGTCTTGTCGCGCAGAATGCCGGCGTTGTTGACGAGAATGTGCACGGTGCCGAACGCCTTCACGGCATCGTCGATAATGGACTTCGCACCTTCCTTCGATGATACGGACGCCTTGTTCGCAATTGCTGTGCCGCCCGCCTTTTTGATTTCCGCAACGACCAGATCCGCAGCATCGCCCGAACCGGTGCCGTCGCCGCGGCCGCCGAGGTCGTTCACCACGACCTTCGCGCCACGGCGCGCGAATTCGAGCGCATGCGCCTTGCCGAGGCCGTTGCCGGCACCCGTGATTACCACCACCTTGTCCTGGAATTCGCTCATGGTCCTTCCCTCGGTTGAAAACCATCAGTGTCGCATAATTCGGCGGGTTGGTAGCCAGCGGCGAACTTCGGCATCTACCGATATGGGGGAGGACCCGGTGCCATGAGCGACTTGAACCACGGCTTAGAAAACAAAGTGGCGATCGTGACCGGCGGCGGCGCCGCCGGCGACGGCATCGGCAACGGCCGCGCCGCCGCCATTCTGCTGGCGCGTGCCGGTGCGGTCGTGGTGGTCATCGACCGCAAGATGGAACTCGCCGAGCGAACCGTCGAAATGATCTGCACCGAAGGCGGCCGTGCGATGGCGGTCGCGGCCGACGTTACTTTGGAGGACGACTGCCGCAGGGTCGTGGCAGAGACACTGCATCATCACGCGAGCATCGACATTCTCGACAACAATGTCGGCGTCGGCAGCCGTGGCTCGGTGGTGGAGGAAGACCCTGGCAACTGGGACCGCATCATGCGTGTCAACGTCACGTCGATGATGCTCATGTCGAAGCACGTCATTCCCGTGATGATCGAGCGCGGCGGCGGCGCCATCGTCAACGTATCGTCCATCTCTGCGCTTCGACCACGGGGGCTCACGGCGTATTCGACGTCGAAAGGCGCCGTCATCGCGCTGACCCGCGCGATGGCCGTCGATCATGCGGCAGACCACATCCGCGTGAATTGCGTGGCACCCGGCCCCGTATTCACACCCATGGTCGCAGGACCAGGCATGACCGAGGCAGACCGCGAGCGACGTAGAATGGCATCACCGCTCGGGGTCGAAGGAACGGGATGGGACATCGGCAATGCCGTGCTGTTTCTCGCCTCGGACCTGGCGCGCTACATCACCGGTCAGACGCTCGTGGTCGACGGCGGTGTGACACTGAAGGCACCAGACCGATGACGCGACCACCGGAGGATTCGACTATTGGACGACGCCCTCGATGACCTCGCCGGGCGTCACGATCGCAGTCGGCAGCCCCGCGGCCCGCCAACCGATATAACCGTCACGGAAGTAGTAGACCTTGTGGTAGCCCCAGGCGACGGCCTTGCCAACGGCAAGGCTAGCGCGCAGTCAGCGCATACCTTCGCAGTGAAACAGCACCTCCTGATCGGGGTCGACGACGCGTCGCAAAGCCGCTTCGCTAAATTGGGTTTGCAGATTCAAAAAGGTCGAACCCGGAATGTAGCCGATGTTGCGATCGGACAGCCCACGCACATCGACGATCGCCACACCTCGTTCAAACAGTTCGCGGGCTTCCTCGATCGATACGGTCGTGGCGCCGTCCACGGTCAGGGGAATCTGGTTGTCCTGTGGTCCCATAGGTGGCAGGCCACCGAGCCTCAGACCCTCTCGCAGGCGCTCGCGATCGGCGACGTAGCGAAATGGCCAGAGGTCCACCTGGGTGAGCGTGTACCGTCCTGGAAGGTGTCCGTGGATACCGGCTACGAGATCGCCGGGTGCGCCGCGCGACCACGCGTCCTCACGTCGATTCTGTAGCGCATCGAAGCTGGCGATCGTTGCTTGCGAGTCGTCGAATCTGTTGACGAAGCCGTAGGCAGCAGCAAGCACGATGAGGATCCGATCGTCACCTGGATTGAGCGCCGCCGCACGCTCGAGCACGGCTCGCGCATCGTCGAAATCGCCAGCCGAGAACATCGCGAGGCCGTGCCAAAAGAGATATTCGTTTGGATAGCCCGGATCGAGCCGCATCGCGCGCTCGATTGCCCTACGACCCGCGGCGGGGTCGCCGCCCAACGTTGAAGCAGCGCTCAACGCCTCGTAGCCCAGAGGATCGTTGGGCGCCAGCAAAATAGCTTCGTTCGCCGCCGCCAGCGCACGGTCGAAATCGTTACGCGATAGGGCTAGCTGCGATTCCACTTGAAGCGTCAGTGCCGAACGGTCTCGCGCTGCAGCACGAAGATTGATCAGCACATTGCGTATCGCGTCGTCCGTATTCACACCCAGACTACGGGTCCATTCGCCAAAGCGGACCGTAAAGTCACGCGCGAGCGCTGCCTGGTAGACGGCCGCGCGCGCTGCGTAGGCCCGCAGATATCCCTGGTCGAGCTGCACCGCTTCGTCTAGATGTCGAATCGCCTGCGCAAACGTCTCGGGGCTGTTGTCGCGGTATGCGGCCCAGCCACGCAAGAACGCTTCGCGCGCGCGCGGATTGGCGCTGTCCATGCGTGTGACAGCCGTGTGCTCGCCCTCCGACAAGCGCACATTCAACGCACTGACGATCGCGTTGACGACCTTGTCCTGCAGAACGAACAATTGCGCACGTTCGCCATCGTAGCGGTCCGCCCACACCGACCTGCCAGTGGTCGCATCGATGAGCTGCGCGTT
>QJXZ01000109.1 GCA_003248125.1 Gammaproteobacteria bacterium | reverse complement strand
AGTGCCGCTAGGCCGACGCGAAAGCGCACGCCGGGCGATTCGTCCATCTGGCCGAAGACCATGAGCGTCTGATCCAGCACGCCGGCGCGTCGCAACTCGTGCCAGAGCTCATGGCCTTCGCGGATGCGCTCGCCGACACCGGCGAAAACCGACACGCCTTGATGCAGTGTCGCAACGGCATGCATGAATTCCATGATCAGAACGGTTTTGCCGACGCCAGCGCCGCCGAAGAGTCCTGTCTTGCCGCCCTTCACGAAAGGGCACAGCAAGTCGATGACCTTGATGCCCGTCTCGAGCACACCGCCGGTGCCGACCGACTCGTACAGCGGCCGGGGCGCCGCATGTATGTTGCGAAACTCCGGCGCCTGCAGCGGCGGTGCGTCATCGAGCGGCTCGCCGAAAGCATTGAGAAGCCGGCCGAGACAGTCGTCGCTCACGGGCACGTGTAACGCCGCGCCGGTATCGAATACGCGCATGCCGCGGTACAGACCGCTCGATCGATGCAGGGTAATCGCGCGGAGGCGATGCTCGTCGAGGTGCTGGTGGACCTCGAACACGTAGGTGTCGCCATCGAACGTCGCGAACAGCGCGCGCCGCAACGGCGGCAGCGCATCGCAGGTAATCACGACGACCGGGCCCTGCACGGCCGAGACGACGCCCACCGGGAGCGGTGTCGCATCGAGCGAACCCGGTACTCTGGCCATTGCGCCCGCGGCATCCATCGCTTATCTGCTGTTACTGTCTTGCGAGCCGATACCGCAGGTACCATTAGCACAGCGACCGAAACGGCTCAACGATCGCTGCGCGAGGGAAATCATGCCGTCTGAGTCGGTGCTTCTCATCACGCTCGGGTCTTCGCAGACTTCGAGTCCGCTCGGTAAGAGCCTCATGGCGCTGCAGCTTGCTTGCGCCCGCAGGCAACGTCGCCCTCAGCCGCCTGCGCAGCGCAATCGATCCACATTGGAACGTCATCGATGGCGCGTTTGAATACGTATTCTCCGTCCCAGCAGCGCGCGGTTGCGACCGAGGTTTGATGCATGGCTGAAGATTCGGCGCTGTTCGACGAGTTCCTGCTCCAACCGAGAGTCGCGTATTTCTCGATGGAGATTGCGCTCGCGAGCGAAATACCGACTTACGCAGGCGGTTTGGGTGTGCTGGCCGGCGACACGATGCGCTCGGCAGTCGACCTCGAGTTGCCGATGGTCGCGGTGAGCCTCGTATCGCGGGCGGGCTACTTCAAGCAGACGCTGGACGCCGCGGGACGCCAGATCGAGGAACCCGACCCCTGGGAACCGGCGACCGTCGCCAGTCCGCTGAACGCGAAAATCGCGGTCGAGATCGAGGGGCGACGCGTCTGGGTCTCGGGGTGGCTCTATGTGCTGCAGGGGCAATCCTGCGGTGCGCAACCCGTCATATTGCTCGACACCGATTTGGCGGAAAACTCCGAGCAGGATCGGCGGATCACCGACTGCCTTTACGGCGGCGACACGGCGTACCGCCTCAAACAAGAAGTCGTTCTCGGGATCGGCGGCGTGCTCATGCTGCAAGCGCTGGGCTTCACGATACAGCAGTACCACATGAACGAGGGCCACTCAGCCACGCTGGCATTGCAGCTCCTGCGCCAGTTTGCCTATCGGAAGGCCGACGTTCGCCCCGGTGAACCTCGCTACGACATCGGACGCACCCGGGAAATGCTCTGCTTTACGACGCACACGCCAATCGAAGCGAGTCACGATCAATTCGACTACGCGCTGGTGCGTCGAATTCTGGGTGAGCTCGTCGACCTCGGCACGCTCAAGCGGCTGGCCGGCGAGCAGACTATGAATATGACCGCGCTCGCGCTGAGCTTGAGCAAATACGTCAACGGTGTAGCGCGACGGCACGCCGAGGAATCGGAGCGTCGTTACCCCGGCTATCACGTGCACTCGATCACCAACGGTGTCCATCCGTTTACGTGGACCTCGAAGCCGTTCCGCAGACTCTACGACGAGCATTTGCCCGGCTGGTGCCATGAGCCGGATTTGCTGGCGCGAACACCGTATGCCATCGATGACGACGCGATCGGGAGAGCGCATGCGGCAGCGAAGGCTGAGCTACTCGGTCGAGTGACTCGCGCATCCGGCGCCATCTGGGATCCCGAGACGCTCGTGATCGGCTTCTCCCGGCGCATGACCTCGTACAAGCGTCCGGACTTGCTGTTCGGCGATCTCGATCGGCTGCGAGCGATCGCCGCAAAGCACCCGCTGCAAATCGTGTTTGCTGGCAAAGCGCATCCGCAGGATGCGCAAGGCAAACGC
>QJXZ01000359.1 GCA_003248125.1 Gammaproteobacteria bacterium | reverse complement strand
TCTCGACGGCGTCCGCGGGCCGGGCCACTACGTCGGTACCTATATGGCGTGGGGCGTGAACAATGCGGGTTGGTGGGGCGAAGGCGAGATCAAGTTCTACCTGGACGGCGACAACGAATTCCCAACCATCTGCGGCACCGGCACCGAGGATTACTTCTGTGGGGCCTACAACTTCGATCCCGGCACCATGGAGCGCGACCGGCCGGGCGGACCGGGCTATGTCGAGTTCACCACCGCCTACGCCGGTCTGCCGCAGGTAATCCGCCCAGACGGCTTGTATCGCTCGCAGCAACGTTTCGGCATGTATCGCTGGCACATCATGGATCCCATTCGCTTCCAAACCGACATCCGCGTCACCATTCAGGCGCTCGGCTGGCGCACGCATCGCGATCGGCAATATCTGCCGCTGCAAGACGACATCGCATCGGTTGCATTCTGGTACCAGGCGCTGCCGACGGCCGCGTTCCCCACGCTGCCTGACCGTGACTACCTCGAGGTGATCTGACGGTGGCCTGGATCGAGCCGGTAACCTTGAAAGGTCGGACAGTGGCGCTCGTTCCCCTCTCGGCGACGCACCACGATGATCTGGTGGAAGCCGTGCAGGATGGCGAATTGTGGAACCTCTGGTACACGTTCGTGCCAACGCCGGAGAACATGCGCGCCGAGATCGAGCGCCGACTCGGGCTCCAGAGAGATGGCTCGATGCTGCCGTTCGCGGTCGTCGATGAGAGCGCCAAAGCGGTCGGCATGACGACTTTCATGCACATCGATTCCGCCAACAAACGCGTCGAGATCGGCTCGACCTGGTATCGGCAGCGCGTGCAGCGCACATCCCTCAACACGCAGTGCAAGCTGTTGATGCTGGGCCACGCGTTCGACGTGCTCGACTGCATCGCCGTCGAGTTTCGCACCCACTTCTTCAATCAGCAGAGCCGGAGAGCGATCGAGCGGTTGGGGGCGAAGCTCGATGGAATTTTACGGAGCCATCAGCGCGCACCGAACGGCACCCTCAGGGACACCTGCGTGTACAGCATCGTTGCGGCCGAGTGGCCGACGGTTAAAGCGCATCTCGAGCATCGACTACAGCGAAATCACTGATTCCCTTGGCATGGTCAGGCTGAAACGTCGACGGGCCGCCAATCACCACGCTCAACTGATCGTCGAACCGCCGTCGATCACCATGTTCTGACCCGTCATGAACGCACCCGCTGGCGATGCGAGGAACACGGCTGCACCGGCGATCTCCTCCGGCTCGCCAATGCGCCGCAGCGGATCGCCGATGGTGCGGCGTCGCAAGATATCGGGGTTCTCCCAAAGCGCGCGCGCAAAGTCGGTGCGAATGAGTCCAGGTGATATCGCGTTGACGCGCACGTTTTTCGGTCCGTACTCGCACGCCAAGTTACGCACCAGCTGCAGATCCGCGGCCTTCGATATGCAATAGGCACCGAGATCGGTGCTGCCGCGCAGGCCGCCCACCGACGATACGACGATGATCACGCCGCCACCGCGGTTCACCATCTCGGGCAATACCATGTGGCAAAGCCAGTGATTCGACTTGATGTTGATGTTCATCACTTTGTCGAAGGCCGAATCGGGAATGTCCTTCGAAGGGCCATAGAACGGATTGACCGCCGCATTGCAGACCAGAATGTCGATTGAGCCGAGCTTTTCGCGCGTCTCGCGTACCAGCATCTCGAGCGCTTCACGCTCGCCGATGTGTGCAGGAATGGATACTGCTCCGCCGGGCTTGCCTTCGAGCTCTGAGTTGATCTCGTCGGCGACTGCCTGACACGCATCGCTCTTGCGACTCGAAATCACCACCTTGGCACCGCTGCGTGCCATTTCGAAAGCGATCGCCTTGCCAATTCCTTTGCTCGAACCGGTGATGAGGGCGACCTTACCGGTCAGATCGAACAGTGCCGACGACATTGCATCACTCCTGACTGCGAGCGCGTGACTATACGGAAGCTCGATCCCTACGTTCCACCCGTCCCTTGGTCGGGCAGCGCATCGGCTCGCAGCATGGCGTCTTGCAACGAACCCACACTGCGGATCCACGGCTCATACTCGCGGAGCGCCAGCGGGCGATCCTGCCATCGTTCTCCACGCGCGCGCTGGATAGTCCCTCGACGTTCAGCGCATCGATGAGCGCGTCGAGCTCGCGTCGCTCGATCATCGCCGTCAGTTGCACCACGAAGTGGTTGCGGGGTACGTCGCGTAGGTCGATGGCGAGGTATCGATCGGTCCGCTCGTCGAGATCTGGCGAATGCGATGACATCTGGTCATTGGCAGGCTGCTGCAACAGCGTAACCACCGGCGCAACCGACGGCGGCTCGGCACTGGATGCGACCACGGGCGTTTCGACGGCGCGCGCCGGAAGCGGAGGAAAGTCGTCGCCACGCTCACATATCCAACCCGTGCGTTGCGCATCGGGTACGCAATGCCACGGCTGCCCAGTTCGGGTGTCGATCGCGCCACTCGTTGGCTGCGCGGACGCACCGCCGCGACAACCAACCAAGGCCACCATGATCGCGAGGCCGCCAACGCATGCGGCGATGCGCATCCGAACCACTAGCGGCTCAGTCGCTCTT
>QJXZ01000381.1 GCA_003248125.1 Gammaproteobacteria bacterium | reverse complement strand
CGTGTCGCACGGCATGATCGGCCGCGCCATGTTGACCCACTTGCTCGGCCTCGATCCCGAGTTCGCGAGCACCGTGCGCCAGCCGAATGATCTCGTCTACCGCATCCGCTTCGACCGAGGTGAGGCGCGCGCGGAGCATTTCCGGGCCGGCACGGGCCCCCATCCCGGCTTGTTCAGGCCCGGACCTGGTTGATGCCGTGGTAGCCGCGCTCGGCGGAATTTCCGGCATGGCGTAGATGCGGCGCGGCACGAGGAGGCGTCACCGACAATGTCGTCGGCCAATACGATTGCGCGGCGCACGGGCGTGTTGACCAACGTCGAAGTGTCGGCCCGTTGTGCCGACGGCGAGCCGTAAAGCCTGGTAGGCTTGAGTGCTCGTTCGTGGGGGATTGCATGCCGTTCATTGCTCAGGAGATCCGCGGCCAGGAGGGGATGGTGCGCGGCCTGTTCGCAGGTCGTGATCTGCGAGCGCCGGTGTCGACAGCGGTATTCCCCGGCATACGCGGCGTTGCAATCATGCCGAAACGATTCGACGACGCCGAGTCCGCCCGCGTGTGGCTCGAGAGCGTGGTGGAGCGTGGCGGCAACGCCATTGCAGTCAAGATCGGCACCGATCACTGGTTGATCGGTGCCCATGTCGAGAATCACTCAGATGGGGGTCAGTAATGAAGGTCGACGGTGGCATTGGGTTCGATTTGAAGAAGGCCGGCGCGGAGGCGAAGGCGCTCGAGGAGATGGGCTACAGCGGCATTTTGTCCGCGGAGACGTCCCATGATCCGTTCTTTCCGCTAGTGGTGGCTGCGCTCAATACCGAACGCGTCGACCTGATGACATCGATTGCCGTGGCTTTTGCGCGCACGCCGATGATTCTCGCCAACATCGGTCACGATCTGAACGCCGTTTCGCAGGGTCGATTCATCCTCGGCCTCGGCTCGCAGATCAGAGCGCATATCACCAAACGATTCTCCATGCCGTGGTCGTCGCCCGCGGCACGGATGCGGGAATTCATACTCGCCATGCGCGCCATCTGGGCGAACTGGAACGACAAGAAGCCGCTCGAGTTCACCGGCAAGTTCTATACGCATACGCTCATGACGCCATTTTTCACCCCGGCGAACACGGAGTACGGCCCGCCTCGCGTGTTTCTAGCGGCGGTGGGGCCGAAGATGACGGAGGTCGCGGGTGAGGTCGCCGACGGCGTGATCATCCATGCATTCACAACCGAGAAGTATCTGCGTGAGGTGACCATGCCCGCCCTCGAGCGGGGTTTTGCGCGTGCAGGCAAGAAGCGCACCGACTTCGAAGTGAGCTATCCGGTGTTCGTGGTAACCGGCAAGGATGCTAAAGAGATCGAGGCTGCAAAGCTTGCGACCCGCCGGCAAATCGCGTTCTACGGCTCCACCCCGGCGTATCGGCCGGTGCTGGAATCGATCGGAGTCGGCGACATGCAGAGCGATCTCAACGCCATGTCGAAGCAGGGCCGTTGGGAAGAGATGGGCACGCTCATCAACGACGACATCCTCGATGCCTTCGCCGTGATCGGCGAACCATCTTCGATTGCGGGCCAGATCAAGTCGCGCTATGGCGATATCGTCGACCGTACTTCTGCTGCGTACGCGAACATTCCGCAGGCAGACCGTGTGAAGATCGTCGAAGAACTGACGGCCGCATAGGGGGGAACGATGAAAGTCGACGCCGGACTCGGTCACCAACTCGAGCGTGCCGCCAAATCGGCGCGTGAGCTCGAGGCGCAGGGTTTCGATGGCTTGCGCACCGCCGAGATGAATCACGATCCGTTCTTGCCGCTGCTGCTGGCCGCCGAGCACACAGAGAAGGTGGAGCTGATCACCTCGATCGCAGTTGGCTTCGCGCGCAGCCCGATGATCCTTGCCAATATCGGTCACGATCTCAATGCCTTCTCGAAGGGCCGGCTCACGATTGGCTTGGGCTCGCAAATCAAACCGCACATTACCAAGCGCTTTTCGATGCCATGGGGTGCGCCGGCCGAAAAGATGCGGGAGCTGGTGTTGGCCATGCGCGCCATTTGGGCCAACTGGTACGAAGGTAACAAGCTCGAGTTCGTTGGCCGCCATTACACCCACACGCTGATGACGCCGGCCTTCACGCCCGAGAACAAGCAGTACGGTGCGCCAAAAGTCATTCTCGCGGCCGTCGGCCCGCGCATGACCGAGGTCGCCGGTGAGGTGGCCGACGGCATGATCATCCATCCGTTCTCGAACTTGCCGTTCATCGAGAAGGTCACGCTGCCGGCAATCGAGCGCGGCCTCGCAAAGGCAGGAAAACGGCGCGACCAGTTC
>QJXZ01000036.1 GCA_003248125.1 Gammaproteobacteria bacterium | reverse complement strand
CCTCGCGCAAGTCGGTAGACCAGGTCACCTTTCGGTGCCCCGGGTAGCCAACCACCTCGATACCATCGGGTAGTTCGAGCGAGACCCTTGCATCCATGAGTGCGACCTTGGTCGAGAACACGAGATTCACCGACTTCGTGGACTCGAGGGCCAGTGTCACCTCGGGGATGCGCACATCGGGAGCGAAGCGACCAGCAAACGTCATGACACCAATGGCAAGCACCACCGTAGCGACCGCCGCCAACGCGTAGGCACCCAAGCCGCCGGCACGTTCGAGGTCGCCACGACGGCGCCTGCGCGACGCGTGTGCCATAGCCTGTTCGAAGAACCCATCACGTGGACGCGCCACGGGCAGCGTTGCCAACGCCGAGCGCAACTCGGTCTCGATCGCGTGCACCGCGCGACACGCGGCACACTCGACGAGGTGACGTTCGATCGCGGCTACCTCAGCAGCCGGTAGATCTCCGTCCATGAACTCGTCGATGCGGGGTGCAAGCTGGTTACAGGGCATCACTTTTCGCTCCTTCCATCGACTTACACGATGGCGCGGCCGAAAAGGTTCCCTGCTCGGCGAGGATTTCTCGGAGCCGGGCGCGGGCGCGGTGGAGGCGGGACTTGAGGGTGCCGATGGGCACCGCGGTGAGGGCTTCGATTTCAGCGAGCCGATAGCCTTCGGCATCGGCCAGCACCACCACCATGCGATGCTCTTCGGAGAGCCTGGCCAGCGCGGCTTCGACAGCGCGTCGCGAACGATCGCGCTCAGCACTCTGCTCGGGACTCGGCTCCGTCGCTGGCATCGCACCGACGTCTACCTCGTCTGTCACCAACCGCAAGGGAACGCGCGCGTAGCGGCGCCGGTCGTCGACAAATTGGTTGTACATCACGCGCCCCACGTATGGGGCCAGATCGCGGATGCTGGAAAGCTCCTTGCGGCGGTCGAAGAGCTTGCCGAGGACGTCCTGGAACAGGTCCTCGGCATCGGCACGCCGACCCGTCAGCCGGTAGGCCAGCCGGTACAGGCGGTCGAGATGTGGGGTGACGAGCGCGGTGAACCCGTCCTCGTTCCATCGAGCCATGGGACCACTTGGCGTCGGGGTCGACGGGCAGTTTCGCTACCCACCACCGCCGACGCTGTGATCTAGCCAAGCATTTGTGCGTCCGGCACTAGAACTGTGACGTGCGTCGCTCCTTCAGCAGCAGGTGGTCTCTGTTGCTGCCGCGGGACAGGCACAGGTCGCCGGCCGCGCCTTCGCCTCGACCGTCGGTGCCGCGCTTGTCACGCCGTAGAACGATTTCGAGTCTTCGAGCACTCGATACCACTCCCACATGATCCCGTTCGGGTCGTAGCTGATGACCTTGTTCTGCTTGGCGAAACAGCATACTTCGCCATCCTGCCGCTCGGTGGCGATGCCGGCTTGCGCAAGTCGGGTGGCTGCGATCGCCACCTCGGCGTCGTCGAATACCTCGAAGCCGACATGGTTCAATTGATTCACCGCATCGGGATTCTCGAACAGAACGAGTTTGACTGCCGGATCGTCCAGCACGAGGTTCGCATAGCCGGGCTCGCGCTTGTTGAGGGCGACACCGAATGCCTTGGTGTAAAAGTCGATGGCCGCGTCGAGATCCTTGACGTTGATGGCAAGTTGCAATCGCATGGCAAACTCCGAATTGGTGGTATGAATTGATTTCGAATACTATCGAAATGTTCGGCGAGCACCAAGATCATTTCGTTATTTCTAGAGGACTCGAAATTACATGGCAGCACTGAAACTAGCGGAGGCAGCCCGCTGCCTCGAAAGCCTCGGTAACGACACGCGGCTTGCGATATTTCGCTTGCTCGTGCGTGCCGGTGACGATGGGCTGCCGGTGGGCCGCATTCAGTCGAAACTCGACGTCGCCGCGTCGACGCTGTCGCACCACATCGCTCAGCTCGTGGCGCAAGATCTCATCCACCAGGAACGGCATGGACGCGCGCTGATCTGCCGGCCCAATTTCGAACGGATGAATGCGCTGCTCACCTTTCTCACTGAGGACTGCTGCCAGGGTACTTGCGGCCAGCTCACAGCTTGCGCATGAGCCGACGCCTCGCCGCCGAGTTCATCGGTACGCTGCTGCTAGTCGCCACCGTGGTCGGCTCCGGTGTCATGGCCGAATCCCTGGCCGAAGGCAACGCCGCACTTGCGCTGCTGGCGAACGCAGTCGCGACCGGATGTATTCTCGTCGTCTTGATTCTGATGCTGGGGCCAGTCTCGGGCGCACACTTCAACCCGGCGGTGACGTTCGCGTTCGTATTGCGCGCGGAGGTCTCGCCTGTGATAGGGATCGCCTATGGTGCCGTGCAGGTTCTTGGAGCATTGGCCGGCACGCTGCTCGCACACGCGATGTTCGACCTAGAGCTCGTGCAGATATCCACCCACGCGCGAACCGGTGCACCGCAATGGCTCTCGGAAGTGGTGGCCTCGTTCACGCTCGTAGCGACCATCCTGACCCTAGTGCGGACACGCCCCGAGGCCGTGGCCTACGCCGTCGGTCTGGTGATTACGGCCGGCTATTGGTATACGGCGTCAACGTCGTTCGCCAACCCGGCCGTCGCGATCGGTCGCGCCTTTACCAACACGTTCAGTGGAATCGCGCCTGCGCATGTTCCGGCTTTCATAGTGTCGCAGCTAATCGGTGCCGCGCTCGCGGTGTCGATCGTCGGCTGGCTGCTTGGCGAGCGACCCCATGCCGACTGACGACCTACGCATCGTTCGCGTCCGGCCGCTACTCGCACCGGCCATCCTTCACGAGGAAGTGCCACTGACCGAAGCCGCGCGGCGCACAGTCGAGTCGGGGCGCCGCGCATTCGAGTCGATCCTCGACGGTCGCGACCCGCGCCTTGCGGTCGTCGTTGGCCCGTGCTCCATCCACGACACGAAAGCGGCACTCGACTACGCCGACCGTCTCGCGCACTTGGCCGAATCGCTGCGCGACCGTCTACTGCTGGTGATGCGCGTCTACTTCGAGAAACCGCGCACGACGGTCGGCTGGAAGGGCCTCATCAACGATCCCGACCTCGACGGCTCCTACCGCATCAACAAGGGCCTGCGTCTCGCGCGGCAGTTGCTGGCCGACATCGCCGCGCGCGGTTTGCCAGCGGCGACCGAGTTCCTGGATACGACCTTTGGGCAGTTCTACGCCGATCTGATCACCTGGGGCGCGATCGGGGCGCGTACCGCCGAAAGCCAGATCCATCGCGAGTTGGCTTCCGGGCTGTCGATGCCGGTCGGCATCAAAAACCGAACCGATGGCAACGTGCAGGTCGCGGTCGATGCGATCCTCGCAGGTGGCTCGCGACATCTGTTTCCATCGCTCACCAAGGAGGGTGCGCCGGCGATCCTCGAAACATCGGGCAATCCTTACTGCCACCTCGTGCTGCGTGGTGGTACCGACACCGGCCCCAACTACGACCAGGCATCGGTCGAGCGTGCCGCGGCATTGCTGAGGGCCGCAGGATTGCCCGAACGCTTGATGATCGACGCCAGCCACGCCAACAGCGGCAAGGACCCCGCGCGCCAACGCGACATCGTCGAGTCGGCCGCCTCGATCCGTGCCCAGGGCATCGCGACGGTGCGCGCGCTGATGATAGAAAGCCACATCGAAGGCGGCCGCCAGGATCTCGGCGCCGCCCCGCTCGTGTACGGCAAGAGCATCACCGATGCTTGTCTGTCGTTCGCGGACACGAGCGACTTGTTGCGCCGGCTCGCGGACGGCCTGGAGTCTGGCTAGTCGCCGGCGATTGCGGGTAAAGTCGATCGGCCACCCTGGGGAGGGGCAATCATGCTTGAGCGCATCGACCGCGTTTTGGTCACCGCGCGCGACGCGGGTGCCGTAGCCGCACGCTTCGTGGAGTTGCTCGATGCCGCCGTCGACCACACCGACACGATCGACATCTTGAACGCGCATCGATACACGCTGCGGCTTGGCGACTCGGCCATCGAGATACTGGAACCGAAGGGACCAGGCGCCGTCGCGGATCACATCGACAGCGGCCGCGGCGGTCCGTTCGCCGCGGGTGTCGCGACGCGCAACATCCATGCCGTGCGCCGCCGGCTCGCGGAGCACGGCATCGTTACCACCACCATCGGCCCAGAACAGCACTACGTGTGCGGGGAACGCATGGGCATCGATGGCCTGAACCTCGTCATTTCGCAGAGCACGAATCGCAAGCGCGTTGGTTTGCTCGAAAACCTCTATGAAGTTACGCACCTGACCGCGAGTGCCGATGCGAGCGCCGAACGTTTCGCGCAATTGTTCGGGCTCGAGCAGCGGCACTTCGTGCCAATCGAATCAAAGCAATATGGCTATCGCGGATTCCTGACCTTATTCAACCCCGCTGCCCTGCACCGCATCGAGACCATTCATCCATTCGATGCAGATAAGACCATGGGGCGTTTCTTCAGCCGTTTCGGCCCGTCGCTCTACATGTGCTACGGCGAAACAGATCGCTTGGGAGAGCTTCGCGATCGATTGCAAGCGCTCGCACCGCGGGACTGGACGGGCAGCGACGACAATGACGATGGTCTCTTCATTCATCCCAAGGCGCTCGGTGGGCTCATGGTCGGCGTCAGTCGCACGAGCTACGCCTGGACTTGGTCGGGACATCCGGAGCGTGTCGCCTAGCGCGGCCGCCCACGTTGAAACTCGGCGGTGGTGTTGACCTTGGGAAACGGCTCGTCGGGCGCCGCCACGCCGAGGAACTCGCACAGTGGCTGCCACCCTTCACTCGCCTGGTAGACCAACAGCCGCTCTGCCGGAATGGTGGCACGGACTGTTTCAGTGTGACGCTCGAAGACATCGATGACGTGCTGCTTGTCATTCAAGCGTCCGCCGAACATACCTTGCCAGATCAGTTCGTCCGCCCACTGTGCCCAGTGAACGTTGGCTGAATCTTCGGATTCCAGGGCACGGAGTGTGGCCGGATAGATCGTCGCCTGAATGCTCTCGAACCAACGCTCCGAATCGCGCACGCTCAAGATAACCTTGGCATGCGGGTAGAACTCCGTCAGTTCGCGCCAGAAGTTGCATGCCGGCCAATCGACGGTCGCTCGGTACCCCGCGAAGAGTTGTTCCCAATCGACACGCTCACCGCGATGGGCCTTCGCCCAGTCCTCGATGTGCTGGGGATGCTCGAACACTTCCCGCATGTGATAGCACTTGGCAAAGCCGATCTTCTCGAGCGCGAGCTTGAGCGAAAGCGTTCCAGTGCGGCCGAGCCCTGCTCCGATCACATCCAATGCCATGGCTAGCGCTCCTGCCGACGCTTGCGCGCCCATTCCTTGGCGTCGTCGCTGGCCACCCAGGCGATGGCGTTGCCGAGCAGCATCTGGAACTGCGCGTTGCCATAGGCCTCCGGGTCGTCGCCAAACTGCAGAAACACGATCGGGCTGTTTCGATAATGCTTGGTCCAGCCAACCAAGTTGCTACCCGGCTCGTGCTCCCAACCTTCGTTCGTGAACAGCTTACCCTCACGCACGGCGGCGGCCGCGGAATAGAAGTTGTCGCGCACGAAGGCGTAATCACTGCGCAGCAGCGGTACTACGCTGTCCTCGAATACCTCGTACAGGTACAGCTCGTCGGTGATCGTGAACTCGCGGTCGACATCCGCGGTAACGGGGTGCTGTGTGAGGACCTGCACACGATGATTCACCTTATGGCGATATCCGGAGTCTTGGCATTGCTTGCCACGTAGCTCGCCAGGTAGGTACATGAAGCGGCCGCCGATGATCTCGGCGTACTCGGGCCACGCCGGCCAACCGGCAATCGCATGATGCAAGAACACCATCCCGAAGCCGCGCTCGAGTAGCGTCGTTAGATTCGCGGCCACCTCCGGCGTCGGCAGCCAGCTCTTGGGGCCGCCCGGACCGAAGGCGAGACCAGGGATGTCGTAGAACACGAATGCGTCGTAGGCCGACGCCAGCTTCGGATCGAAGAACACCTGCGCCGCCGGATTCTCGACCTGCGTCCAGTTGATGCCAGGCAACCCATCGAACAAGGTCGCAAGTGCGTCCCGCTGATAGGGATGTCCCTTGGTGATCAGGAGGACTTCTTTGTCGCTCATCTGCTGTCCCCTTACAATTTCGACATGGGGGTGACCACCATGCCACGCACGACCAAGCGGCCGTCAGCCAACAAGACCTGGCAGCAAACCAAGAGCGAGAACACCCGCAACGGCATTCTCGACGCTGCAATCCGTTGCTTCTACGAATTTGGCTACAACAATACCACCACCGAGAAGATCGCCGCGGAAGCCGGCGTGTCACGCGGCGCGATGCTGCATCACTTCCCGTCGCGAGCCGATTTGATCCGCGCGACCGTCGGATACTTGAACGAACGGCGTCTCGAGTTGTTCAGGATCGAAGAAAGCGTAGTGCAGTCTGGCGCCGTGCACTCGCGCATCGAGGAAGGCATCGACGCGTTTTGGGCGCAGCTGAACACGCGCTACTTCGTGGTATTTCACGAGCTGCAAGTGGCGGCACGCACCGATGCAGAACTTGCCGCGGTGCTGATGCCCGCCATCCAGGCGTTCGATCGCGCCTGGTTTCAGATTTCCAAGGAAGTTTTTCCCGACCTTGCACATTCCGAAGCATTCACGCGCGCCAATGCGCTGACCCTCTACCTGCTCGAGGGACTGGCGGCGAACCAACACACGCGTGACACGCACGCGGTGGCCGAAACGATGTTGCGTTGGCTCAAGGACGAACTCAGACGTCAGTTCGCCGACGTGCTCACCACCATCGACCGCGATTCCGCCCAGCGTCTCGCCGGCAGCAGGCGGCGCCGGCACAAAACATGACAGCCTGACGGTTTTGTGCTGTACTCCTCGGCCACGCGGGGGAGGCCCGATTTAAAGAACCGGCCCGCTTTACAGGATAAAGGGCGGCGCCACACACGACCCGCCGTGCGTTACGCCCGGATCGTATCCGCGTCGGGCCGCGCGCGTACCCTGACTACCTGACGTGAGGCATTGAAATCCATGTCGGCGGCCAAGCAAATTCCCATTGCCGAGGGCTTGTTCTCTTGGCCCTCCAACGACCCGCGCTTGCTCGGCAGCAAGTGCGTCAACTGCGGGGTTGTCATGTTCCCCGCGCAGAAGAGCTGTCCGGCCTGTTGCGGGGAAGATGTCGAAGTCATCGAAATGGCACGGCGCGGGAAGCTGTGGACATGGACGATACAGAGCTTTCTGCCCAATCGGCCCCCATATAACGGGCCGGAGACGGCAGAGGACTTCAAGCCCTTCGGCGTGGGGTACGTCGAGCTACCGGGCGAGACACGCGTCGAGGCACGCATCAAGTGCGACGACGTCGACTCGTTGCGCATCGGCATGGACATGGAGCTGGTGGTGGAGAAGTACATCCGGGACGACAACGGCAACGACGTGATGGCGTATTTTTTCAAACCGGTGGAGTAGCGACCGTTCTGGGTTCGCGGGCAAGCCCGCTAGCAGCGAGACGAGGCAAACGACAATGGACGTAGCAATCATCGGCATCGGCATTCACCCGTTCGGCCGCACGGACGGCGTATCGGGTCTCGAGCAGGGGGTGCATGCCGCGCGCAAGGCACTGGAAGACGCGGGTCTCGAGTGG
>QJXZ01000034.1 GCA_003248125.1 Gammaproteobacteria bacterium | reverse complement strand
AATGGCCTTCGACTGGCGTACGCCGTTGCGTCGCACCTGGGACATGCTCGGTTGTCGCGCCGTGCAGGGCAATCTGGATCCGATCGTGCTGTGCGCCGATCGCGCGGCGATTGCACTGCATGCAGGTGTGCTACTCGACGAGGTGGGTGGCCGGCCGGGTCACATCTTCAATCTCGGCCACGGTATCGTGCCGGAAACACCGGTCGACAACGTCAAGTACCTGGTCGACTTGGTCCACGAGCGCTCGGCGCGTGGCCGCTGAAGCGTACGCCCCGCTTCGCAAGGCTGCTTTCTGGATTCCATTCGTGATCGCGACGGCGTTTGCGCTGTCGCCGAAGGGTATTGCGCTGCCTTTTTCCGTGACCGACGTTGCGCTGCACTTGTTCGCGTTCGTGTACTTGAGCGCGGCGCTCGGGGTTGCGTACTTCGACGCCGGCGGTGCGCGTTGGATCGCGGCCTGGATGCTCGCCTACGGCGTCGCGATCGAAGTCATCCAATTCTTCCTGCCGAGTCGATCCGCGGAGGTGAAGGATCTGCTGGTCGACGTTGTCGGCATTGCAATCGGCGTGATCGTTTGGCGCTACGTGCTCGTGCCGCTCGAGCGCCGTGTGCAGTCGTGACCCGAGACGTGATCACGGGCGCCACCGATGCGCTCGCCATTGTCGGTGACCCGCTGGCGCAAGCGAGCACACCAAGGCTTGCCAACGATCGACTCAAGGCGCGCGGCATAGATGCGCGATTGATGCCTTGGCGTGTGGCGAAGGGAGAGCTCAACGCCGTGGTAGCGGCGATGCGTGCAATCCGCAACTTCCGCGGCGCGGTGGTGACGATGCCGCACAAACGAGACGTCTGTGGGTTGATCGACGAACTCGAGCCACACGCGCGCGCCATCGGTGCGGTAAACGTTTTGCGGCGCAGCCGCAGCGGCCGAGTCGTTGGCGGCAACCTCGATGGGCAAGGGTTCGTGGCCGGTTTGGCGCGGGCCGGCGAATCCGTTGCGGGCAAACGCGTGCATCTGATCGGTGCCGGCGGTGCCGCCGCAGCAATCGCATTCGCACTGGCGGAGGCAGGGGTCGAGCGATTGTCCATTGCCAATCGCACCCGGCTGGCCGCCGAGCAACTCGCCCATCGCCTGCGCGGCGTGTGGCCGAAGGTCGACGTCGTGGTCGACGATGCCACGGGTGCGGAGATCTTCGTCAACGCCACGTCGCTCGGCATGCGGCATAGTGATCCGTTGCCGATGGACGCAGCACTCATCGAACCCGGATCGCTGGTGGCGGAAGTCGTGATCACACCGGCGATGACGCCATTCCTGGCCGCAGCGGCGGCGCGTAGGTGTCGCATCCATGCGGGCTTGCCCATGCTCGAAGCGCAAATCGACCTCATGCTCGATTTCATGCTCGACGAGGTCTCATGTACCGAAGTCTGACGTCAGTTCACGCTGCCCATGGCTGAGGTCCTCTTGCGATTGCTCGACGAGGTGCGTGCATGCCGAGTATGCGAACCACACCTGCCGCTCGGTTGTCGGCCGGTGTTGCGTGGCCGATCGTCGGCACGATTGCTCGTCGTCGGCCAAGCGCCCGGCACGAAGGTGCACGCGTCCGGCATTCCCTGGGACGATGCGAGCGGCAAACGATTGCGGGAATGGATGGGTGTCGGTGCCGAGACGTTCTACGACGAATCACGCGTAGCGATCGTGCCGATGGGATTCTGCTACCCAGGTCGCGGCAAAGGCGGCGACCTGCCGCCCCGTCCTGAATGCGCGCCGCTCTGGCATCCGCGGCTGCGGGCCGCGATGCCGAACATCGCGCTCACCCTGTTGATCGGCCGTTATGCGCAAGCCTATTACCTAGGTGCGGAGCGCAGGGCGACACTGGCCGAGACGGTGCGTGCATGGCGCAGCTACGGGCCGTCGCTGTTGCCGCTGCCGCACCCGTCGCCGCGCAACACGCGCTGGTTGAAGCAGAACGCCTGGTTCGAGCGCGAGGTGGTGCCGGTGTTGCGGGATCGCGTACGCGGCGCAATTCGCCACTCAGCTAGGCTGTCACCACCGTCGTGACGAAAACCAAGCAATTTCACAAGCGAAACTCAGCGATCGCCTGATCGCCACGACTCTCCCTTGTAAGTCTCCCTTGATATCGCGTGACTCGCGAAGACCGGCCCGACCTCGGTTTTACGACCACGAGCTTTAGCGGCACCGCCGGGGCGGTCACGGTAACGGTCACCGAGACCGTCAAAACGCCCGGCGCAAGCGATGTGACGCGCGCAAAACAGTCGACGTTCAATGTGCTCGGGCAGTTGACCCAGACGATCGATGCCTATGGCAC
>QJXZ01000257.1 GCA_003248125.1 Gammaproteobacteria bacterium | reverse complement strand
CCGCGCAGATCCACGAGATGCTCAAGGTGCGCACCGAGGCCGCGCATCCCAACTGGTGGATCCTCGGAGGCAGCCTGCTGTTCGTCGTGGTCACGCTCTCGGTCGGTCTGGCGGACCTGCAGTACGGCCAGGAAATTGTGTTCGCCGGCTCGATGGCCGTGGTGCTTTTTCTGATGTGGCGGCTGCTCTTGACGCTCAGTCCCGAGGCACGCCAGACGCTGGTCGGCACCGCCGTGGTGATCTTCGTGTTCCGCGCCATCCCCGGACCGGGCGCCGGCTCGACCTGGTGGATGATCGACGTGCTCGGGTTCGACCAGTCGTTTCTCGCTAAGCTTTCCCTAATCGCCAGCGTCCTGACGCTCGCGGGCATGTTCATCTTCCGGCGGTTCATGGCCGAACGCTCGATCGCCTACGTCGTCGGCTTCCTGACGATTGCGGGCACCCTGCTCGCCTTACCGATTATCGGCATGTATTACGGACTGCACGTCTGGACCGCCCGCCTGACCGGCGGCCTGATCAACGCGCACACCATCGCGCTCATCGACACCGCACTCGAATCGCCGCTGGGTCAGATCGCGATGATTCCAATGCTCGCTTGGATCGCGAACTCGGCCCCGGCCGAGCTCAAGGCGACCTTCTTCGCGGTCATGGCATCGTTTACCAATCTGGCACTGTCGGCATCGCAACTCGGAACCAAATACCTGAACCAGCTGTTCATCGTCACGCGGGAGGTGCGCGACGCGGCCACGCAGGCCGTCACGGTGTCTGCGGACTACAGCCACCTAGGGTGGCTGTTGATCGCCTCGACCACGATTGGGTTCGCACTTCCGATGCTGGCGATCTTGGCGGCACGCATCTTGCGCTGGCGCACGGCGTAGGGCGCACCGGATTCGACGGAAGGCCTTGCCCGGAGGGACATTCCGGGGGTGCTGCGGTTTGCCCTGCTGCGGCCCTGTGCTAAGGTTTCAGCCTCGCGATATCGGATGCGCGATACTCACTAGGAGGAGGATCGATCATGAAGCATAGGATGGAATTCAAGCGCGTTGGTTGCGTTGCAGCATCGGCTGTGGCGCTCGCTTTTGCGACGATGGCGCAAGCCAAAGTCGAGGGAGACACCATCATCCTCGGTTCGGCTATTTCGATCACCGGAAAATACTCGCAGGAAGGCAAGAATGCGAGCGACGGCTATAACTTTGCGGTGGACGCGATCAACGCCAAGGGTGGCGTGAAGGTCAACGGCAAGAGCTACAAGTTCAAGATCCAGTATTACGACGACGAGTCGACACCGGCGCGTACCGCGCAGCTGCTCGAGCGCATCATCAATCAGGACGGCATCAAGTACACGCTCGGACCATACGCCTCGGGACCGACCAAAGCGGCTCTGCCGGTCATCGAGAAGTACAAGATCCCGATGGTCGAAGCCGAGGGTGCATCGCGCTCGCTGTTCACGCAGGGCTACAAGTACGTCTTTGCCGCGCTGTCGACCTCTGACCAATACCTTGCCCCGGTCATCGACCTGGCGGCCGAACTGGCGCCGAAAAGCGGCAAGAAGCCCAGTGACCTGAAGGTCGCGCTGTCGTTTGAGAACGATCCCTTCTCGCTCGATGTGCGTGCCGGCGTGGTCGACAAAATCAAAGAGCACGGCATGAAGATCGTGGTCGACGACAAGATGCCGCGTGATTTGAGCGACATCTCGGCGACACTGACCAAGATCAAGGCACTCAAGCCCGACGTCATTGTCGTTTCCGGGCACACCAAGGGTGCGACCACTGCAGTGCGGCAGATGAAGGAAATGGGCGTAAATGCGTCAATCGTCGGCGTGACGCACTGCGAGTCGGCCAAGCTCACAACCAAGTTCGCTGGCGCATCGGAAGGCATTTTGTGTCCGACGCAATGGGCCGAAACCCTGTCATACAAGGACAAGCTCTTCGGCACGGCGAAGGATTACTACAACGCGTTCCTCAAGGCGCACCCCGAATACAAGATCGTTCCCTACCAAACCGCGCAGGCGAGCGCGGTGATCCAGATCTGGGCCGATGCCTTCGAGCGTGCGCAGAGCTTCGATACCGAAAAGCTGCGCGATGCGCTCGCGGCAACGCAGATGGAAACGTTCTACGGGAACATCAAATTCAGCCCAGCCGGCAACAATATCGCCAAGCCGATGGTGCTGCGCCAGATCCAGGGCGACAAGTACGTGGTCGTCGCTCCGACGAAGTACGCCTCGGATCCGGTCGTGTATCCGCGCAAAGCGCCCAAGTAAGAAGTACGCAGTCTGTTTGCTGAAGGAGGACCGTGCCGGGCCTGATGGCCCGGCATGGTGATCGCGATGTGGGAAAAC
>QJXZ01000176.1 GCA_003248125.1 Gammaproteobacteria bacterium | reverse complement strand
GATGCACTGAAACGCTATTCGTTCAACGTTTGGAGCTTCAAACAAGGCGAGATCGTTTCACTGATGATCCAGATCGGTGACCGGCTGGGTTTGTATCGGACCATGCAGGGTGCGGGACCGCTGACTGCGGCGGAACTCGCGGCGCAGACCGGCCTTCAGGAACGCTGGCTGTTCGAGTGGCTGCGCGGACAAGCGGCGGCGCGATTGCTCGACTATCACGATCCCGATCGCTTCGAGCTGACCGACGTCGGCGCTGCTGTGTTGGCCGACGAGGACAGCAGTCTCGCGTTCGCGGCCGGCGCCTTCGCGGGGCCGACAGCCCCGGAAACCGTGGACAAGTTGATCGATGCATTCCGGACCGGCATTGGCCTCAGCTACGAGGAACTCGGGCCCAATGCCGCGCATCGCACCGAGCGTATGTTGGGTCCTTGGACGCGACAGATGCTCGTGAAAAAAATCGTGCCGGCGCTCGATGGCGTGATCGCAAAACTCGAGCAAGGTGCGACCGTGGCCGACGTCGGCTGCGGCGGCGGTATTGCGCTCGTGACACTGGCCGAGGCGTTCCCGAAGTCGACGTTCCACGCTTACGATCCGAGCAGCCATGCCATCGAGCGCGTGCGCGAGAAGGTCGAACAGAAGGCGCTCCGCAACGTGCAGACATTCGTCGCGGGGGGCGAAGCGCTGCCGATGAAACCCACCTACGATTTCTTGATCACATTCGACTGTATTCACGACATGACACGGCCGGCGGAGGTGATCACCGCCATTCGCCGTTCACTGAAGCCCGACGGCACGTGGCTGATCAAGGACATCCGCAGCCACGCCGATTTCAAGACCAACATGCGCAATCCGATGCTCGCCATGTTCTACGGCTTCTCGGTCTCCGCGTGTATGTCGTCCGCACTGTCCGAACCCGATGGCGCCGGACTTGGCACGCTCGGGTTCAATCCCAGCGTCGCTGAGCAGATGGTGCGCGACGCTGGCTTCTCGCGCTTCCAGATGCACGACTTCGAGGACCCGAGCAACCTCTACTATGAAGTGCGCCCGTAGTTCGCCTGGTGACAGTTACCGATTTCGCATACACGGCATGGATCGAAGGAACGAGGTCGACGAAATCGGTAACTGTCACCAATTTCAGCGGCGGTGCTTGACCGGCACGGCCCGCCACATCGGTAGCAGATGCACCTTGTCGCCGCCGCGCTCTAGCGCATAGTGGATGCTGTCCTCGGTGCGCAGGCCGAACACGCGATCCCAGAAGATGTTCGGCGGCTCCGGCTTATCGCCGAGCGCGTGGGTGAAGCTGTCCCAATGGGCCGGATAAATCGCTTCCGGCCGCACCGCATCGACCACGTGCGTCCAATAGTCGCGCTGGTATGCGGCCGTCTGACCCGCAATGCCGCCGACACCGAGCACGATGGCGTCGACGTCGATCCCGGCCAGTGACTTGGGCAGAAAGCCGGCACTGCCCTGCACGAGCACCTTGCCGAGCGGGTGCTCGATCAGTACGGCGTAGCTGCCGCCTTCGGCGTAGTCGGTCACTCGCGCCGGCGGTACCAGCGGCTTGGTGATCTGCTGCGGTTCTCCGCTGCCAATGTCGAGGTACGGGAACACGAAGTGATGCGATGGGATGAGCGTCACGCGAAAGGCGCCGAAGTCGTAGGCGCGTCGCGGCTCCGCGACCACGATCTGCTCCTCTGGCAGGCCAACGCCGCGACCAATGTTCGCGGTCGATGCCGAGCCGAGTAGGACCGCGCCGGTTCGCCGCGCGACCACCGGCGCATCCATTGCGTGATCGAAGTGCGAATGCACCGGCACGACCGCCGCCAACCGAAGAATACCGGCGCGGCGTAACGCCGCTTCGATAGCGCCGCCGTCCGGTTCGATCTTGCCGAACAGAATGCGCAGCGTTGAAGGTCGCGTGAACCAACCGTCGGTGAGCACCGCCGTCGTGCCATCGCTGACGAGGACGTTGGTGTTGCCGAGCCACTGCAGGTTGATGCCTTCGCCAGGCACGTTGGGTGTATCGTCCACCACCAGCGCGTCGAAGCGATAGACGTTGGCGCGCGCGACCAACAGTGCCACTGCCGCTGCAGCGACGAGCAGCACGAGAGCCCCGAAAGCCAGCGCGATGCGCTTCGAGATGGTCATGGCGTTCGGCCCGGAGACACTTCCCGGTACTGTAATGCTTTGCGGCGCGTGACTCACGCGGCAACGTTCAATGGGGGCCGCGGGTTGCCTGCGTGTTCCGCGTACGAACCGCATGGATTACGATGCGCACTCTCCGGATGCGTCGCGGAGTGCTACGGGCGTGTCGCTTCACTTCCCCCGCGCAGTACTCGAATGAGCG
>QJXZ01000290.1 GCA_003248125.1 Gammaproteobacteria bacterium | reverse complement strand
TCACCGAGTTTGGCGAAGGCGAATCGACAGAGCAGGACGATCCGTTGTACGACGAAGCCGTTTCGTTCGTGCTGGAGTCACGCCGGGCATCGATCTCGGCGGTGCAGCGCAAGTTGCGTATCGGCTACAACCGGGCGGCGCGCCTCATCGAGGCGATGGAAGCCGCTGGTGTAGTGAGCGCCATGAACACGAATGGTTCACGCGAAGTACTGGTGCCCGAACGTGACTGAGCGCTTGCTCGCGGCCTTGATGGTCTGTCTTGCGGCTGGCTCGGCAAGTGGTGAGCAGGGCGCGGCGGAGAGTATTGCTGGGCTATTGATGCCGGTCGAACGCTTCGAAGCGGAGTTCACGCAGACCGTGCTAGGTGAGCGCGGTGAGTTGCGCGAGAACTCTGCAGGCTACGTGCGAATCGCGCGGCCGCGACAGTTCAAATGGGTCGTGGAGGATCCTTACCCGCAACTCATCGTCACCGACGGCGATACCCTTTACGTCTACGAACCCGATCTCGATCAAGTGCAAGTGCGCGCAATCGCCGACGCGTTGGACGGGACGCCCGCTTTGGTGCTCACCGGCGACGCGGCTCGCATCGCCGATCACTTCGACGTCAGTGAGCAAACGATGAACGGCTTGCGAACCTTTACGCTCGTGCCCCGAAGCACGAAGGCGTTGTATACCGAGATGCACATGATGTTCGACGAAGGACAATTGGCTGCGATCGACATTCGCGACTCCCTCGGGCAATCGACGGAGGTGCGCTTCTACAACACGGACACGGCGCCGAATTTTCCAGACAACGAGTTCGAATTCACGATACCGCCCAATGCCGAGGTCATTGGCGAGGCCGCGGGCGATGTCGGGGCCATCGATGGCGCGTCGATTGGCGATGCCCCGCCGGATCCCGCTTGACACCGCCAGTGACCGCACCGCTATTGTTTCGATGATCGATTGCCGATACGGTCCGCTGCATCGCCCTGGATGAGTCGGCCATGACGAGCAGCATCGCACCTTCCGTAGAAGAACTGTGCCATAGGATCACGGCGCTGAACCCTAGGTCGGTCGACAGGCCAGTACTCGTGTACTTCGACATCATCGGGATCGCCTGGCCCATTCGCTGCGCGCTGCACCTCAAGAGTGTCGACTACGATCTGATTCAGATATCGATCGACCAGTGGGCCTACCGGGACGACCATGGCGTACAACCCGTCAAGAGATGCTTCAAGAACGGCCATGTTCCGCTGTATGTCGATGCCGAGACGGCGCTGAATCAGAGCACGGTGATCATGAGGTACCTAGCTGAGAATCTCGGTCTTGGTGGCAAGACAGCTGAGCAGCGCAACGGCGTGATGGAGATCATGTCGCACGCCTACGATGCGCTCTTTCACTGGAACGGATTGCTGCAGATCATCGTCAGCATGGGCGTTCCCGAAGACGTCGTGGTTGCGCGCAGAAACGCGTTCATGGGGGAGGGCTTTTGGGGTCTTGCGACCAATGGTTACGCGAACCATCTGGATGCGTTTGGCAACTACCTGCGCGGCAATCCATGCAACAGCGGATACTTCGTCGGCGAGACGTTGACCATCGCCGATCTGCATGCTTTCAATGTGCTGTGCAACTGGTACAAGGCGTTTGCGCCCGAACGGTTCGTGACTGATTACCCGCAGCTCGACGATTTCGTGCAGCGCATTGGCGCGATCCCCGCAGTCCGCGAGTACATTGAGAACCTGCAGGAACCCACCACCTGGTTCCCGCGGCCGGATCTCGCCATCCGGTTGACCTCGGCGGAAGAACTGGCCGGTTTGGTCGGGTGAGCTGAGCTCTCGGGAGTGGAGGCGTGACGGGCGATTCATCGAACGAGCACGGTGACCGGCTGGCCCGATCGCGCGTCGGGGGTGGCAACGACGGACGACCGCTTGCGGACCGCATGCGGCCGCGAACGATCGCCGAGTTCGCGGGTCAGCAACATCTGATCGGCCCGAGCAAGCCATTGCGCGTGCTTACGGAAACGGGACACCTGCATTCCATGGTGCTCTGGGGCCCGCCTGGTACAGGCAAGACGACGCTCGCTCGGTTGCTCGCAGACAACGCCGACGCGCAGTGGATGGCGCTCTCCGCCGTGCTCTCAGGCGTCAAGGAAGTACGTGCTGCCATTGCCGATGCGGAGAAGCTGCGCGCGGCTGGCCGCAGGACCGTGTTGTTTGTCGATGAGGTCCACCGGTTCAACAAGGCGCAGCAAGATGCATTCTTACCGCATGTCGAATCGGGCACGGTCACGTTCATCGGCGCGACCACGGCCAATCCCGCCTTCGAGGTGGTAGGCGCGCTGTTGTCGAGGGTTCGGGTGTATGTGTTGCGACCGTTGTGCGAAG